>NZ_DATNGK010000030.1:0-8707 GCF_035605935.1 Actinocrinis sp. | reverse complement strand
CGTTGAACTCATCGACTCCGCCAGAACGAGGGCGTTACCCGGGTAGCGCGGGATCGGTACGGCGACGACGCGGTACGTACCCGACGATGTTCTGACCGACTCTACGTAGGCGGTAAGGCGTCCTGACGCGACGTCGATTTCGCCTTGGTTTACCGGTGCGGACATATCTACCCGGCCGGTCTGTCCGTCCAGACTGGACACCATCGGCGGCGGCTTGGTCTGCTTCCCGAGCGCGTCGACGATGGTCGCCTTGAAGCCCGCGATCGAGAGGGTCAGGTCCGGGTCGTGTTCCAAGTCCGCCGTGCCCAGCCAGTTGGGGTCGGCCAGGCTCGTGTAGGTCGACAAGTACGCGCGCTGATAGAGATCATTGTCGAGCCGCGCCACGACCTCCGTGCGAATCACCGAGTAGCTGACGATCGCGGCCAGCGCGACGGTCAGGCCTACAGTCAGCATGATCAGTGCGGATACCCGTGCGCGCAGCGGCATCCGGTGCAGCGCCTCGCGCAGGGATCGCGCATACGCCCAAGCCGGCGCCTTGAGTGCCCGCTTCCGGCCAGCCTGCTCCGTCTTGCTCTGAGCTTCCGTCGTCACGGTGCCGTCTCTCGTAGCGCGTAGCCGATACCGCGCACCGTATGGATCAGGCGGGGCTCACCCTCTGCTTCCGTCTTTCGGCGCAGGTATCCGACGTAGACCTCCAGGGAGTTGGCGGTCGTCGGGAAGTCGAAACCCCACACCTCCTCAAGAATCTGAGCGCGCGTCAGCACCTGCCGTGGGTGCCGCATCAGCAATTCCAGCAGGTTGAACTCGGTACGCGTCAGGCGCACGGTGCGGTCGCCGCGCGTCACTTCGCGCGCGGAACTGTCGAGGGAGAGATCGGCGAACGTGAGGATGTCCTGGCCGGAGGCGTACGCGGTCTGGGTGCGGCGCAGCAGTGCGCGCAACCGCGCCAGCAACTCTTCAAGCGCGAACGGCTTGGGCAGGTAGTCGTCGGCGCCGGCGTCCAAGCCCGCGACCCGATCGGAGACCGCGTCGCGCGCGGTCAGCACGAGGATCGGCAGGTCTTCGCCAGCGGACCGTAGTCGACGGCATGCCTCCAGGCCGTCCAGTCTAGGCATCATCACGTCCAGGACCGCGGCATCCGGCCGGTTGCGCGCGATCGCTTCAAGGGCGGCGAGCCCGTCCGTGGCCACGTCCACTTCGTATCCGTTGAACGCCAGCGAGCGGCGCAGCGAGTCGCGCACCGCTTGATCGTCGTCAACCACCAGAATCCGCATGCCCGAAGTGTTACCCCGCGCGCTGAGAACGTCCTGAGACGCGCCGAAAGCCTCGCCGATAGTCGGCCCCGACGCTGTCCGATCCTCCTGAATTCGTACAACTACGTCCCAGGCTAATCGATCGTCGGATTATCGATTGCGCTGTTCAGGCGATGGCCTTTGTCCACAAGGGGCAGTTGTCCACAGGTGCCCGGAAATCTTCCCCGCAGGGCTTGCAAACCGGTGATCTTTGATTCAGGGCGGTCGCGGCAAGCACCGCCCGATCCGCCGGTCGGCGGCGGAGAAGATGCGAGGGAGGCAGGGCTGATGAGCATGACGACGGCTACCGCGGCGGGCGGCGTGTGTTGCGGCGGGCGGGACTGTCCTGAAACGGACTGCTCCGGTGTGGACACCATGGAGCCACAGGCGGACCGCTTCAATGGGATCCACCTCACCGCAGGCAGTGAGGACGAGGCGGAGGCGCTGGCCGCGCAACTGGAGGGCGGGCTTCCCGGAGCGGTGCGACTGGGCTCTCCGGCCGAGGTCGCGGCGGCGATCCCGCACTTCTTCGGGTTCCATCCGGATTCGAGCATCGTGCTGCTCGGGCTCGCCAGGTCGCAGCACGACTGCCGAGCCGGGATCAGCCACGGGCTGCGAGTCGACCTCGCGTCGGTGGCGCACGGCCCGGCCGCGTTCGGCCGCTGGGCCGCGGCGCGGCTCGCGGAGGCCGGAGCGAACGAGACGCTCTGTGTGATTTACCCGCCGGAGGGCGGCCCCGCGCGGATGGCGGACTACCGGCGGCTGGTGGCCGGTATGTGCACGCCGCTGCGTTTGGCAGGCGTGGCACCGCTCGACGTGCTGTTCGTCGCCGACGGGCGTTGGTGGTCGTTCCTGTGTGACAGCCCGACGTGCTGTCCGCCGGAGGGCTCGCTGGTGGAGACCGGAGTCAGCGCCATTGCCGCGCTCAGCGCCTATTCGGGCCTGGCGGTGCTGCCGAACCGCGCGGCTCTCGCGGCGAGCCTCGAGCCTTACGGCGGTGATATGGCGGAGCGGATGCGGGCTGCGTGCGATGACGCGCTCAGCCGCATCGCCGCCGAACACTTCGCGGCCGAGGCCGACTGCGCGCCCGAACCGCGGTCCGAGACTGCGTTCCGATCCGGCGGGGCCTGTTTCCCGGATGCCGGGCTCGGCGACAGCACCGGAATCCCGTTCTACCCCGCGCTTGAGCCTGCGTTGGTGATCGGGTCGAGCACGCCGCAAGGCGAGGAGCGCTACTCCGCCGGCGCCGAAGAGTGCGTGGCCGACTGCGACGATGCTGAAGGGATCCTCTGGGACGCCGCTGCGCCGTCCGACGACCCTGCGTCCGACGACCCCGCGTCGGACGAGGCAATCGCCCAAGCCGAGACACCGACCCCACCTAGCCGGTTCCTTGATTTCAACTGGGACGACGTGGCGCGAGCCTGGCAACTCGCCGACAGCTTGTGTGACGGCCAGGTGCCGCCAGACCGGGCAATGACCGATGAGACCGCGGGCGCACTGCTGGTCGCCTTGACGGACGTGCGGGTACGTGACTACCTGGCCACCTGGTGCGGTGATGACCGAGCCGGGCAGGCGGTAGCGCTCAGCGTGGAGCTGGCCCGGCGCGCGGTGACCGCGGAACAGGCGGCGGCTGCCTACTCGATCGCGGCCTGGGCGGCTTGGGCGCTCGGCTGGGGAGCGTGGAGCCGGCTTTGTCTCGAACTAGCGGCGAACGCGATGCCCGGCTACGCGCTCGCGGGGCTTATTAAGCAGGGCTTGGAGCGGGGCGTCGGTCCGGAACTCGTCCGCGAGGCGGCTCAGGGAACCGCGCGGCGGCTCGATGAGATGCGGGCCGAGCAGATCGCGGCGCAGGAACGGGAGTCCGCCCGGCTGCGTAGGAGCGTTGAGCCAAATGCGTAAGAGGCCTTCATCGCTGGTTATCGTCATTCGGACGATATATGATGCGCGCTCATGGCGACGTCGCAGAGCCCAGCTGGCTACAACGCCCGTGACTGGCCGCCGTTCGCGGTCACCGTGGACCTGGTTGTCCTCACGGTGCGGGACGGCGCGCTCTCGGCCCTGGTCGTGCGGCGCGGCGAGCAGCCTTTCGCGGGTTGCCTCGCACTGCCGGGCGGCTTCGTACGCGAGTCCGAGTCGCTGGGCCGCGCGGCGGCACGGGAACTCGCTGAGGAGACCGGCCTGGCCCAGCTTCCGGTGCATCTGGAACAGCTGGCCACGTACGGGGAGGTGGACCGGGACCCTCGGATGCGGGTCATCTCGGTCGCCTATCTGGCGCTCGCCCCCGATCTGCCCACTCCCCGAGCGGGCGGGGACGCGGTCGCCGCGGCCTGGACGCCGGTCGCTTCGCTGCTGCCCGAGTTCTTCCCCGGGTCAGCGGGTGCGGGGCCGGCCGGATCGACGCTGGCCTTCGACCACGCGAAGATCCTTTCCGACGGTGTGGAACGGGCGCGGGCGAAGCTCGAGTACTCCCCGCTCGCCGCCGCGTTCTGCCCGGCCGAATTCACCGTTGGCGAACTGCGCCGCGTCTACGAGGCGGTGTGGGGCGTGGCGCTCGATCCGCGCAACTTTCACCGCAAGGTCACCGGCACCCAAGGCTTCCTGATCTCGGTGGGCGACACGACGGCCCGTCAGGGCGGGCGCCCGGCGCAGCTCTTCCGGCTGGGTGACGTGACCCTGCTGAACCCGCCGATGCTGCGCCCGAACTAGCGCCATAGCTGGCCGACGCGCTTGCTGACCGCAGGTCCCTGACCTTTGGCTGACGGCACGTCAGCTCGGTTACGCATATTCAGCGGCTGCGCGCCCATGCGGGTGATTTCCGAAGCCACGAGCGTGTCAGCCGGTCCGGCTCGCCTGCCAGCGCCCGACGATCGAAGGGAGATCGGCTCAATCGGGTAGCGAACATCCAGGAGGCGCCGGGCGTGATCGAAGCCATCGACCTGACGGTACGGCGACGTGGCCGCACAGTACTAGACGCGGTCAGCTTCGATGTGCGTCCCGGGCAGGTGACCGGGGTGCTCGGCGGAACCGGGGCTGGCAAGACAGTGTTGTTGCGCCGGATGGTGGAGCTCGAGCGGGGCCGCGGCGAGACCCTGTTCGACGGCCGTCCGTATCGTGCGCTGCACCGGCCGATGCGAGAGGTCGGGCTGCTACTCGGCCCGGCGGTCGGCGACCCGGACCGGACTGTTCGCGGCTACTTGCGGCTCGCACTGGCGACCGATCGAGGCGCGGCGCGTGAGGGCATCCTCGCCGGCGCACGGCGATCCTCCGACGCAGGGACCGCGAACCGGCACGAGCGTGGCGGCGCGTTCGGGAACGTCGATAACTGGCACACGGTCGGTGAGCGGGGCGCCGGAGGTCAGGAGAGCGCGGACGCACGGATGCGCAGTGGCGCAGGCCATCACTTCGGGGTCGGAACCGGTACGCGGGTCGATGGCGGCCGCGACAATGCCGACGCGTGGGAACGCGCTGCAGAACGCGGTCGGGAGGCTGCCGACGTACATGGCGCGACACGTGGCGCCGCAGGCCGTCCCGACGGTACTCGCGCAAGCGCGCGAAACGCCTCGGGCCTACCTGCAACCGTAAACAGCCTTGGTCTTGACGCGGAGGAGGAAGCCGAATTCGCGGATGTACTCGCTGCTTGCGGCGAGTACCCCGAGTCCCTTGCCGAGTGTGACGGCGCGGGGGTAGCTCAAACTGGTGCACGCCGCCGTGGACGCTCCCACGACAACATCGAGGGTGACGATCTCGCCGGCCGTGGCTGGAGGTTCGGCTTTGGCCGTCGCAGTCGCCGCGATGAAACCGACCTCGCGGACCGGATCGAAGCCACCCGGCGCGGCCGGCCCGCCGACCGGATCGAAGCGGTCCTCGACATCGTTGGGCTCACCGAGCAGAGCCGCACGCGCCTGTCCGACCTGACTGAGGGCATGGCCACTCGGCTAGGCATCGCCGTCGCCCTGCTGGGTGACCCGAAGACGCTGCTGCTGGACTGTCCCGACCGGGCCCTGGAACCCGAGGGCGTGGCCTGGCTCGGTGCCCTGCTTCGAGCCTTCACGGCCCAGGGGCGTGCGGCGCTGGTCACCGGCTCGGACACGGAGACGCTGATCGGGATGGTGGATCGAGTGCTGCTGCTCGACTCCGGCTACCTGGTCGGCACGCGTACTGCTGAAGAGGTACTGCGCGCGCCGACCGGCGCGTCTGTCGTCGTGCGGTCGCCGCAGATCGTCCGGTTCGCTGCGATCCTCGGCGAGGCCGGGGCACGCAGCACACAGGGCGAGGGCGCGTGTCTTGAGGTGCGCGGACTCGACCGCGCGCGGGTCGGGGATCTGGCTTATCGGCACAACATTCCGGTCCACGAACTGTCGGACCGCTTTACGGGCTCGGATCCCGGAGATCTGGTGTTGGCCGCGTGCACAGGGCGGCGAGTGAGGCCGGTCGTGCCAATCCAGGTCTTCCCTGACGGCAAGCGCGTAGTCGGCGTGCCGACGCCGGTCAGCGTTGGTACGAGCGCTCCGTTGTCCGGCATGCGGTCGTGGGGCGCGAAGGCGTTGCGGCCTGCGCGCGTGGATGGTGCGCGGGCGGCAGGCGAACCGGTCTCGAATGTCAGGGTGGTGAACTCGGACGCGGACAGTGAACCCAGCGTCAGGTTGATCACGGTGCTGCCCGACCCTGCGGCGCAGGCGCAGACGCAGACAGACGCGCAGGCAGAGAGAGCGGCTGATTCGGCGAGCGAACTGGCTGGACGAGCGGTGCCAGTGACCGATCCAGGGGACAGAGCAGGTACTTCCGAATCGGCGGGAGTAGCTGGGGGCGCCTCCTCAGGAGGAGCGGCGTCCGGCGAAGCCGGTGGCGTGCGGCCGGTCGGGGTGGCGTCCGCCGTGACTGGTGGTGTGCAGCTTGAGGGAGCGCCATCCGACCTGGCGTCCGATGTCGAATCCGCGGACGACTTGTCGGCTGACGGCCCCGCTGCCCACGAATCGCCTGCCGGCGAGTTGTCCGCTAGCGAATCGGACTCGCATGCCACAGCGGCCGACATTGAGGAGACGCACCGATGAGCTGGCTAAGGCCGCCCGTGCTCGCAACAGTCTCGAGCTTTGTCGGCGCACTGAGATACGAGCTCGTGCGGCTCGGCAATCTCCGCTCGATCCGCGGCGTGGCCTTCTTCGCGTTCGTGGCATCGGCGGTCCTCACCCTTCCCGCCGCGCGCCACATGATCGGACTCGCGCATCCGCTGCCGCCCGCGCCTCCGGTGCCCTCTCCCCGCTTGGCGCTGCACTCGCTCGTCTCAACCATCGACGTTCCCGCGGCTTCCGCTTGGTCGTCCGGGTTGCTGCATCAGTACTCGCCGACGCACGGTGGCGGCGCCTGGGTCGTCGCAGGCGGCGTAGTCGGGATGGTGCTGCCTGGCGCCGTCGCCGCGTGTAGCGCCGCGTGGCTCGGCGCGAGTTCGATCCGCTACGAGTACCGCCACGGAGGCGGTCTGCTCACTTTCGCCTTGCTCCCAAGGCGCTTCTCCGTGCTCGTCGCAAAAGCCGTAGTCGCGGCTTGCTTCGGCGCCCTGCTCTGCCTCGGCAGCACGCTGGCCGCTTACTGGACCGCACGGCTCGGCTTCAAAGTCTTCGGCGTCGATGTCGCGTTGCCCCCGCACCTCATGCTCGCCGATCCGCGCTCGCTCGCTATGGCCGCGCTTTGTGGCGTCTTGGGCGTCATGGGCGGCGCTGTGCTTCGTTCGCGCCTGCTCGCGACTACCGCAGCGCTCGTGGGATGCGCGCTGGTCGCCGTGTTCCTGCCGCAGTCGACGAGTCTGGCTTTGCCTTACGTAGCCCTGGCCGCACAGCGCACGGTGCGGTTCATGCCTGGCATCAGCGATACCGCAGCCCTTGGTTTGATCCTCGCTCTTCCACTGCTCGTGCTGACGCTGTCGGGAGTGCTTGCCGTTCGGCGGCGGCGCGTGGTCTGACCGGACCGGTGCCGGCCTGCTGCCAGCTGGCGTGCCTTAAATCCCATGATTCACTCGACGGAGTGCATTCCGTGACAATCATGAGTAAATGGTCGCCACAGCCCTTAAGCCGACTGCCGGGAACGCCGACCAGTTCAGCATGAACACCGTCTCCTCAGTCACCTCCGCGACCCTTCAGGCCCATCCCGGCGGCGTGACCGCTGCGGCCCAGGGCCAGACCGGCGAGGCGCAGGTCTACCCGTACGGCATGGCGCAGGGCGCGGCCGTCTTCCCACGGGCTGCCGCCCAGCGCGGCCGGGGCCTGCACGGCCAACTCGTCCAGCAGCTCGGCCAAATGATCGTGGCGGGCGAGCTCGGTGCGGACCGCCCGCTGGTCCCCGAGGAGATCGGCCAGCGCTTCGAGGTCTCCCGTACCGTAGTGCGCGAGTCGCTTCGCGTGCTCGAAGCCAAGGGGCTGGTCTCGGCCCGTCCGAACGTGGGCACCCGGATTCGGCCGGTGCACGAGTGGAACCTGCTCGACCCGGACGTGATCGAGTGGCGTGCGCTCGGCCCGTTCCGCACCGACCAGGCCCGGGAGCTCGCCGAGCTGCGGCAGGCCTTTGAGCCGCTGGCCGCGCACCTGGTCGCCGCCCAGGTATCCCGGCTGCCGGAGATCGCCCGCACTCGGCTGATGGAGCTCTCTGAGCTGCTGTCCGAGGCCAGCGCCGAAGGCGACACGATCGCGTACCAGCGCGCTGATGTCGAACTGCACTCCCTGCTGCTGCGCGCGACCGACAACCGCATGCTCGAGCACCTCGCTTCCGTCGTGTACGGCGCCCTGGAGATCACCGGCGTGCGCCCGCTCAGCTGCGTTCCCGGCTCGGGCGCCGGCGACGATCAGCACGCCGCCCTGGTCGACCGGCTGCTCGCGGGCGACGGCTCGGGCGCGGCGGAGGCGCTCAGTGGCCTGCTGAGCCGGGGAACCGGCGCTCCGGCGACTGCGCACGTGCCGGCGCAGCGCGATCACTGAGCGAGATCACTGACGCAGGCCCAGCGCAGGGCCAAGGCGCTGTGACGATTCGGCGACTGGCGAGCTGTCAGAAAGCAACCAGCGCCACGGTCTCAGTGAAGCAATGAAGTCAGATAGGCATCGACTCGGGTTAGGCAGTGGCACGGGGCAAGTCGTCGGGAAGTGGCCGTTCGGTTCGGTACGGCCACTTCCCGATGTGCACAACGGGGAACGGGACGTCCGGCGCGCGTTGTTCTTACGGCCTGTGAGGCCCTGAGAGCGCGTCTGATCCCATTTTGGGGTCTAGCGTCACGCACTATCAGCGGCGGTTTGCCGCAATTGTCGGGTACGGCACGGCGAATCGGCCAAGCGGCGGGCCTGGCAAGGCGCCGGAGCATCCTCGCGCTCCTCATTCAACACCGTGGGTCGTCTGTGGATGTTTCGGCAACGCAGCCAGGGTCGTCGATCGGC
>NZ_DATNGK010000029.1:0-2932 GCF_035605935.1 Actinocrinis sp. | reverse complement strand
GCGGCCGAAGTCCCCGCTGGTTGCCCAGGTATGCCAGGCGTCCGCGTAGCGAGCCGCGATCGGCAGCGTGCGGCGCTCGCCGCCGCCGCCGACCAGGATGGGCAGCGCCGACTGGATCGGTGTCGGCTCGCAGTAGGCATCGACCAGTGCGTAGTAGCGGCCCTGATAGGCGGCCGCCCGGTCGCGGGTCAGCGCGTGGATGACCGCGCACGCCTCGGCCAAGCGATCCAGTCGCTCGGGCACCGTGGGCAGTCCGATGCCATAAGCGAGGTGTTCGTTGGCCTGCCAGCCTGCCCCAAGACCAAGGATCAGCCGACCGGCGCTGAGCTGGTCGAGGGCGGCCGCCATGTTCGCCACCACCGCGGGGTGCCGGTACGTGTTACCGAGCACCAGGGTGCCGATCCTGATGTGCCGGGTAACCATCGCCAGCCCGGTCAAGCAGGTCCACGACTCCAGGACGGGACCGCCGGCCGCACGGTTGCCCGTCTCGTGCGGCATGAAGTGATCGGGCACGTAGATCGAGTGCCAACCGGCGGAATCAGCCGCCTCGCCGATCAATCGGATTTCAGACCACGGCCGCTGAAGATCCACACACAAGCTGAACGCCAACCCGGTCGCAGACACCGCCGCAGACTACGGCCACTGATCCGACGACGCGGGCCGCTCGCCGTTGAATGACGACCCGCTCCGCCTGGGAGGGGTCCACCGCCGGGTGGCCGGCCTGAGCGATGGACGTTATCGATTCGTTGCGGTCAGGTGATCGCGTTCCCCGCCCGATCGTCGTCCACTGGTCTTGGGTGGATATTCACCCGGCAGGGGGAGGCTATGAGTGCCCGCCGGGCTCGACGCGCGTCGCGGCGTGCTGGACCGCTGCAGTGGTTGGTTTGCGCTGCCCTCGTCGTAGTCGTTGCTTCATGCAGCAGCGGCGGCGCGCCGCGTGATTCGCCGAGCAGCCCGATTCGGCCGTCAACCGGGTCATCGTCGACAAGCGCGCCTATGGTTACCTCGGTGCCCGCGCCGGCGAGCTGCCATCCCTGGTCCTGCCGGCTGCGGCAGACAGTGACCTTGCGTGATCAGTACGCCGTGCGGTTGTGGCTCGGATCGGACCAGCAGAACTATGAGAGCCGGCCCGTGGTCGAGCTCCTCGATCACGGAGTCACCGTGCAGTGGTGGATCTCGCCACGCGGGGACGGGTGGAATGGGTCGTTGACGTGCATCGCCGGCCGGTCCGAGCCGAACTGCGTACTGCTCGACAGCCTCGGGATGCATGCGGGCGTCGCGGAGATTCTCCTGCTGCAAGGCGGCCGGCTCGTCCACCCGGCCGGAGCGGAGGCCGTCACCGTCGCCGGCGAGCCGCGCGCGGCCGACCTCGATGACGACGGCTTCCTCGACGTGATCGGCACCGCCAACGACTATCGCCCCAACTTCGCGCAGGGGCACAACTATTGGCAGACGTTCCGGTATCGCGCGGGCCGGCTCGTCGTGACCGGCTGCGCCCC
Organism: Actinocrinis sp.; assembly: GCF_035605935.1. Taxonomy (GTDB): domain Bacteria; phylum Actinomycetota; class Actinomycetes; order Streptomycetales; family Catenulisporaceae; genus Actinocrinis. The sequence continues at coordinate 1,433 of NZ_DATNGK010000029.1, read as the reverse complement.
CGAGACCCGCGGAAGTGGACCGCCGGTACAGCTGCTGCATGGGGCCTGCCCCACCTAACAGTCCCGCCACAGGGTGACGAAAGGAGGCCCGGAGCCCCATTTTGATACAGCCAAGGACCGAATCGATGAAAAGGTCCGCAGTTCTACGGATTCCAGCCGCCGGGGGAGCGCTGTAGAACGGAGGAATCTCCGTAGCCTGAGCGGATCTATGAACACGGCGACGCTCCTAGCGTCGAGGCCGTGACCAAAACTGTGCACAGCTGGGTGCACTTCGGCGAACGGCTCGACGGGCGGTGGTGGCACTACCGCCAAGACAAGCATCACCGATGGTCGCTCGATCAGAGCCAAATCGAGCAATATCACCTCGGTGCGGTGCTCGACCCTCGAGTGCGTTGGTGGGAGGCGCTCGAACTCCGCCCCCGATCACTTCAGCTGATCGAACGCGGCGACGGATACACGATCGCATCACTGGTCTGCGAGGACCTCGCCCACATCGACGAGGTCATCGATGTGATCCGCCTCGTCGGCCCAACCCTCCTCGTTGCCCTCCTCCTCGACGGTCCACAGCTCTCATCTCGTTGGGCCGCGCGGTATGCGAGCGTCCTGGTGGACGACCCGGGATCGCCGGTACTCACCGTCACTTCCTACGGTATGGTCCGCACGGGCCGGCCTGCCGACCATCCGCCGTCATCTGTTGTCGCGCTCTGGAAGGACAGCGGGCGCGGCACGCATGAGATCGCACTCGACGCTGACGCGCAGGCCATCCTGCTCACTGCCGACGAATCGTCCGCGATTCGACGAGCGGCCGACGGCCGCACCCCGGAACGCACAACCGCTGACCTGAGGCTCGCGCGAATCACCCAGATTCGCGCGGGCGCGGCCCATCCAAAACCCGCACCCGCAACCGCGCAGACAGCCGAGCCACCACCGTTCTCCCCGTCGGAGCTGACCATCCTCCTCTCCTGGTCCGACGCGATCGCCGAAGCTCGACTCGCGTCACCGAGTCAACTCGACAGAGTTCTCGCCGACGCAAGACCGCGAGCCCAGTGGCGCGCCGATCTCGACCTTCCGGAGCCTTCGGCCGCGCTCGCCGACGCGCTCGCGGCGCTGGTCCGGGTGGAGGGAGCAGCAGCCTGAACCGGGAGCTGAACGCCGGACGTGCCGCCCGGCCGGAGGCGTTGCTGCCTGCGTCGACTTCGCCGTGAGCAGGCCGGCGCCCGGGCCGCGAATCGCTTGCGAGTCACGCAGATCCCAAGCTGTGCGCTATTGGCGCACGCCCTCACCGCGAGGTGTGCTGTGATGGTTTGGTGGTTTGGGTGGCCGCCGAGCGGGTCCGCCCCAGCGAGTGGGCGCGAGTGCGCCACTTCGCCACCGCGGCACCTAACACGCCGTCGGCGTTGGCTATCGGAGGGAAAGCCGGGGCGGGCAAGTCA
>NZ_DATNGK010000028.1:0-23296 GCF_035605935.1 Actinocrinis sp. | reverse complement strand
GTGGCGGGGACCGTGGTTTCCAGCGGCGGGATGATCGGCCTTCGTACGGTGATCGTGACCGCGGTGGAGATCGCGGTGGATTCCAGCGGCGTGACGACCGTGGCGGAGACCGTGGGTTCCAGCGTCGCGATGATCGGCCTTCGTACGGGGATCGTGACCGTGGCGGCGATCGCGGCGGATTCCAGCGCCGTGATGATCGCGGTGGTGACCGTGGTTTCCAGCGGCGTGATGACCGGCCCTCTTTTGGGGACCGGCCGCGTAGTGACCGGGACCGCCCCGGGGATCGGGGTGGTTTTCAGCGCCGGGATGATCGGCCGTCCTATGGGGATCGTGACCGTGGTGGCGATCGCGGTGGTTTCCAGCGGCGTGATGACCGTGGCGGGGACCGTGGGTTCCAGCGGCGGGATGATCGGCCTTCGTACGGGGATCGTGACCGTGGCGGCGATCGCGGCGGATTCCAGCGGCGTGACGACCGTGGCGGGGACCGTGGGTTCCAGCGGCGGGATGATCGGCCTTCGTACGGTGATCGTGACCGTGGCGGGGATCGCAGCGGGTTCCAGCGGCGCGATGATCGGTCGTCCTATGGGGATCGTGATCGCGGCGGTGACCGCGGTGGATTCCAGCGTCGTGACGATCGGCCGTCCTCCGGAGACCGGCCGCGCTTCGGCGACCGCGAGCGCGGTGGCTTTGACCGCGATCGGGACCGTGGCGGTTTCCAGCGTCGCGACGACCGGCCCTCCTCCGGAGACCGCGGTTTCCAGCGGCGGGATGACCGGCCTTCGTACGGTGACCGGGACCGTGGCGCAGACCGCGGCTTCCAGCGGCGGGACGACCGCTCAGGCTTCGAACGCCGCGATGAGCGACCCCGCTTCGGGGACCGCGATCGCGGTGAAGGACAGGCCGTCAGCGAGGTCGCGAAGCCGGGCGAGGCGACTGAGGGCTTCGACGAGCTTTCGCTGCCGGACGACATCGACACCTCGGACCTCGACGCTGACATCCGCGCCGAGCTGCGGACGCTTGTGCGTATGAAGGCCGAGCTCGTCGGCGGTCACCTCGTGATGGCCGGTCGGCTCGTCGACGAGGATCCCGAGAAGGCGTACGCCCACGCCCGCGCCGCGCAGCAGCTTGCGCCGCGCCTGGCCGCCACACGCGAGGCGCTCGGCCTTGCCGCCTACCTCTCGGACCGTTACGCCGAAGCGCTGTCGGAACTGCGCGCGGCGCGGCGGATCACCGGCTCGAATCACCAGTGGGCCGTCATGGCCGACTGCGAGCGTGGCCTGGGCCGCCCGGAGAAGGCGCTGGAGATGGCGCAGGCGCCCGAGGCCAAGGAACTGGACAAAGCCACGCAGGTCGAGCTGCGGATCGTAGCCGCCGGAGCACGGCGTGACCTCGGTCAGCCGGACGCGGCCGTAGTCCTTTTGCAGGGTGCCGACCTGACGCCCGCTCAGCCGGAGCCGTGGACTGCGCGCCTGCGCTACGCCTACGCGGAGGCGCTGCTCGAGACCGACCGCGAGGAAGAGGCCCGGGAATGGTTCGCCCGCGCGAGCGAGGTGGACCCGGAAGGGCTGACCGGCGCCGGTGAGCGGCTTGCCGAACTCGACGGACTCACCTTCGACGAGGTCGAGGAGGAGTTCGACGAGGAAGAGAACGGGGCGCACTCCGCCGAAGAAGACGACGAGTTCGATGGCGAGCACGTCGAACTCGACGAAGATGACGATGAAGACGAGGACGAGGACGACGAGCAGGACGAAGAGTTCGACGACGAGGACGAACTCGAAGGTGCCGCGCACGAGGAGCACCGGCCCGGCTCGGACAGTGCCAAGGAAGTCGGTCCCCACCTGGAGAACGACGAAGAGCAGTAAGTCGGCGCGGGGTGTGGTCGCGGATCCTCTCCGCGACTGATACCGCAGACGAACGATGACGGGCGAGCCTCGACGGGCTCGCCCGTTGCGTTTCAGAGCTCCGTTTTCGGCGGTCCTAGATCTCGTCGAGCAGGCGCAGTACCAGGCCGGTAGCCGGTTTGGGCGCGAACGCGGTGGACTTGCGCGGCATGCGGATCCCCGCCGCCGCCAGATCCAGCACCGTGGACTCGGCGACCGGCCGCAGCAGCACAGCCAGGCCGTGATGCTGCTGTGCCTCGATCACCGCGTTGCGCGCGTCATGGTCGAAGCGAATCCGTTCCGCGGTGTCCGGGACGCCCCAGACCTTTTGCGCGAGTGCCAGGTGCAGCACTGTGGCATCGAGACGGCGCCAGGATTCCGGCCGGTCGGGTGGGATCGTCTCGGCAAGCAGCTGCGGCTTCGGGTCCGCGATGAGCCAAGCGCGCTGCCGGTCGACCGCGGCGACCGCGATGCGCTCCGGACCGATCCGCGCCAGTGCCGCGAGGACCGCCTTGTACCCGCCCGGCACCTCGGTGACGGTGAAGTGCTCGGCCGCCGCCTCGAGGGCCGGAGCGACCGACAGGTCGGGGATCCAGCGATGGATGCCACGTACCTGGAGCGGATGCCGCTTCGAGTCGACCAGCAGGGCCAGGCCACGGTCGGTACCGGGACGGCCGAGGGCGGCGAGTCGCTGGTAGGCGGCATAGCGGTGGTGTCCATCGGCGATCAGCGAACGGCGCGGGGCCAGGTCGGCCGCGATGATCGCGTGCTGCGCCGGGTCCGTGATCGGCCAAAGCCGGTGGTGCGTGCCGTCCGCGGTGGCCGCGTCGACGATCGGATCGGGGCCTTCGGCGTATCGCTCGACCAGGTCGGAGGCCGGGCCGCCGCCCTCGTACGTGAGCAGGATCGGCTCGGGGTTCGCGCCGATGGCATGCATGAGCGCCTGCCGGTCGGCGACCACTACGTCCACGACGTCTTCGTGTGGGAGCACCGGCCCGGAATCGTCCGCGGGAAGCTTCAGCGCCCCGATAAGCCCGCGCTGATTGCCCGAAGGACCGGTCTGCTCATAGACGTAAAGCGCCGACTGCGAGTCCAGGACCAGCGCGTTTTCCTCGCGCCACTCCCGCAAGGTGCGCGCGGCCCGCCGGTAACGAAGCCGCGCGTCGGGCTCGTTCAGCTCCGGAAGGATAAGCCGAACAATGTTGTGCGCACCGCTGCGGGCAAGTCGGTGTGCCTGAATTGGGTCGATCATGTCGTACGGTGGCGATATGACTGCCGCCGGGTCGCCGACCTTGGCGCTAGCGAACCGCAGACCGCGGAACGGGACGAGCGAGAGCCGCCCCTGAACATCGGTGCGCGCAGCGTCGGCCTCCGGAGCGGGGTTCATACGCAAATGCTATGGGGTGCTGCCGACGGGGCTCGCCCTAACTAAGACGGCCGAGCGGAACGTGACAGCTCGGGAAAGACGGGAACAGCGGTAATAGCGGACAGACCGAACTCCGGGAGGCGCGAAGTGGCTGAGGGTGCGCAGCAGTGGCATGGCGACGCGGCAGACGAGCGGTGGGCCGGGCACGGTGAGCCGCTTGACGACTCCGCCCTCTCCGGGGAGGCCAACGACTGGTACCAGCGCGGAATCCAACTGCTCGACAGCGGCAACCCGGCGGCGGCGACACAGCTGCTCATGCGGGCGGCCGACCGAGTACCGCGTTCGCGCCCAATCCTGGAAGCGCTGGCGCGGGCGCAATTCGACGCGGAGGAGTACGAGGACGCCGCGAAAGTGTTCCGTACCCTGGCTGACTCGAACCCCGAGGACGACTACGCGCAGTTCGGCTGGGGCCTAGCCGCTGCCCGGCTCGGGAACTACGAACTTGCCGTAGAGCACTTGGCGCTGGCTGCGGCGATGCGTCCGGATGTGCGGTACTACACGCAGGCGCTGCGCGGGGCGCGAGCGACTGTGCGGTCCCGGTCGGCGGCAGGCAAACAGGGTCGGTCGTAGGCCGGCGCAGAACCCATCTCGTCATCCTTCTCACCCTGTGGGTGACAGCGGTCCAGGTCCGGAGCTCATGCGAAAATCGGTCGTTGTGACGAACTTGGAGAGCGCGGCGGCGGACGGGGCGACAACGGCGGAGCCGGAGCGGCGAGCGGCAGACAAGCCGCTCGCCGCTTTGTACGACACGGCGCTGCTGGATCTCGACGGAGTGGTGTACCGCGGCAAGGACGCCGTACCGCACGCCGTGGACTCGTTGATGGCGGCGGCGGACGCTGGGATGCGGCTCGCATACGTCACCAATAACGCGTCGCGCACGCCGACTGCGGTTGCCTCCCACTTGCGTGAGCTTGGGCTGCCTGCGCACGCGGAGGACGTCGTCACGGCGGCTCAGGCCGTCGCGCGCGTTATCGCCGAGCAGGTGCCTGAGGGCGCGCGTGTGCTCGTTATCGGCGGCGAGGGACTGCGTCAGGCACTGCTTGAGCACCGCCTGACGCTGGTGAGCAGCGCCGAGGACAATCCCGCGGCGGTGGTGCAGGGGTACCGGCCAGACACGAGCTGGACGGACCTTGCCGAGGCCGCCTACGCGATCGAGCGCGGGGCGCCCTGGTTCGCGGCCAACACCGACCGCACGATGCCTACCGCGCGGGGGATCGCGCCGGGCAACGGAGCGCTGGTGGGTGCAGTCGCTGCCGCCACGGGGACTTGGCCGACCGTGGCCGGTAAGCCGGAGCCCGCGCTGCACCGCGAGACCATGATCCGCACGAACGCGCAGCGTCCGCTGGTCGTGGGGGACCGGCTCGACACTGACATCGAGGGCGCGAACCGCGCCGGGGTCGACTCGCTGCTCGTGCTCACCGGCGTCACGCGGCTGCAAGATCTGAAGGACGCTCCGAAGGAGCACCAGCCGACTTACCTCGCGCAGGACCTGCGTGGGCTGCTGGATCCGAGTCTGCTGATGGAGTGGCAGAAAGACTGAACCGCGCGGGAAACCGTACGGTGGGCCGCGCTAGAAGATCTTGCGCAGCTTGATCAAGTCGCCGAAGGACGCGTTGACCTTGATCCGCCCGGAAGTCCACGCGGAGATGAAATTCAGCCTGCCGTCCACCAACTTGAGCAGTTCCTCGCTCGGGATGGTCAGCCGGATCTGCGCCTGCGGCGGCTTGGCACCATTGTCGTAGGACGTCACGTTCAGCAGCCGCGCGTCCTTCAACGTGCCGTGGAAAGTCACGTCCAGGTCAGGCACCTGACAACTGACGGTCCGCTCCAGCCGGTGCTTGTCGCGGCTGCCCTCGTCCAGGCCGCCCATCTTCGCGGCCAGCCGGTCCAGTGCCTCCGCGCATTCGCTCTTGGTCGCCACGGCTGGCACCCTACAGCCAGCGGGCTGCGCGGCGCGGTACGGTCGGAGACGAGCAGCGCAGACGCACAGGCACGGCGAGAGGACGACGGGCAGCATGGACACTGAGGGCGCGGTCGAGACCGCGGGAGCGCCGCGGCCCGAGCCGTTCGCGCTCGTACCGGAACCCGAGCCGACCGGCCACCCGGACGTGGACGCCGCGCTCGAGCGGCTACGTGAACTGCCTGAGCGGCCCACTGGCACGCATCCTGACCTCTATGACGGTATTCACCAGCGACTCCAGGAAGCGCTGGCGCAGATCGATCGGCAGGACGCGGGTAGTTAGAGCAGGGACAACTGAACTCGGTAACCACCTAAGGCGCGGCGCGTTAGGCGAAAAGCACAAGGCAGACGCTGGCAAAACAGCCGGACAGGCAGGACACGATGGCGGGACAGGCGCGGCGGCGGCTCGACGCCGAACTGGTCCGGCGCGGGCTGGCCCGCTCCCGCGAGCAGGCGGTCGAGCTGATCACGGCCGGCCGGGTCACCGTCGGCGGCCAGGCCGCGGGCAAGGCGGCGACCCAGGTGGAAACCTCCGCCGCGATCGTGGTGACAGGTGCGTCGGAGCGGGAGTCGGACTACGCGTCACGCGGCGGGCACAAACTCGCCGGCGCGCTGGCGGCGTTCGGGCCGGCCGGACTCATCGTCGATGGGCGCCGCTGCCTGGACGCCGGGGCGTCTACCGGAGGCTTCACCGACGTTTTGCTGCGTGCGGGAGCCCGGGAGGTAGTCGCGGTCGACGTCGGCTACGGGCAGCTGGTCTGGCGATTGCAGACCGATCCGCGCGTAATCGTCGTTGATCGAACCAATGTACGTGATCTGACGTTGGAGCAGATCGGCGGCGAGGCGGCGGAACTCATCGTCGGCGACCTCTCGTTCATCTCGCTGACGCTGGTGCTGCCGGCCCTCGCCCGCTGCGCCGCGCCCGACGCCGACCTCGCGCTCATGGTCAAACCGCAGTTCGAGGTAGGACGGGATCGGCTCGGCTCCGGAGGCGTGGTGCGAGACCCCGCGTTGCACGCGGACGCCGTACGCACCGTGGCCGGCGCCGCGTGGTCGCTCGGATTGGGCGCGCTCGGCATTACCGCGAGCCCGCTGCCCGGCCCGAGCGGAAACGTGGAGTACTTCGTGTGGCTGCGTGCGGGAGCCGCGCCACTCGAAGAAGCGCAATTGGCGCGAGCGATCGCGGAAGGGCCCGCCGGAGTCGGAACCGGTGTGCCGCCGCGGACGAGCGTGCGCAGTGATGGACATCGGAACTGACACAGGGAGCGCGCGTGACGGTCGACGACAGCGGTGACGAGCGCCCGAAGCGCAGCGTCCTGCTGATCACCCACACCGGCCGCAAGGAAGCCAAGGACGCGGCGCGGAAGGTCGCGCACTGGCTTTCCGGCGCCGGCATCGAGGTGCGCGTGCTGGCCGGAGAGGTGGACGGGGTCGATTTCGGCCCGACCGCCTGGATCGTGCCCGATGACCGGCACGCCGTGGACGACTGCGAGCTGATCGTGGTGCTCGGCGGCGACGGAACGCTGCTGCGCGGCGCGGAACTGGCGCGCGCGGCCGACATCCCGCTGCTCGGGGTGAACCTCGGCCGGGTCGGTTTCCTCGCCGAGGCCGAGCTCGAAGACCTGCATGAGGTCGTCGAACGCATCGTGGAGCAGCGGTACGAGGTCGAGGAGCGCATGACCCTCGACGTGACGGTCATGCAGGGCGGCCGCGTGGTCGGGCATACCTGGGCGCTCAACGAGGCGAGCGTCGAGAAGCGCGCCCGCGAGCGAATGATCGAGGTTCTGATCGAGATCGACGGACGGCCGCTGTCGCGTTGGGGCTGCGACGGCGTCGTGTGCGCCACTCCCACGGGCTCGACGGCGTACGCGTTCTCCGGCGGCGGACCGGTGGTGTGGCCGGAGGTCGAGGCGCTGCTCCTCGTGCCGGTTTCCGCGCATGCGCTTTTCGCCAGGCCGCTGGTGGCCGCGCCTTCGTCGCTGCTGGCCATCGAGATCGAGGACGGCTGGGGCGTCGGTCCGGAAGGCAGCGCGGTGCTCTGGTGCGATGGCCGCAGAACGCTGGACCTGCCCTACCGCGCACGAGTTGAGGTACGCCGGGGCGAGCGTTCGGTACGTCTAGCGCGGCTGCACGACGCGCCCTTCACTGACCGGCTGGTCGCGAAATTCGGGCTTCCGGTCGACGGATGGCGGGCGCGGGAATAGCGGTGATATTCGGGTTAACCGACGAGGTTCCCGCTGATCCTCCGTCAGGGGAGTGCTGCGGTAAGGCAGAGCCCGGTGTCCGGCACTTCCGCTAATCTCACGAGTGTGCTGGAGCAGATGCGCATCCGCGGCCTCGGGGTGATCGAGGACGCCGTACTGGAGTTGTCGCCCGGCTTCACCGCGGTCACCGGTGAGACCGGCGCCGGCAAGACCATGGTCGTCAGCGGGCTGGATCTGTTGTTCGGCGGCCGCGCGGAGACCACGCGGATAAGGCCGGGCGCGGATCGGGCAGTCATCGAGGGACGAGTGCTGATTCCCGCCGAAGGCTCGGTCGCTCGGCGCGCGACCGAAGCAGGCGCGGCAATAGACGCCGCGGAATCGGGCCCGGACGGCACCGCACGAGCCGAATTGCTTCTCGCGCGCGTAGTCGGCGGAGCAGGGCAGGGGCAGGGCTCTGGACAGAACGCAGCGGTTCGCTCTCGTGCGCACCTCGGCGGCCAGGCCGTGCCGGTCTCAATCCTCGCCGATCTGGGTGAAGACCTGATCGCGATGCACGGGCAATCCGCGCAGCAGCGACTCCTGCAACCGGCAAGGCAGCGCGCATCGCTGGATAGGTACGCCGGGGATGCGGTATCGCGTCCGTTGGCCGATTACCGCGCCGCCTATAACCGATACCGTGAAGTTGCCGCGCAGTTGGAAGAACTGACCACCCAAGCCAAAGAACGCGCTCAGGAGGCCGACGCACTGCGCTACGGGCTCGCGGAGTTCGACAAAGTCGAGCCGGTTGCTGGCGAACTGGAAAAGCTGACCGTCGAATCACAGCGCCTCGGTAACGCCGAATCGCTGCGTGCAGCCGCAGCTACCGCGCACGAGGCCTTAGTCGCGACGGACGATACGGCGGGCACCGCGGATGCGTCATCCCTCGTGAACGCGGCACGGCGTGCCCTGGAACAGGTGAGCCGGGACGACGCGGCGCTCACCCCGATCGCCGCGCGCCTCGAAGAGCTCTACTGGCAGCTCACCGAGACCGCTACCGACCTAGCCGGCTATCTCGCCGGGATCGAAGCCGACCCGGTCCGGCTCGAAGTGGTCAATCAGCGTGTCGCGGACCTGGAGAACTTGTGCCGCCGATACGGCCCGACGCTCGATGAGGTGCTGGCCTGGGCCGAGCAGGCCACCGCGCGGCTGGCCGAGCTCGAGGGCGACGACGACCGGATCGAGACGCTCACCGCTCAACGAGACGAACTGCGTGCCCAGCTGGCCGGCCACGCCGCGGAGGTCTCCGCCGCGCGCCGCGCCGCTGCCGAGAAGTTCGCCGCGGCAGTCACCACCGAACTGACCGAACTGGCCATGCCGCATGCGCGCATCGCCGTCCACGTAGCCCAGCGCGAGCTGTCCGCGACCGCGGAAGCCCCGGGGGCCGTCGCGGCCGTGAACGCGCTGCCGGTACCGGACCCGGAGACCGGCGCCGAGCGGCTCGTCGCCTTCGGCCCGAACGGCATCGACGACGTGGAGCTGCGCCTCGCGCCGCACCCCGGGGCACCGTTCCTGCCGATCGCCAAGGGCGCCTCAGGCGGTGAACTCTCCCGGGTGATGCTCGCGGTCGAGGTGGTCTTCGCCGGCGCGGATCCGGTGCCGACCTTCGTCTTCGACGAAGTGGACGCCGGGGTCGGCGGCAAGGCGGCGGTCGAGGTCGGCCGCCGGCTGGCCAGGCTCGCCCGCACCGCACAGGTCATCGTCGTCACCCACCTGCCACAAGTGGCCGCATTCGCGGACCGTCAACTCCTGGTGCGTAAGGAAAGCGATGGCTCCGTTACCTCATCAGGGGTAACTGTGCTGGATGAGGCAGAGCGCAGACGCGAGTTGGCGCGTATGCTCTCCGGCCTGGAAGACTCCGAACTCGGTCAGGCTCACGCCGACGAGTTGCTCGCCGCCGCTCACGCCGAAAGGCGCTGACCGCGGTGCTCGGCGGCCGGCTCTGGCGCGGCCGCTCGGCCGGAAGCTCTCCCGGCGATAGCCACGTAACAACCTCGTCACGACCGGCTGAAGGCGTGTTAAGAACTGGTGCTACGGGACGAGCCAGGCCGCACGGGCCTGGCAGGATTGTCCCGATGAGGATCACCGTGCGCGCTCCGGAGCGCGCGGCGGAGCAGGCCGGGTCCCGGCCGGCCCCCGCCGCGGGCGGACTCGCGCGCGTGGACCGGCGCACCAAAAACCTCACGAAGCGGCTTCGCCCCGGTGAAATAGCAGTCATCGATCACCAGGACATCGACAGGGTCGCCGCGGAATCGCTGGTCGCCTGCCGCCCGGCCGCCGTGGTCAACGCCGCCGCCTCGATCAGCGGCCGCTACCCGAACCTCGGCCCGGAGATCATCGTCTCCGCCGGCATCACGCTGCTCGACGACGTCGGCCCGCAGGTGATGAACCTCGCGCGGGAAGGCGAGGAACTGCGCGTCGTCGGCCATGTGCTCTACCGCGGCGACACCCCGCTGGCAGCCGGCAGAGTGCTGGACGTGCCCACCATCCTCGACGCGATGGAGGAGGCGCGCGCCGGGCTGTCCGAGCAGCTGGAAGCCTTCGTCGAGAACACGATGGAGTACCTGCGCAAGGAACGCGACCTGCTGCTCGACGGCGTGGGCGTGCCCGACGTCCGCACCGACTTCGACGACAAGCACGTGCTGATCGTGGTGCGCGGTTACCACTTCCGCGAGGACCTCAAGGCGCTGCGGCCGTACATCCGCGAGTACCGGCCGGTCATGATCGGCGTGGACGGCGGCGCCGACGCGATCCTGGAGGCCGGCTACAAGCCGCATATGATCGTCGGCGACATGGACTCGGTCTCAGACGAGGCGCTCACCTGCGGCGCTGAGGTAGTGGTGCACGCCTACCGGGACGGGCGCGCCCCCGGCCTTGAGCGGATGAGCAGCCTGGGCCGCGAGTGCGTCGTATTCCCGGCGGCCGGCACCAGCGAGGACGTGGCGATGCTGCTGGCCGACGACAAGGGCGCGAAGCTCATCGTCGCGGTCGGTACGCACGCGAACCTCGTGGAGTTCCTGGACAAGGGGCGCGGCGGCATGGCCTCCACGTTCCTCACCCGGCTGCGGGTCGGCGGCAAGCTGGTGGACGCCAAGGGCGTCTCGCGGCTCTACCGCAGCCAGATTTCCTCGCCCTCGTTGCTGCTGCTGATCAGCGCCGCGCTGGTCACCATCATCGCCACCGCGCTGGTCTCCCCGCTCGGCGAGCTGTATTGGCAGGTCCTGCGCGGATACTGGGACTCCTTCGTGTTCTGGGTGCAGGGACTGTTCTCGTGATCGACTTCCGCTACCACGTGGTGTCGATCGTCGCGGTGTTCCTGGCGCTGACGGTCGGCCTGGTACTGGGCGCCTCCTTTCTGAGCAAGGCGCAGATCCAATTCCTCAACGGGCAGATCACCAGCGCCAACAACGCCAAGAACCGGCTGGAGACCAAGCAGCGGACGCTGACCACCGACAACCAGCATCTGAGCGACTACATCGACGGGACCAAGAACAACCTGGTCAGCAACCAGCTGTTCAACGACGCCGTGGTGGTGGTGCGCGCGTCGGGGTACAGCCAGGATCACGTCGCCGCGACGCTCGCGCTGGCAAAGCAGGCCTCCGCGACGATCACCGCCGACATCACGATCAATCCCACCTTCGCCGACTCCAGCAGCGTCGCTTCGCTACAGCAGCTGGTGGCCGACTTCGCGCCGCGCGGCCAGCCGATTCCCGGCGGCGACCCGCAGACACAGGCGGTGAACCTGCTGGTCGAGGCATTGACCGCGCAGGGCACCACGACGTCGGCGTTCGCCGGATCGGCTTCGGCTTCCTCCTCCCCGTCACCGAGCAGCACCCCGACCACGATGACGCCTTCCTGGGCGGTCAAGACCCTCCAGGAGTTCAAGAACATCGGCGTGATCAGCGTGACGACGATGCCCACCGCCACGAACGCGCTCAAGCCGACCGCGGCCTTCATCGCCGCGCCGGAAGCCTCGCAAGCCGATACGCAGAACGCTCTGTATGTCTCGCTGGCCCAGGCATTGCACACGGCGGACGTGGGCACGGTCATCGGCGGCGCGGCGCCCGACGCGGGAACCGGCGGTGTTATCAGCGCGGTCCTCAAGAACGCGACCGCGGCTAAGACCGTCGCCACCGTCGACGACATGGACGAGACGATCGGCCAAGTCGCCGTCGTGTTCGTGCTCTACAACGAGAGCAACAACGGCTCGGCGCCGGCCGGGCATTACGGTATGACCGGAATCACCGACGGCCTGTTGCCGAAACTCCCGAACCTGCCCCCGGTACCCTCGCCGAGCGCAAGCTAGGACTGCCGCCCGACGAAATCCGCGCCGCCGCGGAGTGAGAAAGAACGGATCAGGCCCATGGGAATCGCGGCGAAGATCACCGCTACCGCGCCGAAGCTGCTCGCCGTAGCCCTCGGCGCCACGGCGGCCCGCGTCGCCTTCTCCGCGGCCCGCGGCGCGGTCACCGACGGAGCCGGACGCGGCCGCGACCCGAAGCTGTGGAACCGCACCAACCACCGCGGTGAGCCGGTGACCCTACTGGAGGGTCCGGCGTACGCCGCGGGCGCGGCCGCCGCGCTCGCGGTGGCTCCTGGCGTGCCGCGCGGACTGCGGACCGCCGCGGTGGGCGTGGCGGCCGGAGCGGGCGCGTTCGGCGTCTACGACGACCTCTACGGCAACGGCGACCGGCGCGGCATGCGCGGCCACCTCAAGGCGCTGACGAAGGGCGAGCTGACCACCGGCGGAGTGAAGATCGTCGGCATCGGCGGCGCCGGGCTGCTGGCCGGGGCGCTGGTGCGGCGCGGGCCCGGCGACACGATCGTGGACAAGGTGCTGGCCGGCGTCGTCATCGCCGCCGCGGCCAACGCGGTGAACCTGTTCGACCTGCGGCCCGGACGCGCCATCAAGGCCGCCGCCATCGCCGCGACACCAGCGTTGCTGCGTGATGGCGTGACTCCCGGCGCCGCCGCGGTGCGATGCGCCGGTCTGGGCGCGGCGCTCGCGCTGCTGCCGGAAGACCTCGAGGAGCGGGCCATGCTCGGCGACGCGGGGGCGAACGCGCTCGGTGCGGTGCTCGGCACAGCCGCGGCCGCTTCAGCCTCGCGCGCTGGACTGGTCTGGCGTGCCGCCGCGCTCACCGGGGTGACCCTGGCGAGCGAGAAGGTCTCCTTCACCAAGGTGATCGCGAACACCCCGCCGCTGCGAGCGTTGGATGGACTCGGCCGACGTGCCTGACCGCCCCGCGCCGCTGCCCTCCGTCGACGATCCGCTCATTCAGCCCGTCGCGCCGATCGACACGCGTCTGGTTGCGCCGGCGGAGGAACGGGTAGGCCGCGACGATGGCAGGGCACAGCATGCGGGCGAAGTACGTGGCGACAGCACAGCACTCGGTGACACCGCGCTGGGCAGCGCGGCGCTCGACACAGCCGCGCTCGATGAACGGGACGCGGCACCTTACCGTGCCTCATCCTTCGTGCAAGACGGCATGAGTTCCGAAACCCTGGCTACACAACGCGCAGCGCGTCGGCGCGCGGCCGTGCGTTCCGTGGCAGGCGGCGCCGCGCTGATCGCTGCCGTCACGGTGCTCTCACGCACCATCGGCTTCCTACGCACGCTCGCGTTCTCACACACCGTCGGTACGCAAGCGCTCGCCGACGCGTACAACACCGCGAATCAGATCCCGAACACGGTCTTCGACATCGTCGCGGGCGGCGCACTGGCCAGCGTCGCGGTTCCACTGCTGGCCGGACCGCTTGCGCGCGGCGAACGCCAGCACGCGGAGTCGATCATCTCCGCGCTGCTGACCTGGACCATCGCGGTGCTGCTGCCGCTCAGTCTGGTCGGGGTCGCGATCTCGGGGCCGCTTGGACAGCTGCTGGCCGGTAACCACGCGCCAATGGGCGTCTACGCCGCGACGGTCAGCCGCTTCCTCGTGCTGTTCCTGCCGCAGATTCCGCTCTATGGCGTCGCCGTCGTCCTCTCCGCGACCCTGCAATCCGACCGGCGCTTCCTGTCACCCGCCCTCGCCCCGCTGCTCTCCAGCCTGGTGGTCGTCACCACCTACCTGCTGTTCGGCGAGTTCGATCCGGCCGCGGCCGGCGGGGAACTCGGTGCGCTGAGTTATCGCTCCCAACTGTTCCTCGGTCTGGGCACCACGCTCGGCGTCGCGACACTCGCGCTCAGCCTGCTGCCTGCGGTACGTCGGACCGGCCTGCGGGTACGGCCGCTGTTCCGCTTCCCGCCCGGTCTCGCCAGACGAGCCCGGCACCTCGCCGTCGCCGGTGTGGCGACGCTGGCCGCCCAGAACGTCGTCGTGCTCGGGGTCGTGTTGCTCACGAGCCATACGCGCGCGGCAACCGGTTCGCTGACCGTGTATACGTTCAGCTGGGCGGTGTTCGTACTCCCGTACGCAGTGCTTACGGTACCGATCGCGACGACAGCCTTCACCGACCTGGCCGCGCGCGCCGATAGCGGTGACGTCGAAGGCTTCCGCACCGGCGTCGCGACAACCAGCCGTGCGGTACTCATCGCAGCCTGCGGAGGCGCAGCGCTGCTTGTCGCAACCGCGTGGCCGATGGCCTACCTGTTCATCTCCGCCCCGAGCGGTCCGCGTCCGTCGATGATGGCGCATGGGCTACTCACGTTCGCGTTCGGACTCCCTGGATACGCAGCGATCGCACACCTTGGCCGAGTCCTCTATGCGGGAGGCCACGCCCGCGACGCCGCCGTCGCGACCGTCATCGGCTGGCTGACCGTCCTGGCCGCCGACTGGATCCTGATCTGGCGCTTCCCGCCGCAGCAGGCCGTCGCGGCGCTCGGTCTCGGCAACGCCTGCGGGATGACGGTCGCCGGGATCCTGCTGGTCGCCGCCACGCGCCGGCACAACGGACCCGGCACCTTCGCCGGACTGCCGCGGGCCGGGGCGGTCGGCGTGACGGCCGCGGCGGCGGCCGGGGCCGCGGGCTGGCTGGTGGCCGGGTGGATCGGGCCGACCGGATCCGCGCCCGCGCTCGTGACCGGCCTGCTGTGCGGCCTGATTGCCCTCCTCGTCTTCGCCGCGGTGAGCCTCGCGCTCGACCACGGCGACCTGCGGCCGCTGCTGCAGCGCGGTGCGCGGTGGTTTTCCGCGCGCGCGAACCCGGCGGGACGCGGCAGAGTGCAGACGAGGCGTGACGGCGAGGATAGGGAGCAAGGACCGTGACGGCGCGCATCGCGCTAGTTCTCGGCACGAGCACCGGCGGGGTCGGTGCGCACGTGCACGACCTGGCGGCCGGACTGGTAGCGCGCGGCGATCAGGTCACCGTCATCGGACCTGCGCAGACCGATGAGCATTTCGGATTCGCCAAGGCTGGAGCGGATTTCCGGCCCGTGTCTATCGCCGCGTCCGTCAACCCGCCGCGCGACTTCGCGACCGTCAGAGCTCTACGCGCGGCCGTCGCCGAAGCGAACGCAGAAGTCGTGCACGCGCATGGCGTGCGCGCGGGGGCACTGGCCGGGCTTGCATTAGGCCGCACAAACGCCAACCGCACGCCGAGCGTCGTCACGCTGCACAACGCGATGCTCGCCACGGGCATCAAGGCGCGCCTACTCACCCAACTCGAGAAGCTCGCGGCACGCCGCGCGAACGTGGTTCTGGGCGCATCAGCCGACCTCGTCGAACGGGCACGCACTCTGGGTGCCCGTGACGCGCGCCTCGGCCCGGTACCAGCCCCACCGCTGCCTGAACCGACCAGGCTTCGCGCCGATATGCGAGCGGAACTCGGTGTCGGCGGTGAGGGTGACTCCGGAGCCGCGGAACGGATCCTGGTATTGGCGGTCGGCCGCCTCGCCCCGCAGAAGGACTACGCGACGTTGCTTGCGGCTGCGCGCATCTGGCAGGGGGCCCGGGAACTGACGGACTCTCCGCAAGCGGTGCCGCGGCTCGTCATCGCCGGTGAAGGCCCGCTGCGCGATGACCTCCAAGGCGATATCGACCGCTGGCAGCTCGACGTGGCACTGCTCGGGCACCGCGCGGATGTGGCGGACTTGCTGCTCGCCGCCGACGTGCTGGTGCTTTCCTCCACCTGGGAGGCCCGCGCGCTGATCGTGCAGGAGGCGATGCGGGCCGGCGTGCCGGTCGTGGCCACCGCGGTCGGCGGGACACCGGAACTCGTCGGCGACGCGGCGATCCTGGTGCCGCCCGGCGACCCGCACGAGATCGCGATCGCGGTGCAGCGCCTCGCGCAATACCCGGACGACCGGGCGCGATTCGCCGCCAGAGGCCGTGACCGGGCCCGCGCTCTGCCTGACGCCGAGCAGTGCCTGGACCAGGTGCAGGCGATCTACTCGGAGCTCACGGACTCCGTGAATCGGTGACCGCAGGGGAGCGGGGCCAGTCGAAGCGGCGCCTGCCGTGACTCAAGGCCCTGCATCGCCTCGGCGGTCCGCTCGTCGGCGGAGAGATAGACGATCATGCGCAGCCCCGGCGTGCCGTGCAGGCCCATGCTCATCGTCGTGAACTGAAGGTCGCCGACCAACGGGTGATGGAAGATCTTGTTGCGGGTGCCGTAACCGGCCACCTCGTGCTGTGCCCAGAGCCTGGTGAACTCGGGACTGCGGTCTAACAGGTCTTTGATGAACTGCTCCCAGTACGGTTCGCCGACGTGGTGTGCGTAGGCAGCACGCAGCGTGGCCACGATCCGCGGAGTCTCCTCGGCCCGGTTGACATACGGGTGGCAACAGCCGGGAGAGGTGAAGACGCTCCACACGGTGTTGCGGTACTTGCCGCGGAAGTTTTCCAGCCCCGGGAAAAGCAGCTGGTAAGCGGAATTCCAGGCGAGCAGGTCGAAGCGTTCGTTGATGACACAAGCGATGGACGACAGCTCATCAAGGACCTGCTGCACCGCGGGCTCCACTGCACACGAAGGCCCGGTCACCGGGGCGAGCATGGGAACGTCCGCGAGCCGGTAGAGGTGGCTGTGCTCGTCCGGGTCGAGGTGCAGCGTCTTGGCGATCGAGTCCAATACCTGGGTGCTCGCGTTAATCGGCCGGCCCTGCTCCAGCCACGTGTACCAGGTCACCCCGACCCCGGCGAGCTGCGCGACCTCCTCGCGCCGCAGTCCCGGAGTGCGGCGGCGCAGGCTCGGCGGCAGGCCCACATCCTCCGGCGTCAGCCGCTCACGGCGGCTGCGCAAGAAGGTGCCGAGCTCGGTGCGCCGCACCTTGCCTGGAGCGAGGGCATTATCGGTAAGGGTCTGGACCGCCATGCAACCATCTTGCGGGATGCGTCAGGAATGATCCAGGTAGTGTTGGTACCAGGATAAGCAGGCTCTTGGTAACAGGATCGGCGCGACGCGAAGCTGATCTCATGTCAAGCACGACTGCTGCTCAAGTCACCCCATCTTCGCCCACCATAGCTGGTCAAGCGCCCACGTCGGCTCTGCCAACTGCACCCTCCCACGCAGCGCCCTCCAAGAGCGCGGACACCAAGGGCCCCCTGCTATGGACCGTGCTCATTGCGATGTTCATGGCAGTGCTCGACGTCGCCGTCGTGAACGTCGCACTGCCGACGATCCACACCGAGCTGCACGCCACCGGCGCCGGGCTGCAACTATCAGTCTCCGGATACACCATCACCTACGCCGTGCTCATCGTGACCGGCGCGCGTCTCGGTGACCTGTGGGGCCACGGCCGGATGTTCCGCGCCGGGCTGGCCCTGTTCACCCTCGCCTCCCTCGCCTGCGGCCTGGCCCCGAACATCGGCGCGCTCATCGCCTTCCGCGGCCTGCAGGGCGTCGGCGCGGCCGCCATGGTGCCGCAGGTGCTCTCGATCATCCAGCGCACCTTCAACGGGCCGGCCCGGCTGCGCGCCACCAGCATGTACACGGCGGTCATCGCGGGCGGGGCGGCGGTCGGCCAGGTCGTCGGCGGTCTGCTGGTCAGCGCCAACCTGTTCGGCTCCACCTGGCGCCCGGCGTTCCTGGTCAACGTCCCGGTGGGCCTTGCCGCGCTGGTGATCAGCCGCCGGGTGCTGCCGAAGGACAAGGGGGAGCCCGGCCGCGGACTCGACCCGGCCGGCGTCGCGGTACTGACCCCGACCGTGCTGTTCTTCGTGCTCCCGCTGGTCCTCGGGCACGACGAGCACTGGCCGCTGTGGGGCTGGGTGCTGCTGGCCGCCAGCGTGATCGGCGTGGCCGGATTCGTGGCCGTGGAAAGCCGGCTCGGCCGGCGCGGCGGCACCCCGATCATCCCGGGCCGCACGCTGCGCCTGCCCGGATTCTCGCTCTCGATCGCGTTGATGTTCGTGGTGATGGCGGCGATGACCGGCGGTTTCTTCGCGATGACGCTGCACCTGCAGGGCGCACTCGGCTTCAGCGCGCTGGACGCGGGCCTGGCCGGAGCGCCGGCGGCCGGGGCGATCTTCGTGGTCTCCATGCGCTGGCGCAAGCTGCCGCCGCGCTACTATCCCTGGCTCGTCGTCTCAGGGTTCGTCATCGTCGCGCTCAGCTCGTTCGCCCTCGCCGGAGTACTGCACACCGGCACGACCGGCGGCCTGGCGCGGTGGATCCTTCAGGCAGTCAACGGCATGGGACTCGGCCTGGCTTACAGCCCGCTGCTCGGCACGATGCTGGCGCGCATCCCGATCACCGACGCGGCCGACGCCAGCGGCGTGATCTCCACGACAGCGCAAATCAGCCAGGTGGTCGGCATCGCGACCTTCGGCACCCTGTTCCTCAACCTGCTCGCTCAAGCGCACGTACACGCCTCGGCGCACGCGATCACGGTGGTGATGCTGATCACCGGAATCGTCGCGCTCCTCGGCGGGGCGCTCGCCACCCGCCTGGCCAAGGTGCAGTGAAGCGGGCGAGCGCAGATGAGCAGCAGTCAGCCGTGAACAGCGAGAAGTGAACAGCGGGTGGCGAAACGCAGCGGCGTCCAGGACGGCCACGGGGGGCCGGCCTGGACGCCGTTTTCGGTCCTAGTCCGACCTCAGACCAGGTCGAACCGGTCCAGCTCCATCACCTTGGTCCACGCCGCGACGAAGTCGCCGACGAACTTCTCCTTCGCGTCGTCGCTCGCGTAGACCTCGGCGAGCGCCCGCAGTTCCGAGTTGGAACCGAAGACCAGGTCGGCCCGGCTGCCGGTCCACTTGACCTCGCCGCTCGCCGCGTCGCGGCCCTCGAAGGCGTTCGCGTCCTGCGCGGTCGCGTGCCAGACCGTGCCGAGGTCGAGCAGGTTGACGAAGAAGTCGTTGGTCAGCGTGCCAGGGGCGTTGGTGAACACGCCGAGCCGCGACTGCTGGTGGTTGGCACCCAGCACCCGCAGGCCGCCGACCAGCACGGTCATCTCCGGGGCGCTGAGGGTCAGCAGGTTCGCCTTGTCCAGCAGCAGGTACTCGGCCGGCAGCCGGTTGCCCTTGCCCAGGTAGTTGCGGAAGCCGTCGACAGTCGGCTCCAGCGCGGCAAAGGACTCGACGTCGGTCTGCTCCTGCGAGGCGTCCACGCGGCCGGGGGTGAAGGGCACCTCCACCGTCACGCCGGCCGCCTTAGCTGCCTGCTCGACGCCCACGCCACCGGCCAGCACGATCAGGTCGGCCAGCGAGACCTGCTTGCCGCCGCTCGCGTCGGCGTTGAACGCCTGCTGGACGCCTTCCAGGGTCCGCAGCACGGAGGCCAGCTGGTCGGGCTCGTTGACCTCCCAGCCGATCTGCGGCTCGAGCCGGACGCGGGCACCGTTGGCACCGCCGCGCTTGTCGCTGCCACGGAACGTCGACGCGGACGCCCACGCGGTCGACACCAGCTGCGAGACGGTGAGGCCCGAGGCGGCGATGCGCGCCTTGAGGTCTGCGATGTCCGCCGCGTCGACGAGTTGGTGCGTCACCGGCGGCAGCGGGTCCTGCCACACCAGCACCTCGTTCGGGACCTCCGGGCCCAGGTAACGCACGACCGGGCCCATGTCACGGTGCGTCAGCTTGAACCAGGCCCGCGCGAACGCGTCCGCGAACGCCTCCGGGTTCTCCAGGAACCGCCGCGAGATCGGCTCGTAGATCGGGTCGACGCGCAGCGACAGGTCCGTCGTCAGCATGGTCGGGTGGCGGCGCTTGGACGGGTCGTGCGGGTCCGGCACGGTGCCGTCGCCGGCGCCGTCCTTCGGCCGCCACTGCCAGGCTCCCGCCGGGCTCTGGTACTGCTCCCACTCATAGCCGAACAGCGTCTCGAAGAAGCTGTTGTCCCACTGCGTCGGCGTGTGGGTCCAGATGCCCTCGAGGCCGCTGGTGATCGTGTCGTTGCCCTTGCCGGTGCCGAACGCGTTGCGCCAGCCGAGGCCCTGCTGCTCGATCGGAGCGGCCTCGGGGTCGGGGCCCACGCTGTCGGCCGGGCCCGCGCCGTGCGTCTTGCCGAAGGTGTGGCCGCCCGCGATCAGCGCGACCGTCTCCTCGTCGTTCATCGCCATCCGGCGGAAGGTCTCCCGGATGTCGCGGGCCGCGGCCAGCGGGTCCGGGTTGCCATTGGGGCCCTCCGGGTTGACGTAGATCAGGCCCATCTGCACCGCGCCGAGCGGGTTCTCGAGCTCCCGGTCGCCGGTGTAGCGCTCGTCGCCGAGCCAGGTGGTCTCCGGGCCCCAGTAGACGTCCTCCTCGGGCTCCCAGGTGTCCACCCGGCCGCCGCCGAAGCCGAAGGTGCTAAAGCCCATCTCCTCCAGCGCGACGTTGCCGGCCAGGACCATCAGGTCGGCCCAGGAGATCTGCTGGCCGTACTTCTTCTTGATCGGCCACAGCAGCCGGCGGGCCTTGTCCAGGTTGCCGTTGTCCGGCCAGCTGTTGAGCGGGGCGAAGCGCTGCTGGCCGGCCCCGGCGCCGCCGCGCCCGTCGCTGATCCGGTAGGTGCCGGCGCTGTGCCAGGCCATCCGGATGATGAAGGGCCCGTAGTTGCCGAAGTCGGCCGGCCACCAGTCCTGCGAGGTGGTCAGCACCTGCGCGATGTCCTGTTTGACGGCCGGCAGGTCCAGGGAGCTGAAGGCCGCGGCGTAGTCGAAGTCCGCGCCCAGTGGGTTGGCCACCGCGGGGTTCTTGGCCAAGATCTTCAGGTTGAGCCGCTCGGGCCACCATTGCCGGTTTCCGCCGCCCTGTGTCGGGTGCAGCGCGCGGCCGTGCGCGACCGGGCAGCCTCCGCTCTCGCCCTCGGTCTTCGGATCGGTGACGATCGCGTCGTGGTTTTCAGTCATGGGGAATCCTTCCGGAATCGGCGGATCTCTGGGCTTGAGGATCGCGGCGGTCGGCCACGGCTCAAGCGGCGTCATTCAGCGGCTCAGGCGCGGCGGAACAGGCGGGACACAGGCCCCAGTAGATGACCTCGGCCTCGTCTATCGCGAAACCGTGCTCGTCGGAGGCGGTAAGGCAGGGCGCCTCGCCGACCGCGCAGTCGACGTCCGCGACGACGCCGCACGACCGGCACACGATGTGGTGGTGGTTGTCTCCGACACGGCCTTCGAAACGGGCCGGACTGCCTGCCGGTTCGATGCGACGCACCAGACCCGCCGCATCCAGCGCGTCCAGAGCCTCGTACACGGCCTGCAGGGAGATGTGGCCCACGCGCTCGCGCACTCCGGCGGCGATCGCCTCGACCCCGAGGTGATCGCCGTGCCGCACGGTTTCGAGCAGGGCGACGCGGGCGGCCGTCACCCGCAGGCCGGCGCCGCGCAGTTCCTCGGCGGCGGTCGGAACACGGGGAGCGGTCATGGCGCCAACCTACCTTCCTAAACACGAACTATTCAAGAGAACGAATCGCTTAAGTTTACTGACCGGCTGTCGACGGGCAGGCGAAGGGGCCAGTCGATCGGTGATCGACTGGCCCCAGAGTAGGCGCGAATCCGCACGTCAGCGCGATGAGCTAGCGCAGCTTGCGCAGCCGACGGGCGTTGGCGGACGCTTACATCCCGACGGCCTTGTACAGCGCCCCGATCTCCTCGCGAGTCAGCCCGCGCACCTTGCCCGGCCGCTGGTCACCCAGCGAGACCGGCCCGAACTTGGTGCGCACCAGCCGGTTCACCGGGAAGCCGGCCTCCGCGAGCAGCCGCCGCACGATGTGCTTGCGGCCCTCGTGCAGCACTACCTCGACCAGCGCGTGCCGGCCGACCGCGTCCACCATCTTGAAGCTGTCGACCCGCGCCAGCCCGTCCTCGAGCAGGATGCCTTCACGCAGCCGCTTGCCCAGGTCGCGCGGGATGACGCCGTCCACCTGCGCGACGTATGTCTTCTGCACGCCGTAGGAAGGATGGGTCAGCCGGTGCGCGAGTTCGCCGTCGTTCATCAGCAGAATGAGACCCTCGGTCTCCGCGTCGAGCCGGCCGACGTGGAACAGCCGCTGCGCGCGGCCTTCCACCAGATCGCCGAGATTCGGCCGGCCCTCAGGGTCGGTCATCGTCGAGAGCACGCCCTGTGGCTTGTTGACCGCCAGGTAGGTCGAATCGGACGCGGAAGCGACACGCATCCCGTCCACGTGGATGACCACCTTCTCGGGGTCCACCCGCATGCCTTGGGTGTTGACCCGCTTGCCGTCCACGGTCACCCGGCCCTGCTCGATCAACTCCTCGCAGGCGCGGCGCGAACCGACCCCGGCGGCAGCCAGGACCTTCTGCAGGCGCACGCCCTCCTCGTTCGGATCGTGCAAGGGCGTCGCGCGCCGTTCCATCTTCGTCTCCATAACACGTCAAACTGCATAGTTCCCAAACTGCGTAAATCACAGCGTCAGGCCGGGCTTCGTCGCGCTCTGGCGGGTCGGCGCCGCACGGGCGGACCGTCAGGCCTCTTCCTCCATCTCCGCGGCCGTGGGCAGCAGCGGAGCGAGTTCGGGCAGTTCATCCAGGCTCTTGAGACCCATCCGCTCCAGGAAGTACCCGGTCGTCTGGTACAGCAGCGCGCCGGTCTCGTGCTCGGTGCCGCACTCCTCGACCAGGCCGCGGGCCAACAGGGTCCGCATCACACCGTCGCAGTTGACCCCGCGGATCGCGGAAACCTTCGAGCGGCTGACCGGCTGACGATAGGCCACCACGGCCAAAGTCTCCAAAGCGGCCTGCGTGAGCTTGGCCTGCTGCCCGTCGCGCACGAACCGCTCGACCACCGGGGCGCACTGCGGCCGCGAGTAGATCCGCCAGCCGGTCGCGCCCGAGCCGGCGCCGTCGCCGATGCCGACCTCGCGCAGTTCGAAGCCCCGGCTCTGCTCCGTGTACTCCTCGGCCAGCGCCCGCAGCGCCTCGGCGACCTCGCCCTTCGGCCGCTCGATCACCTGCGCGAGCATGACGTCGGTGACCGGTTCGTCGACCACCATCAGGATCGCCTCAAGGCAGGTCTTGAGCGGCGGCAACGCTCCGGAAAGCTCGCCGGCCAGCTGCCAGGCCGGTTCCGGGAGCGGGGCGTTCTCGCGGGCCCGCCTGCTCTCGGCCAGCGCCTCGTTCAGCGCGGCCAGGCCGTCGACGAAGTCGCCTTCCTGCGGCTCGAGCTCGTCGATCGAAGCCTGGGACTGCGCCGGGATGACGATCTTTCCGGGGAGCGGATCCTCGTCGGCGGTTTCCAGCTGTTCTTCGTCCTCGTCCTCGTCTGCCTCGCCGAGAACGGAATCGACGACAGCGGATTCCTCGATCTCTGGCTCAGCCTCTGGCTGTGCCTCGGGCGCGGCCTCGGGCTCGATCTCCGCATCGGCAGCTGGCTCGTACGCGGCACCGGTCGGCGACGCCGTCTCGGTCTCGGTCTCGATGTCGTCAGCCACATCCGGCTCAGGCTCTATCCGCACGCCGAGTGCCGCCCAGAAC
>NZ_DATNGK010000027.1:0-25951 GCF_035605935.1 Actinocrinis sp. | reverse complement strand
CGCGCCGGAGATCAGCGCGGGGGTGATGATCGCGAACATCAGCTGGAAGCAGGCGACCGCGAACAGCGGCACGCCGGTCGCGCCGTAGATGCCGGGGTGCCCGGAGCTGGCGCCGGTGGCGATGCCATGCATGCCCCACTGGGTCAGACCGCCCCAGAAGCTGCTGCCGCTCGCGTCGTTCGCGTTACCGAACGAGACCGACCAGCCGTAGAGCACCCACGCGACGGTGACGACCGCGATACAGATGAAGTTCATCATCAGCATGTTGAGCACGCTCTTGGCGCGCACCATGCCGCCGTAGAAGAACGCGAGCCCTGGTGTCATCAGCAGCACGAGCGCTGAGCTCGCCAGCACCCAGGCGGTGTTACCGGAGTCAAGAGTTGGCATCGTTCACGTATCCTTCGCGAGGCCCGCCCGGCGGTCCGGCGCAGCGGCCAGGACCGAAACAGGGTCGTGTCAGTGGAAAGGTTGCGCACAGGGGTGCCGACCGCGCGGCCGACCGTTCACAGGGGGGTGACGCCGTTGTCCTGCGCAGAACCATCGCCGCGGGCCGTTACCGCTCACAGCGCGTGATGTTTCACTGACGTGACGGATTGCTCAAACTGGTTACGAGCGTGTGAACGTTGAAAGGGCGCCGGCCCTTCTACAGAGGAAGAGCCGCCACGGGGATCGGGAAGCCGACAGAAGCTGAAGCAGGCTCGCGCAACCGCTCGGTCAGCTCGCGCAGGCCGGGTTCCTGGGGGAAGCGCTGCCGGGCGCGGGCCAGCACCTCGCGCAGCCGTTCCTCGGTTTGCCGCGACCGCAGTCGGACCGCGAGCAAGCATGCCGTGCGCAGGGCGTCTGCGGTTGCGGCGGCATCGGCGAGCAACGCGCGCGCGTCGGCGAACCCGACCAATGCGGTCACATGGCCGCGCAGTTGAGCGGCGCCCTCGCGTTCGTAGAGCAGAACGGCCGCCTCGAACTCGGCCGAGGCCTCGGTGGCGGCGGCCGGGACGCGCTCGGCCAGATCGCGCAAGGCCTGGCCGAGTTCCGCGTGTAAGGCGGCGGTGGTGTAACCGGCGAGCCACTCGGGCGTGTGGTCCTGCGCACGGCCCAGTTCGTGCGAGGCGAGGGCTCGCTCGGCCGCATTTCGGCATTGTTCGGCGCGGCCGAGGGCGCCGTGGGCCCGCGCCTCGACCGCGTCGATCAGCGCGCAGGCAAGCGGTTCGAGTTCACCGCGGGCACCGGCGCGGCCGACCGCGAGAAGGTCGAGAGCGTCCTGTGCGCGGTTGAGATGGATCAGCTGCCGCCCCATGGCGGCCAGGATCCCGGCGGCGAGCGAGCGGTCCCCCGCCTCCTTCGCGCAGTGCAGGCCCAGGATCTGGTAGCGCTGCGCGGTCGCCTGCAGGCCGGAGTCGAGCGCCATTTCCCCGGCGAGCAGGGCTAATTGCGCGGCGATGCGGAACAGACGCGGCTGCACACTGTCGCGCACCGGTGCGCTTTCGCGCAGCTGGCGCAGCACCTCGGCGACTTCGTACAGCTGCCCGACCACGGCCGCGCGGCGAATCCCGCCGCCGACCGCGGCGTCCCACTCGCGGAAGGTGCGCGCCGCCTCTTCCAACTGCTCGACGAGGATGGCCGTGCGGTTCAGCCGCGGCCGGCCGGTCACCCCGGCGCCGACACCGACTGCACCGGTCCTTCCGTTGAGGCCCGGCGCCGTTCCTGGTCCCGCGGTTCCAGCCCCGGGCGCTACCAGGCCCACTGCGCCCGCCGCACCCGACATGGCCAGCGCACCCATCGGCGCGAGCGCGCCCATGCCGCCGGCCGGCCCCATCGTGCGCACCATCGGCGCAGGCAGCAGCCAGCGCTTGACCGGCTCGACCAGTGCGGACCCGGCCGCCAGCGGCGGCGCGCCACCCGCCCCGCGGCGTCCCAGTATCAAGTCACTGCGACAAAACTCCGCGAGCAGTTCGGCGGTGCGCTCGGCCGACCAGGGCAGGTCGGTGAGCGTCCCGGCGATCGGGCTGGCCGGCTCGCGCAGTCCGAGGTCGCTGAGCGTGACCACGCAGCCGAAGCGCTCGCTGAACAGCTCGGTCAGAATCCGCGGGATCGGGTCACGCGGCTGCTCGCCGTCCAGCCAGCGGCGCACCCGCGAGGTGTCCGTGGCGACGTGCGTCGCGCCGAGGTCCCGCGCCCGCCGGTTCACCAGCCGGGCGACCTCGCCCTTCGACCACCCGCTGCGCAGGAACCACGAGGCGAACAGCTCGTTCGCCAGCCGCTCAGGCACCGGCCCGCCCCTCCCATGCATTGCTCGTGCGGCATCCACGCCGGAAGCCGCTTGTGACCGCTAGTGAACCCCTAGTGAGCTGAACGTAACCGCTCGACTGTGGCGTTCGCAGCGGAATCTGCAAATGCGCCAGGATTCGCCACCCGGCCCCCGGCGCGTCGTTTTCGCAGCCCGACTAAGGTCTATTGCGGGAAGCTGCTCGCCATCGCTCATTCCGGTGAGGGGACGGGACCGGAAGGCGCGCGACAGTAACCCGGATCGGGGCGTCACAGTTGAGAGAGGCGTGACGACGATGCGTGGCCAGCTCGGACTGAGCGCTCTACTACCGCGCCAGACCGCGCGCCGCCGCGCCGGCAATCAAGGCGCGGCAGCGACAGAAGAAGCAGCGGCGCGTGCAAATGCAGCCGATAACGAGGCGACACCGCGTGCACGGGTCGTGGCGGCACCGGAGCGCGCGCATGCGCGCGGCCGCGGTGGTGCCGGAACTGGACCCGCATCTGACGCCGAATCAGCTTCGGCTCGGGTGATCGCGCCCCGTGCGGGCCTCGGTTTCGGAATCAGCGCCGTCGCCAGTCCGCGGGCGAGTGCCGCCTCTCGAGCGCACGCGATCGGCCGCCCGCGCACGAATCCGAGCGCAAGCACCCCCCGCACCGCCGCGTTGCGTTACGCCGCCTGGAACTGGCCGATCACGCCGAACCCCGACCAAGCGCCGTCTACGGACCTTGAGCAGGTCTTCGCGACGTGGTCACGAATGCCAGAGGCGCCCATCCTCGCCGCGTGCGGCCTGGCGTTCGACGTCATCGAGGCGGACGCGATCTCCGGCCGCACGGCGCTGATCCGCTTGGACCGCCTCGGTGTGCAGCTCGGTCCGGTTCTGGTGACGCGGGGATGCGGCGCCCGGACGAGCGGCGCGCGCATCAATTTCCTGGTACGCGTTGGCACCGCGGCTGCACTCAGCCCGCTGATGGACCCGCATACCGGCCCCGCCCTGCTCGGCTCCGGCGCTCACGTCGAGTTGCCCAAGGCCCTTGAGCAGACACAGTCACAGGCTCATTTCCAGCTGCACCTTGCCCAGCGCGCCGCCACCGCTGCGGTATCCCCCGACGCGTTCTGGCTCCGCGCCCCGAGCGTCGCCCGCCCCGCGCTGCCCGCCGCGCACGTGGTCCTCGGCGCTCTCGCACTTGCACCCCGCCGAGCCCTGGCGGGTTCCCTCCCCGCGCGCTAACCGCAAGCGTCACGAGGCCAGCCGCGCGGCCGTTGCGAGGTGGGGGCTGTGAGCTATTGGCCGATCAAGGCGTCGACGAAGGCGGCTGGCTCGAAGGGCGCCAGGTCATCCGCGCCCTCGCCGAGGCCGACGAGCTTGACGGGGACACCGAGCTCACGCTGGACCGCCACGACGATGCCGCCCTTCGCGGTGCCGTCCAGCTTGGTCAGCACGATGCCGGTGATGTCCACGACCTCCCGGAACACGCGCGCTTGGACCATGCCGTTCTGGCCGGTGGTCGCGTCCAGGACCAGCAGCACCTCGTCCACCGGGCCATGCTTCTCAACCACCCGTTTGACCTTGCCGAGCTCGTCCATCAGGCCGACCTTGGTGTGCAGCCGTCCGGCTGTGTCGATCAGCGCCGTGTCGACGCCGTTCTCCTTCGCCTGCTTGACCGCGTCGAACGCCACCGACGCCGGGTCCGCACCTTCCGGGCCGCGCACGGTCGTCGCGCCGACGCGCTCGCCCCAGGTCTGGAGCTGGTCGGCGGCCGCGGCGCGGAACGTGTCCGCAGCGCCAAGGACCACCGTCCTGCCGTCCGCCACCAGGACGCGAGCGAGCTTTCCGGTGGTCGTGGTCTTGCCGACGCCGTTCACCCCGACGACCATGACGACCGCCGGGCCTTCGCCATCCGCGCGCAGAGATCGCACCGTACGGTCCGCGTCCGTGCCGATGAGTGCCAAGAGCTCTTCGCGCAGCAGGTTGCGCAACTCGTCCGGGGTGCGGGAGCCGAGGACCCGGACACGCGTGCGAAGACGCTCCACCAGCTCTTGGGTAGGCGCAACGCCGATGTCGCTGGTCAGTAGCAGATCCTCGATCTCCTCCCAGGTGTCCTCGTCGAGCTTGTCGCGCGAGAGCAGGCTGAGCAGGCCCTTGCCGACTGCGCTGTTCGACCGCGCGAGGCGGCCACGCAGCCGCACCAGGCGGCCGGCGGTGGGCTCGGGGATTTCGAGTGGAGGTGCGACCGGGGCCGGTGCGGGGATTGGGGCGGGTGCAGGGATCGGCGCGGGCGGGGCGACGAGTGTGGGTGCCTGAGCGGATGGTGCTTCAGGGGCGAGGGTCGCGGTGGACGTCGTCCCGCTCGGACGCGCCCCGACCTGCGGAGTCGTCGGCTCGGCCGGCGGCGGCACCTGGCGGCGGGCACGGGTCCCGCTCACGAGGTAGTTGGCGAGAACTCCGATCACCGCCAAGGCGAGCACGACGGCGATGACGATGATCACAATCTCCATGGCCCTATTCTCTCAAGACTTGAGGGCTCCCGGTCTCGGGGGAGTTGACATTGCGTCAGGCGGCGGCCGCGTCGCGCAGCTTCTGCGAGATGACGGTCGTGATGCCGTCGCCCCGCATCGAGACGCCGTAGAGCGCGTCGGCGACCTCCATCGTGCGCTTCTGGTGCGTGATCACGATCAACTGCGAGGACTCGCGCAGCTCCTCGAAGATCCGGATCAACCGCTGCAGGTTGGTGTCGTCGAGCGCTGCTTCGACCTCGTCCATCACGTAGAAGGGCGAGGGCCTGGCCTTGAAAATGGCCACCAGAAGTGCCACCGCGGTCAACGAGCGCTCGCCGCCGGACAGCAGCGACAGTCGCTTGACCTTCTTACCGGGCGGCCGCGCCTCGACCTCGATGCCGGTGGTGAGCATGTCCTCCGGGTCGGTCAGGTACAGCCGGCCCTCGCCGCCGGGGAACAGCCGGGAGAAGACGCCCTCGAACTCGCGCGCGGTGTCGGCATAGGCCTCGGCGAAGACCTGCTGCACCCGCTCGTCGACCTCCTTGACCACCTGAAGCAGGTCCGTGCGGGTCTTCTTGAGGTCTTCCAGCTGCTCGTTGAGGAACTTGTAACGCTCCTCCAGCGCCGCGAACTCCTCCAGCGCGAGCGGGTTGACCTTGCCGAGGGCGGTGTAGTCCTTCTCGGCCTGCCGCAGCCGTTTCTCCTGCTCGGCGCGGACAAAGGGGACGGGGGCGTTGCGCGGGTCGTCCGGATTGTCAGCGTTGATCAAAGCGGCCGGCGGCGGCACGAGTTTTTCCGGGCCGTACTCGTCGAGCAGGGCTTCGACGGTGACGCCGAACTCCTCCAGCGCGCGCGCCTCCAACTGCTCGATGCGCATCCGCTTCTCGGCGCGGGCTACCTCGTCGCGGTGTACCGAGTCGGTCAGCTTCTCCAGCTCACCGGCGAGCTCACGCACGCGGCCGCGCAGGATCTGCAGGGCTGCCTCCCGCTCGGCCCGATCACGCTCCGCAGCCTCGCGCTCGGCGCCGGCGCGAGTCAGCGAGACCTCAAGGCACGCCAGCGTTTGCCGGGCACCAGAGGCCACGGCCTGCGCGACGGAGGCCTGCCGGGAAGCGCGCTGCTGCCGTTCGGCGGCGCGGGCGCGGGCCTCGCGCTCCTGGCGGGCGTTGCGGTCGAGGACGTCGGCGCGGCCGGCCAGGGAACGTGCGCGCTCCTCGCCGGTGCGCACCGCGAGCCGCGCCTCCATCTCGGCGGCGCGCGCGGCGGTCGCTTCCGCGGCCAGCTCATCGCGGGCGTCCGGCGCCAAGTCGAAGCCCTCTTCCAGGGCCTCGGCCGCGGCGATCGCCTCCTCGTGCTGGAGTTCGAGGTCGGCGAGGGTCTGCTGGTCCTTCTCGCGGGCGCCCTCGGCCGACTCGATGGCCTT
The DNA here is from genome assembly GCF_035605935.1 of Actinocrinis sp. GTDB lineage: Bacteria > Actinomycetota > Actinomycetes > Streptomycetales > Catenulisporaceae > Actinocrinis. The sequence continues at coordinate 19,769 of NZ_DATNGK010000027.1, read as the reverse complement.
GACGTACCGCTCCACCTCGCTGAGCGCGGCGCGGGCCTGGCCGCCGAGGCGGCCGAGTTGCTGCGCGACCGAGGCCTTCTGCGCGTCGGCGGCGCGGCGCTGGGCGAGCAGCGCGTCAAGGGCCTGCTTCGCGGTGCGCTGGCCGTCGGTGGCCTCTTCGAGTTCGGCACGCAGGCGCCGGGCCCGCTCGCCGGCCTCGAGCAGCTTCTCGGCTGCCTCGTCCACGGCAGCCTGGACTTCGAGCAGGGACGGCGCGGAGGAGGAGCCGCCGTGCGCGATGTGACGGCCCAGCACATCGCCGTCCCGGGTGACCGCGACAAGATCGGGGTGCGCGGCGATCAGCGAGGACGCCTCGCCGAGATCGTCCACTATGACCATGCCGCGCAATAGCCGGCGCAGCGAGGCGCGCATCTCGCCGGGCACGGTGACGAGGTCGACGAGGTACTTCGCGTACGGCGGCAGCGCCGGCCACTCGGCGAAGCGGTCGTCGGCCGGAGCGCCGCCGACGATGATGGCCGCGCGCCCCTTGTCCTCGGTCTTCAGCAGCCTGATGGCGTTGACCGCGGCGTCGGCGGAGGAGACCGCGACGGCGTCGGCGGCCAGGCCGAGCGCCGCGGCGACGGCAGCCTCGGCGCCCTGCTCGACGGTCAGTATCGCGGCGACAGAGCCGAGCAGGCCCGAGAGCCGGTCGGTGGCCGCCAGCAGCGCGCCGGCGCCGTCCTTGCGGCTCAGGCCCAGTTCGAGCGCTTCCTTGCGGGCCGCCATCGCGCCGCGTTCCCGCTCGGCGTCACGTTCGGCGGCGCGCAGCGCGGTCAGCGTGTCCTCAGCGGTGGCCACAGCTTCAGTGGCGGCCTCGACCTCGGCGTCCAGTCCGTCGCCGCCGTCGATTCCCTCGACCTCGGCCTTGAGCAGGTCGTACTCGCGCTGCACGGCCGCAGCTCGGCCGCGCGCCTCGTCGTGCGCGGCCTGCAGCCGGTCGATCTCGGCCTGCGCGGCTCCGGATCGGGACTTGACCGCGCCGACCCGGCCGGCCAGCTTGGCGAGGTTCTCCCGACGGTCGGCGGCCGAACGCACCGCCGCGGCCAGTCGCTTTTCCTCCAGAGCCAGCGCGTTCTCGGACTCGCCGCGGCGGCGTACCGCGTCGGCAAGCACCCGCTGCGCCTCGGCGATCTCCTCGGCGATGGTCTCTTCCTGCTCGCGGATGCGCTGCGCCTCGCGCTCCATGTCCTCCGGGTCGCGGCCGCGTCGCTCGTTCGCGTCCGCGCCTTGGGCCAACTGGTTGAGGTTGCGCACGCGCTCCCCCGCCAGCGACGCGGTACCGCGCAGCCGTTCGCGCAGGGAGGAGAGGCGGTACCAGGCCTCCTGCACGGCGGCCAGGTGCGGTACCAGGTCCTGGACCTCGTGCTCCAGCTCGGTCTCGCGGGCCTGGCTCTCGGCGTACTCGCGCTCCAGCTGCGCGCGCAGCTCGCGGATCGCCGTGTCGTCCGCGGTTTCCTTCTCGTACGCGGTACGCAGCTCGGTCAGGTCGTCGGCGAGCAGGCGCAACCGGGCATCGCGCAGGTCGGCCTGGATCGCCGCGGCGCGGCGAGCCACCTCGGCCTGCCGGCCCAGCGGCTTGAGCTGGCGGCGCAGTTCGGTGGTCAGGTCGGTGATCCGGGTGAGGTTGGCCTGCATCGCGTCGAGCTTGCGCAGCGCCTTCTCTTTGCGCTTGCGGTGCTTGAGGACGCCGGCGGCCTCCTCGATGAAGGCGCGGCGCTCCTCGGGCCCGGCCTGCAACACCGCGTCGAGCTGGCCCTGCCCGACGATCACGTGCATCTCGCGGCCGATACCGGAGTCGGAGAGCAGTTCCTGGATGTCCAGCAGACGGCAGTTGGAGCCGTTGATCGCGTACTCGGAGCCGCCGTTGCGGAACATGATCCGCGAGATGGTGACCTCGGTGTAGTCGATCGGCAGGGCGCCGTCGGTGTTGTCGATGGTGAGGGCGACCTCGGCCCGGCCGAGCGGCGGGCGCCCGGCGGTGCCCGCGAAGATCACGTCTTCCATCTTGCCGCCGCGCAGCGACTTGGCGCCCTGTTCGCCCATGACCCAGGCGAGCGCGTCGACCACGTTGGACTTGCCGGAGCCGTTCGGGCCGACGACGCAGGTGATCCCGGGCTCGAAGCGCAGGGTCGTCGCGGAGGCGAACGACTTGAAGCCCCGGAGGGTCATGCTCTTCAGGTACACGTCGGTCGAAGTCCTAGCGGGGCCGGGCGGGAACTTATCCCTTGAGCGTACCCGGCCGCGGTGACGGGTCCCGGCGAGCCGTCCGGATTGCGGGGAAAGTCGTACCGCAGGAGCCGTGTCCTAGGGCGCGTCTGAGAACGAGCGCCCTGCTCGGAAAGCGGAGAAGGGACGCGGATCCGCGTCCCTTCACAGTATTTCGGGTGCCGTCGATGTCGGCCGGCGCCTCCGGTTGACCGGAGAATCCGGTCAGGTCAGCGCGGGCTCCCGCTCGGCGACCGTGGTGGCGAACAGCTCGTGGTCCAGAGAGGTGGTCTGCACTGCCGCTGCGAGCGAGTCGTTCTCAGCCTGTACTCGTACGAGCTGGTCTTCGAGGTCACGAACTCGCTGCTGCAGCCTCCGCATCTCGGCGACCATTCGCGGGTCCGTCCCCCCGATGTGTCCGAGTAGCGCCTTAGCCATTCCAGGGTCCTCCACGCTGAGTGACCGACGCGGCGTCTTGTATGCCGCGTCACGTGAGGTCGGTTCGCGCGACGTCGTCCTGCTTCTCGGTACTGGGGCTGGAGGGGTGCCGAAGGAGGCATTGAGTTCGGCTTTAGTGCAGCTGAAGCCGTCTCAAGTACGTCCCGGCAAGCACGGCGGCCCACTGGCGTCCTTCGAAGCAAAACGACAGGTGCGCGGGCTTCTAGCGTCTCACCAAGCCTGTCCCCGGTCAAATCCGGAGAGGAGTTGCTACCTTTCCGAGGTTTGGCTCCACTTCGGCGTGGGCACCATCTTCCGCCGTTCGGGCGGATTATGGTCTTCCGCATGATCAACGAAAGCCGTCCGGCTTCGGACCAGGCACGCGAGCGCAGTGTGCGGCGGGTACTTCAGGCGGCCCTCGGCGCGGGGGCGCTGGCGGTGCCGATGCCCTTGGCGTTTCACCAGATTCCGCCCGCGGCGCCCATGCTGCGCGACGCCCCACCGGAGGCCGGCGCACTGCACGACGTTCAGTCTGCCGGGGAATTCTACTCGCGGGAAGTCATGGAGCTGGTCAATCAGCAACGGACCGCCAACGGGTGCCCGCCCCTGGCGATCAATCTCGCGGTGACCACCGCCGCCTACGAGCACTCGCAGGACATGGCGGTCAACGGATACTTCGCGCACGATACGCCGTCCGGGGTGACTCCATGGACCCGGATGCAGAACGCCGGATACGCGCAGCCTGCGGCGGAGAACATCGCCGAGGGATACCAGACGCCGCAGGACGTGGTGAACGGTTGGATGAATTCACCAAGCCATCGACAGAACATTCTCAACTGTTCATACAAGGCGGCCGGAGTCGGCTATTACGACGGGCCGTCGAAAACCGCTCCGGCAAACGGCGCGCAGAACAACAATGGATCAATCTCGCCCGGCCCGTGGTGGACTCAGGACTTCGGTTACGAATAAGGGTCCGACGGCGCCCGAACTAAACAGGCGGTGGGGCGCACGACTCGATCGAGTCGTGCGCCCCACCGCCTGAGCGATCTGAACGCGCCGCGCTCAGCCCTGCGGCAGAGCGCCGAGCTGCGCCGCGATGCGGCCGACGTCGGCCCGCGCCTCGGTGAGCCGGGTGCGGATCTTCTCCACCACGGCCTCGGGGGCCTTGCTCAGAAAGCCCTCGTTGCCCAGCTTCGCCTCGGCGCTCGCGATCTCCTTCTGCGCGGCCGCGAGGTCCTTGGTCAGCCGGGCCCGCTCGGCGGCCACGTCGATCACGCCGGACAGGTCGAGCTGCACGGTGGCCTGCGGGGTCTGCAGCGTCGCCGTGGCCGCGAAGTCCTCGGCCGGGTCGGTCAGCCGGGCCAGGGTGCGGATCTCGGCCTCGTGCGCGGCCAGCGGGCCGGCGAGCGCGAGCGTCGCCGCCACCTTCTGGCCCACCTTCAGGCCCTGGTCGGCGCGGAACCGGCGCACCTCGGTCACCGCCTGCTGAAGCGCGGCGATCTCGGCCTCGGCCGCCGGGTCGCGCAGGGACTCATCGGCCACCGGCCACGCCGCCACCACGATCGAAGCGGCATCGGCCGACTCGGCGCTCTCGCTCTGGCCGCCGTTGTTCAGCGCGAGCCACAGTTCCTCGGTCACGTACGGGATGTACGGGTGCAGCAGCCGCAGCGTCACGTCGAGCACGTGCCCAAGCACCGCGCGCGTGGCCTCGGCCTCCTGGCCGCCGCGCCCGAGCGGTCCCTTGGACAGCTCCACGTACCAGTCGAACACCTCGTCCCAGGCGAAGTGGTAGAGCGCCTCGCAGGCCTTGGCGTGCTGGTAATCCTCCATGTACGCGTCCACCTCGGCGATGACGGCGGTCAGCCGGGAGAGGATCCACCGGTCGGCCGCGCCGAGTCGCTCGCGGTCCGGCAGCGGGGCCGGGCGCACGCCGTTCATCAGCGCGAACCGGGTCGCGTTCCAGATCTTGTTGCAGAAGTTGCGCGAGCCCTGCGCCCATTCCTCGCTGGTAGCCAGGTCGGCGCCGGGGTTCGCGCCGCGCGCCAGGGTGAAGCGCACCGCGTCCGAGCCGTAGTTCTCCATCCACTCCAGCGGGTCCACGCCGTTGCCGCGCGACTTGGACATCTTCTTGCCGAACTTGTCGCGCACCAGCCCGTGCAGGGACACGGTACGGAAGGGCACTGATTCGGCCGGGCCGCGTTCCTTCATCGCGTACAGGCCGAACAGCATCATCCGCACCACCCAGAAGAACAGGATGTCGTACCCGGTCACCAGCACGCTGGTCGGGTAGAACTTGCGCAGATCCGCGGTGTCGTCCGGCCAGCCGAGCGTGGAGAACGGCCACAGGCCGGAGGAGAACCAGGTGTCGAGCACGTCAGGGTCCTGCGTCCAGCCGGCGCCGGGCGGCTCCTCATCGGGGCCCACGCACACCGTCTCGCCGTTCGGGCCGTACCACACCGGGATGCGGTGGCCCCACCACAGCTGCCTGGAGATACACCAGTCCAGCAGGTTGTCGGTCCACGCGAAGTAGCGCGGCTCCAGTTCCTTCGGGTGGATCTTCACCCGGCCGTCGCGCACCGCGGCCGAGGCTTCGGCGGCCAGCGGGCCCACCTTCACCCACCACTGCAGCGAGAGGCGCGGCTCCACCACCGTGTCGCACCGCGAGCAGTGGCCCACGGCGTGCACATACGGCCGCTTCTCGGCCACGATCCGGCCCTCTTCGCGCAGCGCGGCCACCACGGCCGGTCGCGCCTCGAAGCGGTCGAGGCCCTGGAACGGGCCGTGCGCGGTGATCGTGCCGCGCTCGTCCATGATCAGCAGCGAGGGCAGGCCGTGGCGCTGGCCGATCTCGAAGTCGTTCGGGTCGTGCGCCGGGGTCACCTTCACTGCCCCGGTGCCGAACTCTGGGTCCACGTGCCGGTCCGCCACGATCGGCACCCTGCGGCCGGTGAACGGGATCTCGATCTCGGTGCCCACCAGGTGCTTGTACCGCTCGTCGTCCGGGTGCACGGCCACGGCGGTGTCACCGAGCATGGTCTCGGCCCGCGTGGTGGCCACCACGATCGCCTGCGCGCCGTCGCCGTAGCGGATCGAGACCAGTTCGCCCTCGTCCTCCTGGTGCTCCACCTCGATGTCCGAGAGCGCCGTCATACAGCGCGGGCACCAGTTGATGATCCGCTCGGCGCGGTAGATCAGGCCGTCGTCATAGAGGCGCTTGAAGATGGTCTGCACAGCGCGGGAGAGCCCGGCGTCGAAGGTGAAGCGCTCGCGGCTCCAGTCCACGGAAGCGCCCAGCCGCCGCATCTGGTTCAGGATGCGGCCGCCGTACTCGCCCTTCCACTCCCACACCTTCTGCACGAAGGCTTCCCGGCCAAGGTCGTGCCGGGACAGACCTTCCTTCGCGATCTCGCGCTCCACCGCGTTCTGAGTCGCGATGCCGGCGTGGTCCATGCCGGGCAGCCACAGCGTCTCGAAGCCCTGCATCCGCTTGCGGCGCGTGATGGCGTCCTGGAGCGTCATGTCGAGGGCGTGGCCGATGTGCAGCGAGCCGTTCACGTTCGGCGGCGGAATCACGATGGTGTGCGCGGGACGGTCGCTCTTGGCGTCGGCCTCGAAGTAGCCGGCCTGTACCCAACGCTCGTACAACTTCCCCTCTACCTGCGCGGGCGCGTATTGCGTCGGCAGGGTGGCGGCGGCGTCCGGCTGGGCGCCCTGGCTCTGAGGGGAAGTGGTATCGGTCACGCTCCGATTGTACGGATCGCGCAGAGCGCTCCGTTCCCATTTACTGCCTCTCCGAATGCACCCAGCCACCCGGCCGCGCCGAAGCCGTCGCTGCTTGAGTGCACCCGAAGGGATCCGCCTTAGCCCGCACCGCGTCGATAGTGTTTGCGGGCTTCGCTTCGATGGCGGGGCAGGGAGGGTACTGACGCCATGTCATGGGACGCACAACCCCCGGCTGAACCGCCTCTTCCGGCGGAGCCGACAGGGTACGACCAGTATGGTCAGCCGATCGTGCCGCAGCACCCGGCGCCCCAACAGCCGACACAGGCCTTCCCCCAGCAGCAAGCGGCTCCGCAGTGGTACGCGCCGCGGCCCGATCCGGCTCAATGGAACGCGACGCAGCAGTGGGATGCGGCGCAGGCGAACCCGGCGAGCGGGAACCCCTATCCGCAGAATCCCGATGCGTGGTCTCAGCCGCAGTACCAGTCCGCACCGCCGTTCTTTGCCGCGCCGCCGCCCAAACGCAGCCGCACCGGCATGTATGTCGGGCTCGGCGCGGGCGCTGTGCTGGTAGCGGGGATCGTGGCGGCAGTCGTCGCGATGAGCGGTGGCAGCTCGAATCAGAGCCCGGCCGCGCACGGCGCAGGCCCCCCGCCGTCGACCGCCGGTAGCGGATCAAGCACGCCGAACCGAGTGACGGACACCGCTCCGACCGGTGCCGGCTCCGGCTCGCCCGCATCGCAGAACGCGCACACGCTCAGCGTCCCGCAGACTGCCGGGCCGCTGCACCTGGTGACCAACGGCGACATCGAGCAGCGAATCAGTGATCTGAAGAAGAGCCTGGCCTCGAACACCGCGTACCCGGATCCGCTGGTCGGCTTCTACCGGGCCGGTACGTCCGGCTCGTTCAGCGTGTGGCTGCTCGCGGAGAGCACCGCGAACATCGCCGACTTCCAGACCAGCCTCGGCATCATGGGCCCGAGCGGGGTGATGAAGCAGATCACCGGCGGCGCGTCGATGAAGAACGTGACGGTGGAGAATCCCGGCCCGCTGGGCGGTGCGCTCGACTGCGGCAAGCTGAACGTGGACGGGACCGACGTGCGTTCTTGCGTGTGGGTGGATCGCAGCACCTTCGGCTGGGTTTACTTCCTGCCCAGCGTCGGCCAGAGCAAGCTCGTCCCGTACACCCTGGACCTGCGCGCCGCGGCCGAGCGTTGAGGAAGGTGCGGACGTACTGACGGCGGCGCGCCGGTATTCACCAGCTCGCCGCCGTCAGTGAAGTCCGGCTACGCCGACTTCTCGCGCGGGGTGCGGTTCTGCGGGGCGCGGTGCGGCGAGTCGCGCGGCACCAGCGTCGGGTTCGCGTGCTCCTTCACCGACTCCGCGGTGATCAGCACCTGAGCCACGTCGCGGCGGGAAGGCACCTCGTACATCACCGAGAGCAGCACTTCCTCCATGATCGCGCGCAGGCCGCGCGCCCCGGTGCCACGCAGGATGGCCAGGTCCGCGATCGCCTCGATGGCGTCGTCGGAGAACTCGAGCTCAACCCCGTCCAGCGCCATCAGGTGCTGGTACTGGCGCAGCAGCGCGTTCTTCGGCTCGATCAGGATGCGGCGCAGCGAGTCCCGATCCGGGCTCTGCACGCTGGTGATGACCGGCAGACGGCCGATGAACTCGGGGATCATGCCGAACTTGATCAGGTCGTCCGGCATGACCTCGTTGAAGACGTCCTGGGATTCCAGCTCGGCGCGGCTGCGCAGCTGGGCGCCGAAGCCGATGCCCTGCTTGCCGATCCGGGCTTGGATGATCTTCTCAAGGCCGGCGAACGCCCCGCCCACGATGAACAGTACGTTCGTCGTGTCGATCTGGATGAACTCCTGGTGCGGGTGCTTGCGGCCGCCCTGCGGGGGAACCGCCGCGACCGTGCCCTCCAGTATCTTCAGCAGCGCCTGCTGCACGCCCTCGCCGGAGACGTCCCTGGTGATCGACGGGTTCTCGCTCTTGCGGGCGATCTTGTCGACCTCGTCGATGTAGATGATCCCGGTCTCGGCCTTCTTCACGTCGAAGTCGGCGGACTGGATGAGGCGCAGCAGGATGTTCTCGACGTCCTCGCCGACGTACCCGGCCTCGGTCAGCGCGGTCGCGTCGGCGATGGCGAACGGGACGTCGAGCATGCGGGCGAGGGTCTGGGCGAGGAAGGTCTTACCGGAGCCGGTCGGGCCGAGCAGCAGGATGTTCGACTTGGCCAGCTCGACGGTCTCGTCACGCGAGGAGCGGCCCGTGTCGCCCGCCTGCACCCGCTTGTAGTGGTTGTACACGGCCACCGACAGCGCCTTCTTCGCGGCGTCCTGGCCGATCACGTACTGGTCGAGGAAGTCGTAGATCTCCCGCGGCTTGGGCAGTTCGGACCACCGGTGCTCGGCGGAGCCGGCCAGCTCCTCCTCGATGATCTCGTTGCACAGGTCGATGCATTCGTCGCAGATGTACACGCCGGGTCCGGCGATCAGCTTCTTGACCTGCTTCTGGCTCTTCCCGCAGAAGGAGCACTTGAGCAGGTCGCCCTCACCGATGCGTGCCACGGGGTGGATCTCCTTCGCCTCGACGCCGGACGCCCGGCCCGGCGGGGCCGAAAAAGCCCTCAATGGAAGAAGGTACCGCTTTCGCGGCCGGAACGGGGGCAGGTAAACGCCGGGAAGCTTCCCTGCGCCCCCCGCCGTCCGTTCCGGCGCGACGCGGCCTCAAGCGAACCTGGGGTTCGACGACCGGTCAGAGCGACGGGCGGGACATGCCCTCGACCCGGCTGGTGACCACCTGGTCGACCAGGCCGTAGTCCACCGCCTGAGGGGCCGTCAGGATCTTGTCCCGCTCGATGTCTTCGCGCACCTGCTCCTCGCTGCGGCCGGTGTGCCGGGAGAGCAGGGTCTCCAGCAGGGCGCGCATCCGCAGGATCTCGTTGGCCTGAATCTCCAGGTCGTTGAGGTCGGCGCGGCCGGTCTCGGTGTACGGCTGGTGGATCAGCACGCGGGCGTTGGGCAGCGCGAGCCGCTTGCCCTTGGTACCGGCCGCGAGGATCACCGCTGCGGCCGAGGCGGCCTGGCCGATGCACACGGTCACGATGTCCGGCTTGACGAACTGCATCGTGTCGTAGATCGCGGTCAGCGCGGTGAACGAGCCGCCCGGGGAGTTGATGTAGATGGTGATGTCCCGGTCCGGGTCCATCGACTCCAAAGTCAGCAGCTGCGCCATCACGTCGTTCGCGGAGGCGTCGTCGACCTGGACGCCGAGGAAGATGATGCGCTCCTCGAACAGCTTGGCGTAGGGGTCGTACTCGCGCACGCCCTGGCTGGTGCGCTCGATGAAGTGCGGCAGGACGTACCGGGCCTCATGCCTGCGCGCGGCCGACTGGTTGTCAGTCATTGCGGGGTTCCTTTGTCTGGTCGCGGCGGGTCAGGAGGTGGTGACGGGGTTACCCGCCGGGCCGTGCGCGGCGGCCGTGAAGATGTCGTCGATCAGGCCGTATTCCTTGGCGTCCTCGGCGGAGAACCAGTGGTCGCGGTCGGAGTCCTTCTCGATCTTCGCCTGCTGCTGACCGGTGTGCAGCGCGGTCAGCTCGATCATCCGGCGCTTGCTGCGCAGCAGCCGCTCGGCCTGGATCTTGATGTCGGAGGCCGAGCCGCCGAGGCCGGCGGAGCCCTGGTGCAGCAGGATCTCGGCGTTCGGCAGGGCGAAGCGCTTGCCGCGGGTGCCGGCGGTCAGCAGGAACTGGCCCATCGAGGCGGCCATGCCGAGGGCGACGGTGGCCACGTCGTTGGAGATCAGCTGCATCGTGTCGTAGATCGCCAGGCCTGCGGTGACCGAGCCGCCCGGGGAGTTGATGTAGAACCAGATGTCCTTCTCGGGGTCCTCCGCGTTCAGCAGCAGTAGCTGGGCGCACAGGGTGTTGGCGATGTCGTCGTCCACGGCCGCCCCGAGAAAGACGATCCGGTTGCGCAGCAGCCGGTTGAAGATCTGGTCGTTGAGCCCGCCCGGGCCGTCGAGACCCGCCATGCGCGGAGCCCTGTCCGAATACGGATTCGTCACGTCGTCCACCTGTCTCGCTTCAGAAGACCCGTTCTACTGAAAGCGACCCTAACCCGTGCCACTAACGTGACGACGGATTAGGGCCGCTTGTTCGCTCTAGGCGTGCAGTGCAGTGTCTTCTGCGCCCAGCCCGCCTCGCTTCGCTCGGCGACTGGCCGCTAAGGCGGCGCGGGTGGCGCACAAAAACAACTACGGGCGCGCCAGCACCACACCGCGCGGTAGCCACTCCACACTGCCCGCCGCCGGACCGCCTCGCTTCGCTCGGCGACTGGCCGCTAAGACTAGTGAAGACCTACGCGTGGTCGTGGCCGTAGTGCTCGTCCCCGAGCTCGCGGCCGAACGCGTCCGGACCCTCGCCGAGCGCCGGGGTGTCCAGCTCCGAGAGGTCCACGGCGTTGCCGGAGGCGTCCTTGATCTCGGCGTTCTCCAGGATCAGCTGCAGCGCCTTACCGCGGCGCACCTCGCCGACCAGCGCGGGCACCTGCCCGGAGTCGACGACCTGCTTGGCGAACTGGTCCGGGCTCAGGCCGGAGCCGGAAGCGCGGCGGATCAGGTGCTGGGTGAGCTCAGCCTGGTTGACGCTCAGCTCCTCCTTGTCCGCCAGCCGGTCCAGCACGAACTGCGCCTTCATGCCCTCGCGCACCTGCTTGTCGAGGTCCGCGGCGAAGGCGTCGGCCTCCTGGTCCTGCAGCTTCAGGAAGCCCTCGCGGGTCATCCCGGCACGCTGGATCTGCTCGTCGAGCTGCTCGTTGCGCCAGGCGATCTCGGCCTCGACGGCCTTGGCCGGCAGCGGCACCTCGATCTGGGCCAGCACGCTCTCGAGCACCTTGTCCCTGGCCTGCGCGCCCTGCTCGAACTTCTTGGCCCGCTCGAGCCGGCCGCGCACGTCGCCGCGCAGCTCCTCGAGCGTGTCGAACTCGCTGGCCAGCTGGGCGAACTCGTCGTCGAGCTCGGGCAGCTCGCGGGACTTGACCGCGCCCACGGTGACCTTGATCTGGGCCTCCTCGCCGGCGTGCGAACCGCCGACCAGCGTGGAGACGAACTGCGCGGTCTCGCCGGCGCTCTTGCCGATGATCGCCTCGTCGAGGCCGTCCACCATGCTGTTCGAGCCGACCTCGTAGGAGACGCCGGTGGCGGTGCCGTCCTCGAGCTCCTCGTCGTCGATGGTGGCGATCAGGTCGACGGTCACGAAGTCACCGTCCTGCACGGCCCGCTCGACGCCGGTGAGGGTGCCGAAGCGCTTGCGCAGCGCCTCCACCTGCTCGTCGACGTCCGCGTCACTGACCTCGACGTCCTCGACTTCGACGGTGACGCCCTTGTACTCGGGCAGGTCGAACTCGGGACGCACGTCCACCTCGGCGGTGAACTTCAGCTGCTCGCCGTCGGCGAACTCGGTCACCTCGACCTCGGGGCGGCCGACGACCTCGAGCTTGTTCTCCTCGATCGCCTGGCCGTACAGCTCCGGCAGCGCGGAGTTGATCGCCTCCTCGAGCACGGCGCCGCGGCCGACGCGCTGGTCGATGACCCGCGGCGGCACCTTGCCCTTCCGGAAGCCCGGGACGGTCACCTGCTCGGCGATCCTCTTGTACGCCGTGTCGAGGCTGGGCACGAGCTCGGCGAAGGGAACCTCGACGGTGAGCCGGACCCGCGTGGGGTCGAGGGTCTCGACGGCGCTCTTCACAGCAGTGATCTCCTCGCTGGGACTACTTCTCGGTAGCAAGCGCGTGCTCGGGGTGTGGTCACGCCGTGTCGGAAAGCGTTGCGGCGGCGGCAGGCATACCAGGACGCACGCCGCATCGCGCTTGCGCGGGTATCGTACCTTGCCGACCCCGTCCGGGTGATAAAAGCGCAGATCACGACTGACCCTGACGAATTGTCACAGGTCGGCCGCGTTTTGACGCTGTCGGGGTGGCCGGATTCGAACCGACGGCCTTCCGCTCCCAAAGCGGACGCGCTACCAAGCTGCGCCACACCCCGCTGACGAACCGTGGGAAGCGTACCGGTTCGGTGGCACGGCGCGCATCGCGATACCGGCGGACGGGCGCGCCGCGAGGCGGATCCGAGCCGCGCGCGAGCCTGCGGTCCGTTCGGGGTGATCTCGGGTGCAGGCGGCCGCACCGGTATGGCAAGATAAGGCGGCACTGCGGACGTAGCTCAATGGTAGAGCCCCAGTCTTCCAAACTGGCTACGCGGGTTCGATTCCCGTCGTCCGCTCTCTGATCAGCGCCCCGACACCGCGTAACCGGTGTCGGGGCGCTCAGTCGCTCCAGGCTTTTCGTCACACTGCGGTCACAGTATTGGGAATACAGGCAACGGCTGAGGACCGGGCGGAGTCTTCTCCGGGGGGAACGAACAGGGGGCCCCAGCCGAGCCGGTAGTGGGAGGGAAACACCGCGCATGTCCGACGATCGATCGCCGGTGAACGGCTGGTTTCGGGACGAACCCGACAGCGCTCCGACGCAGGCCTCTGGCATGCCGCCAGCCGCGCCCTTTCCGGCACCGGGCCAACCGCCGCTTCCGCCGCAGCAGTACTCCTCGCCGGATGACGCTCCTACGCAGGTAGGCGCGATTCCGGCGATGCGGCCGCAGCCGCCTCAGTCCCAGCCACCGCAGCCGCAGTGGGATCCGCAGCCGCAACGGCAACCGCAGCAGAGCGTCAGCACGGTGTACGGCCACGCGCAGGCTCCGGTGCCGCCGCCCGCTCCGTTCCAGGCCGCGCCGCAAGCCCCCTATCAGGGCTATGACCGGAGCCACGGCCAGGCCGCGTTCCACGGGCAGCCGCAGGACGCTCCCTTCCCGATGCAGCAGCGGCTGCCGGAGCAGGACCCTGAGTACAGCTACCCGGAGTACGAGCCGCATCCGCACGACCGGCGCGGGCAGGCTCGTAACCGCAAGCCGGTGCTGGCCGGCGGGGCTGTCGCAGGTGCCGCGGCGCTCGGCTTGATCGCCTACCTGGCGCTGAGCGGCGGTTCCCCCGCGAAGAGCGGGAACACCGCGGCTGGCGGCCCGGCGGCGTCCCCCTCCCCCACGCACACCAGCTTCCAGCCGACCAGCGCCGACCCGGCCACCGCGGCCGAGCAGACCGCGACCGCGTTCCTCAACGCCTGGCAGTCCGGCGACTTGACGGAAGCTGCGAAGTACACCGATGACCCGACCGACGCGCTCACCGCGCTGACCGCGTACAAGTCGGGCCTCAATCTCAGTGCCCTGGCGTTTAAGCCGCAGCCCGCGGTGGTCGCCGCCGCCTCGTCCACGGCTTCCCCGAACGTCGGCGGAAGCGGGAGCAGCCCGAGCGGCTCGAGCACGAATTCAGGCGGGACGGCGGCCGGCGGCGGGTCGAACACCAGTCCGTCTGGGACCGTGTCGTTCTCGGCGACTGCCACGGTGGGCATGACCGGACAGAACGCCACGATGCCGTGGGCGTACAACTCAAGTCTGGTCGCCTACAAGCAATCTGACGGCTGGTCGATCCGCTGGAACCCGTCGATCCTCGCGCCGGGTCTCGCCGATGGTCAGCAGCTCGCCGTGGTGTCCGTGCCGCCGGGTGTGGGCAAGGTGGTCGACTCCTCGGGCACCAAGCTCTCCTCGTACTCGGACAGCTCGTTGCAGACCATTGCCAGCTCCCTGGGCAAGAAGGCACCGAAGGGGTCTGGCACGGCCGGCGTCGCGGTGCAGGTGGTGAACGCCTCTGGTACCGCGGTCGGCAGCACACCGCTCGCCACCCTGCAGAAGCCGGTTGACGCCTCGGTGCTCAAGACCACGATCGACCCGACCGTGCAGGCCCTGGCCCGCGCGGCGGTGGGCATGCACTCGCGCAGCTCGATGGTCGTGCTGCGGCCCTCGACCGGCGCGATCCTCGCGGTGGCCAACTCCGCGGGCAGCGGGGACACCGCGTTGACCGGCGGCCTCGCCCCGGGCTCGACCTTCAAGATCGTTACGACCGCGGCGTTGCTGAACCACGGCTATGTCTCGCTGTACTCGCCGGTTTCCTGTCCGCTGACCGTCACCGTGCAGGGTGTCGTCTACCACAACAGCAGCGACGGCACCGGCAAGAACGAGGAGTCGCTGCCGCCGGGCACCCCGTTCATCACCGACTTCGCACAATCGTGCAATAACGCCTTCACCCAGTTCTACAAGCAGCTCGAGGGCGGGAAGCTGGCGGGCACCGCGTCGACGTACTTCGGCTTGAACCAGGCCTGGGATATCGGCCTGGGATCGAACCAATACTTCGGCATGCCGGGCGGCTCCAGCGGCGCGGAACTGGCGCAGGAGAACTTCGGCCAGGGGCGGATCGTCGCCTCGCCGCTCGCGATGGCCTCGGTGGCCGCGACGGTCGGCACCGGCTCCTTCCACCAGCCCTACCTGGTCAACGGCGTCACGAAGGTCACGGCGAGCTCCTTGCCGTCCGGTACCGACGCCAGCATCAAGACCATGATGCGCGCGGTGGTCACCAGCGGCACCGCCGCCGGGGTCTTCAGCGGGGTGTCCGGGCCGTTGTACGCGAAGACCGGCACCGCCGAGACCGACGCGAACAAGGACGGCAAGACAAACGCGTGGATGGTCGTCTACGACCCGAACCTCGACATCGCGCTCGGTGTGGTGGTGCAGGACTCCGGGTTTGGCGCCGTCTATGCCGGGCCGGAAGCCAGGTACGTTCTCGCGCACCTCTGAGTGCGGCATCACTCCAGACTCCAGGCAACTGCGTAGCTGCGAGTCGTCGGCCGACGGGTTTCCAGGCTCGGAACCGGGGCAGTGGCGCAAAAGCACCATATATAGGATGCAACGAGGAGCGACCCTGCCGCGTCTGTTGTGGTTAAGACGCTGTGCAGCTGTGGCGCCTCGGGTGGACGGCGCCGTGCGCGGCTGACGCTCTGTTGCTCTGGAGTGCGCGCCTACCGAAGCGTGCGAGCCCACGGGAGGGACTGGACATTGACCGACGAGACCAGGCCGGACGGCGCCGCGAGCGGACCGCAGGAGCAGGACGACGCGCTGGACTCGTGGTTCCGCCCCCGAGGCGAAGAGGAGCCGCCGGAGCCAGCTCCCAAGGGGTTCGATGAGCGAGCCAGCTCCGCCGAGGCGGATTCGAGCTCTGCCGACGGCGCGGGCGGTGCGGACGAAGCGCTGACCCAAGCGTTGCGGACGACGCCGGACAACGACGCGACGCAGCTCGTGACGCGGAGGCCGGCGGACAAGAGCGCTGCGGAAGAGAGCCCTGCAGACAAGGACGCTGCGGACAGGGACACAGCGGACACCAACGCTGCGGACGAGCGCAGTGTCGAGAAGAACAGCGCTGATAAGAACACCGCGGACGGCGACAAGACGACGAGGATTTCGCGCCCGGCCGCCGCAGCCGGCCCTGCATCGGGTGCCGCGCGCACGTCGATCCCCGGCGCGAACGACCGCACGCAGGTCATACCCGCCCCCGTGAGCCCGCCGCGGCCGTACGCTGCGTCAGCGCCCACGCAGGCGATTCCGCGCACGGACGCACCGCTTCCCCCGCAGCCTCCGCAGTCGGACATGGCGGTGCGCGGCGGCTCGGATCGATCTGCGCAGCCTTACGGCGGCAGCCTGAACTGGACGCCGCAGACCCAGCCGCTGCAGACGCCACAGCAGCAGCGCCAGCCGCACAGCTACCCGACGCCGCCGGGCCAGGCACCGATACTGCCGGTGCGCGGGTACGACGACCACGACGACTTCGATGATTACGACTACGACGACGTTCCGCCGGCTGGCGGCGGCGGACGCTCCAGTAAGCCCCGCAAGCGCCGCGGACTGCTGGTCGGCTCCGGCGTGGCGGTCGTCATCGTCGTGGTCGCCGCGCTCATTTTGACCGGCAACATCACCGTGCCTGGCATCAGCGCCAAGCCGGTGCCGACCGTGGGCTTCTCCCCCAGCGGCTCCGACGCAGGCACCGACGCGACGCAGACCGGCACCGCGTTCCTGACCGCCTGGCAGAACGGCAACCTGAAGGCCGCCGCGAACATCGCCGACGACCCGACGACGGCGCTGGCGCAGCTGACCGCGTACAAGAACGACCTGAAGGTCAGCAGCCTCTCGCTGATGCCGGGCACCGCGAGCGCGGCCGGCTGGATGACGTTCAACGTGGCCGCGCAGGTCGGCACGCCGGCGAGTCCGTGGACTTACAACTCGGGCATGGCGACGTACTCGAAGAGCATCGACGGCTACACCCGCTGGTTCGTCAAGTGGCAGCCGAGCGTGCTGTTCACCTCGCTCAAGGCGGGCCAGAAGCTCGGCCTTGGCCAGATCCCGCCGACCGCGAACAAGGTGGTCGACAGTCACGGCAACGAGATCACCAGCGCGAACGCGCCGAGCCTGAACGGGATCGTGAGCGCGCTCGAGAAGGCCGCGCCGCCCTCAGACGGCACTCCCGGCCAGAAGGTGCAGATCGAGAACGCGGACGGCTCCGTGGTCTCCACCGTCGCGAAAGTCTCGGACCCGGTGAACACCAGCGCGGTGAAGACGACCATCGACCTGAACGTGCAGGCGGCCGCGCAGAGCGCGGTTAATCAGGCCGCGAACAGCTCGATGGTGGTCATCCAGCCGTCCACGGGCAACATCCTGGCCGTGGCGAACAATCCGCCCGGCGGCCTGGACACGGCGATGGTCGGCCACTACGCGCCCGGCTCCACATTCAAGACCATCACTACGACGATGGTGCTGAACAAGGGCATCATCACCGACCTGAACCAGACCTGGGACTGCCCGGCGACGCTCAACGCGGACGGCATCACGCTGCACAACAGCGAGCAAGAAGCCGGCGTCGGCAAGTCCTTCCTGTGGGACTTCGCGCAGTCCTGCAACAACGCCTTCAGCCGCTTCGGAAGCAGTAGCGGGGTGAGCAAGAACGTGCTGGCTCAAACCGCGCACGACTACTACGGCTTCGACCAGAAGTGGGACGTCGGCCTCGGCCAGCCGACCGTGTACGGTCACGTGCCGACCTCGTCGTCCAACAGCCTCGCCGAGGAGCTGGTCGGTCAGGACCAGATCACCGCCTCACCGCTGGTAATGGCCGCGGTTGCGGCAACGATCGCGAACGGCTCATTCAAGCAGCCGATCCTGGTGCCCGGAGCGTCGCAGCTTTCGCTGACGCCGCTGCCCGCGAACACCGATGCCGGCCTCAAGACGCTGATGCACGAGGCGGTCGCAAACGGCACCCTGACCGGGGTGCTGACCCAGTCCGGCGCTTACGGCAAGACCGGTACCGCCGAGGTACAGGGCAAGACGCCGAACAGCTGGACCATCGCGGTGCACGGGGACTTCGCGGTCGCCGCGCTCGCGGTCGGCGGTAACTTCGGCGCCCAGACGGCCGGGCCCGAGTGCAACACGCTGTTGAAGGCGGTGTCGTAGCGCTCGCCGCTGGACAAAGGCAAAAACAACGCAGCGCTGGCATGTCGTCGAGAGACGGCACCAGCGCTGCGGCGCGTGCGGGCCGGGAACCATCTGCGCTTCCGCGATCAGTGACTCACGCGGTGGGGCGCGTGCGCCAGACGAGCACCAGCGCGCGGTCGTCGTTCGTCTTGCGGGCGACCGCATCCACGATGCGGGGCGCGCCGCCGGCAAAACCCTTCGTTTGGAGCATGCCCGCCGCACCGAGCAACCGATCCAGGCCGATCGCGAGGTCTTGGCCGGGCTGCTCGATCAGGCCGTCGGTGAACAGCATCAAGCCGTCCCCGTACTCGAGGCGGCCGCGGGTCGGCTTGTACTCCGCGTCCGGGAGCACGCCCAGAACCGGGCCCGGCGTCTCGCACAGCGACCAGCGGCCCGCGCCCGCGGCCAGGTGCGCGATCGGCGGGTGGCCCGCGCTATAGCACTCGTAGTCGCCGGTCTCCAGGTCGAGCACGAGGTGTACGGCGGTCGCGAAGCCTTCCTCCCAGCCCTGCCGCAGCAGGTACCGGTTGGCCGCGACGAGGAACTGCGGCGCGGGCACCGAACCGAGCAGGCCGCCGAAGGCTCCGGAGAGCAACAGCGCTCGCGTGCCCGCCTGAAGGCCCTTGCCGGAGACGTCGACCAGGCCGAGTTGCAGACGGCCGTTGCCCTCGTGGAACTGTCCTTCGGGATCCAGGCTTTCCACGTCGCTGCGGGCCGCGATGAGGAAGTCACCGGCGAACGACTGGCCGCCGGCGGACTTGAGGGCGAGCTCCAGGTGCCAGCCCTGGGGAAGGAGAGGCACCCGGCCTTGCGCTTGCAGCCGTTCGCGCAGGTCGAAAAGCATCGACTCGCCGCGCGTGCCGCGCACGCCGAGCCGCACCCGCTCACGTGACATGACCAGCACGATCAGTGCCGTCGCGCCGATCAGCAGGATCGTGCCCGGGGTCGGGCGCGCGGGATGGCTGGTGAGCGCGTCGACCACGACGACGAGCGCCGAGGCGACCAGCAGCACCAGCTGCGCGGTGAATCGCAGCATGAAGCCGCCGAGCAGCAGCGGCAGGGTGACCATCGCCGGCTGAGCCCACACCGTGTGGAGGTGCGCCAGGACGCCCACCGCGACGGACAGGGCGATGAGCGCCGGCAGCAGGAGCGCCTCGGATTGCGGCGCCGTGTGCCGCAGCCAGAGCCTGAGCGCGCCGAGCCGACGAGGCCGAGCGCGCGGCCGGTCCTCCGCCGCGCGGTCCACCGACGCCGTCACCGCCATGCAGGGGACCCTATCGAGACAGTGCGCGCAGCGTCACCACGCGGCGCCTCTTCGGCATAGTGCGGCGTCATTTCAATCACCCGATCGAGTGAGCATGTGAGCAAAAGGCGTGCTGCGCGGCGCTGTTCAGGGGCCGTGCGCTGGGCTGACGGAGTGAAGATCAGCGCCCGTGAAACTGACGCCGCGACAGGGCCGCCGCGTAGCCGCGCTCGGGCGGCTATCGGGGAAGCGCGGGCAGTTCGCCGGTCCGCTCGTACTCGGTGAGCATGCCGATGCGACGCGCGTGCCGCGGGTCGCCGCTGAACGGCGTCGCGACGAAGAGTTCGACGAACCGCACCGCGTCCTCGAGCGGATGCATGCGGCCGCCGATGCTGATCACGTTGGCGTCGTTGTGCTGCCGGGCGAGGGTGGCGGTCTGCTCGCTCCAGACCAGCGCCGCGCGCACGCCGTTGACCTTGTTCGCCGCGATGACCTCGCCATTGCCGGAACCGCCGATCACGATGCCCAGAGTGCCGGGCTCGTCGGCCGCACCCTTCGCGGCGCGCAGCACGTAAGGCGGGTAGTCGTCGGTGGAGACGTACTCGTGCGGCCCGCAGTCAACCGGCTCGTGGCCGAGTTCCTTGAGGCGGTCGAG
>NZ_DATNGK010000026.1:0-27874 GCF_035605935.1 Actinocrinis sp. | reverse complement strand
GGCGACGATGCCAGTGGCCCCGCGATCTCAGAGGAGAACACACACCGTGAGCAAGACCTTTCGGCGCCTGCTGCTGCTTCCGGCGGCGGCCCTGGCGCTGTCGATGACGCAGGCCGCGTCGGCGCACGCGGACGTGTATCTCAACTTTCAGACGCCCTGGGGCGGCGGTCAGTGCCTCCGCCCGGACTTGTACTGGCCCCTGGGGCAGAGCGTCCACGAGTACTCGTGCGCAGACGGTCTAGCCCACCACTGGAAATACGCCGACGTGAGAGGTGCCGTGACCAAGATTTTGTGGGCCCCCAACTTTGGATGCCTGATCCCGAACTGGGACCGGGAGGGCTCGCCGGTGGTCGTCACCGGTGGCGGCAACGTCTGCGCCAACAGCGATTCAGACTGGGAAATGATCCCGCTAGGCGGCATCTACTACAAGATCAAGAACGTCGCCACCGGCCTGGTGCTGGACTACGACGACTCGGGCGCCAACCGCGGACTCCAACTCTGGCGAGACCTGGGCGACTCGAACCAGGTGTTCTACCTGGCCCCCTGACCGCAGTTGGCGGGACAAACCGAGCAGATGATTTGGCTAGGCGCTCGCTCGTTGGGATGAGGTCCAGATCGGCGTGACCATGAACGCTTCACGAATGTGGTGTAGAAGTCGAAGCGGGAAGCGATCAAGATCATTGACCGTTTGCTCAGGCCAGAGCGCTCGGGCTGATGTCAAGAGTAGGTGTCAAAGCCCCAGACCTGTATCAAGGTCTGGGGCTTCTGGCTGTTGCGTCCCTGGTGGGGGTGGTGCCCACGGCGCGATTCGAACGTGCGACACCCGCCCCATCTAGCACGGATCGGCACGGGACCATTCATGACTAACCCTGTGACCAGCACGCTGTCTGATATGCCCTAGTGCGTGTTCGCTGCCGGCTGCCGCTGTTGGTGTCGTTCGCTGGTGTCAGCGCGAGTCGTAGGCGGCTTGACTAGACTTACATGATCCTGAGTCGCTGATGCCATGTCTTCGCCCAGTGTGTCCGCCACAGTTGCCCGCCTCGCTCGGTGAACACAATGGCGACCGTAGGCCCTGGCGAGTCCCACCACCAATCCCAGAGTGCCGGATCGCTGAGCATTTCGGGCAGTTCCTCGCACGAAAGTGTCTCGTACTCGTCGGAATCGACACGGGCAAACCTGCGCACCTCAACCCACCCGGCGTCCACCATCGCGAGCAACGGCGCCACGAGTTCGTCAATGCGCGCAATCCGCTCCTCGTGCGACGTCGCCCCAGCCGGCCGCCAGTCACCAAGAGCGTTGGGCAAGAAGTCGTGCTCGGACGCATTGACCAGCAACACCCGTTGTTCATGCGTCAACTCATCCCAGGTGCTCACACCCCGAGTGTTCCGCACCCGCAGCGGCGATCGCACCGCGATTTCGGACGCTCGCCGCGCGGCTCGCGCTACCGCCTTCAGCTGTAGAAGCCGCGACCGTACTCCTCTCGCGACAACGTGAAATCGCGGGGCCGCTCAGCGCGAAGTCGCTCGTACCGCTTGCTGAACTCGTCTATGGCGGCAGGGATGCCGCATCCCAGCTCCGCACGGATGCCCACGAGGGCCGGGAGCATTCGGCCAGCCACAATGTTCTCGTGGATCTCGGCAGCTGCGTCGTCACTCACGCTGCCAGTGTGCCGCAGACCACCCGGACAGACCACCTGGTGAGTAAGGAAACGTACGGCCGGTGAATTCGATCGATCTGGGCTCTGGATGATCCGAGAGGATCACCAACTGTTCAAGTGCGACAACTGTGGTCGACTGCTGCTCGAGGATCAAAGCACCGGGCGCGCTAGCTTCTTCGAACCCTCCGCCCCACGGCACTGATGCTGACTCTAGATGCGAACTTGCGGCACCGGTGGGGCAGATCAGGACATTCCTGCCCGAGTCAGGCCGGAAAGAGTCATCGTACGGCACTGCTGGTCGGCCCGCTTGCTGTACCGCGCTGCTGTACAGACCTAAGCGGTTGACCGACAATTCAGCACTGACACAGTTTTGAACAGGGGGCGGCATGCGGTGGGTCGGAGGCATCAACGCGCCAGGTCTCGGCGGTTGGCGCATCAACGCAAGTTGGCCGTTCGGCGTACTGCTTCTCTCTGACGGCCAGGTCACAGTGAAGCTCCGCTGGGTCGGACGTGTGCTGGGCACCACTGCGCTGGTGTGTCAGCCACGGGATCTCGCGCTCGCCTTCCCATGCGATGGTCGCTTTTCTCAAGGTGTTGGGCTTCGAACGAACGCCGGCGCAGAGATCTACTTCTGGACAGGCCAGAGGGTTGAAGTCCTATCTCAGATGGCAAGGCTGGGCTTCAGCACGGGGAATGTGTGGCAACGTGCTCGGAGCATCAGATAGCGCGCTCTCGTCCGCGAGTGGTTCGGTTGGCCTCGTCCGCTGCTGATCGCCTGTCGTCTGCTGTTGTCTGGTGTCGTCTGTTACCGGGGTCTCGCTGAACTTCTCCCTGACTATCAGTGCTGATAATCAGCACCCACCCATAGGGTCTTGTCTTCCACGGGCACCAGAGCGCTAACCTCTTTGTCCAGCTAGCGTCGCCAACACGGACGGGGATCAAAGAATGCCCACACCTGCGCCTGAATGGATACCGAATCAGCAGCTTACGATCGGCAGGCTCGCGTGGCTGGCAGCGCGTCCGGTCCTGCTTCGACGTTCCCACCCCTGGTGGGTCACGCTGCTGCGTGTCCTCGGCTCATCGGGTCGATCCGCCTCGGGCTCGGGCATGGCGCACGACGTGTCCACAGAGGTCACAAGCGATCGCATGGCGAGCTACTCCGTGCCCATCGACCGCATTGCCGAGCGATTGAGCTCTGCCGAGGTGGTGGCGCTGCGGGAGCACGGCACTCTCCCCGACTGGTTCTTTCCCGTGGTCGAGCAAGAACGCAAAGCGTTTCTACGCAGCCTCAAGTAAACTGACTGACTGAAACGACGCTTCGGCCTTCGCCGGCTTTCGGCGCCTGCCTGCGGTCTTGACACTAGTCGGGTCTATCAACCCTGCGACACTCTTGACGCTCTGCGCGCTGATGTGCGCGCCGGTCAGCAGCTCACGTCGGAGTCGATCTCCCGTGAGTCACCGCTGCTGACCGTTCGACAGCCTCGGCACAGGCACGCAACGGGCATGTTGCATGCGCAGCCTTAGCCCATGGTCACATCGCTTCAAGGATTATCCCAGCGAGCAATTTCAAGACGAAGAACATGGGTCTCGTCGTCCGCTTCCACCTAGTAGCCGATGCTCGCCAGACCAGCTCGTCGGAGATGCTGTCGACTGAGATGCGTCGCTTGTGGCCCGGATGACCGCAACGCCTCAGGTAGAAGGCAAGTCTTAACGCACGCACCCGACGCGGACTGATCCTGAGGTCGCGGGCGGTCTCCTCGTACGTACGGCACGTCCAGACATCCCTAGGCACCCAGCCATTGTGTTGATGCTCAAAGCAACAGTCCAGAGCTTCCCGCCGCCTAGCAGTGCTCTTCGTCTCGAACGTCCGGCGCAGGCGGGCATATTCGGACATTCCCGGTCAGCACCAGCTACTAGGCTGGTCGCTGAGCCCGCTGGTGCTCGGGTTCCTGATTGCGGTGGGCGCCGACATGGAGGTCGACGAGTACGGCTGAGCGGTCGTGGTCGCACGGGTACGCCCTTGTCTCGTCGTAGGTCTGTCGAGTGGTCAGGCAGTCGCGCAAGATGCCCACTTGACGGTTGAACAGGTCAGTTAGCGGAGCGGCCGAGCGTCAGCGAGGGCGCGGAGCGTCTGGGGTGGGCGGGCGGGCACCAGTCCCGGCGGAACCGGGCCAGCCGCAGGCGTCGGCGCAGCGGCGCAGCGGTGCCTGAGATGTGCAGGTTCACAGGACGGCTAAGTCCAACGCCGCGTCTGAGTCAAACAGCCCCGGCCGTTTCTGACCGGGGCTGTTCCTACGTGGAGCCGAGGGGATTGAGCCCTGACGTTCTGCTACTAACCGGTGATCAGCGCAGGTGCGTGAAGCCGTACACCGTCTGGGAGTGGAAGACGTGACCCGGGAGCAGCACGGTGGAGGGGAACTCCGGCCGGTTCGGCGAGTCCGGGAAGTGCTGGGTCTCCAGCGCCACAGCGGCGCGCGGGCCGTAGTTACGGCCCGAGATGCCGACCACCTCGGCCGGCAGCGCGTTGGCCGTGTACAGCTGGATTCCCGGCTCAGTGGTCAGGATTTCCATGGCCCGGCCGCTCTCCGGGTCGGACAGGCTGCCGATCAAGCGCGGTTGGGCGGTGCGGCCGCCGTCGAGGATGTAGCAGTGGTCGTATCCGCCGGCGCCCTTGATCTGCTCGTGCGGGTCGTCGATCCGCGCGCCGAGCGGCGCGCCGGCGGTGAAGTCGAACGGCGTTCCGGCGACGGGCAGGGCGCAGGCCAGCGGAATCAGGTCCGCGTCCACGGGAAGGTACTCGGACGCGGCGAGGGTGAGTACGTGCTCGTCGATGGTGCTGCTGCCCTCGCCGGAGAGATTGAAGAACGAATGGTTCGTCAGGTTCAGCACGGTCGGAGCTTCCGCAGCGGCCTGGTAATCGATGTACAGCGCGCCGCCGGCGAGCATGTAGCGCAGCCGCACGCTCAGCCGTCCCGGGTAGCCCTGGTCGCCGTCCTCGCTCACCAGGTTCAGCTCAACGCCGACACCACCTTCCTCGACCAGCGGACGCGCGTCCCAAACCTGCCGATGAAAGCCCTCGGGACCGCCGTGCAGTGCGTTCGGGCGGGCGCCGTCGTTGATCGGCAGCCGGTATTCGCGTCCGTCGAGAACGAAGCGACCGGCCGCGATGCGATTCGCGAACCGGCCGACGACGCAGCCGAAGTAGTAGCTGCTGTCCACGTAATCGGTGAGCTTGTCGTAGCCGAGCACCACGTTGGCCGCGCCGCCACTTTCGTCTGCGCCGCCGACGCCGGGCACGTGAAGCGTCTGGAGCACGGCGCCGTAAGTGAGGACGGAGGCGGTCAATCCGGTGGCGTCCGTGAAGGTCCAGCGGTCGACCGGGCGGCCGTCGGGCAGCGTGCCGAACAGGTCGCGAACGGGGGCGGAGGCGGCGGGAGAGTCAGTCACGGACGGATTACTCCTGATCGGATCGGCGGTTAGGCGATGCTTCCCGAACACCGGATCGCCCGGAACGTTGGCGCGCTCGCCCGGAAAGCCGGTATTCTGCGGCTGTGGCATTCTAACGTTGTAATTCACGACAGATAAGTCGGACGGAGCGCAGGGTTGTGACCGGGGAGCGCACGACCACACGCGCCGGCGCGGCACGCTTGCGCGACGTCGCCCAGGCCGCCGGGGTATCCGTCAAGACCGTATCCAACGTGGTCAACGGAACCGCGCGGGTCGCCGACGAGACCCGACTGCGGGTGCAGCAGGCCATCGACGCACTCGGCTACCACCCGAACCTGATGGCCCGGCGCCTGCGCACCGGCCGCAGCGGCGTGCTCACGCTCGCGTTCCCGGAGATGCCGAACCCTTATTTCGCCGAGCTGGCCGTCGAGGTGATCGCCAGCGCGCGGCGGCACGGTTACACGGTCCTGATGGACGACACGGCCGGCGATCCGGGCGCCGAGCTGCGCATGGCCTGCGGTCTCGGCGATCCGATGATCGACGGGGTGATCCTCAGCCCGCTGGGTCTCGACCAGAACGAGCTGGCCTCCCGCGATCGGCAGATCCCGTTGGTGTTGCTCGGCGAGGCGGACTACGGCCTGGTGTGCGACCACATCCACATCGACAACGTCTCGGCCGCGCGTGACGCCGTGCGACACCTGATCGACCAGGGCTACCGGCGCATCGGCGCGATCGGCTGGCAGGATCCGGCCCCGCGAGCGACCGCGCAGCAGCGGCTGCTCGGCTACACCGAGGCGCTGCGCGACGCCGGGCTGCCAGTCGAACAAGCGCTCTTCCCTCCGGTGCGGTCCTACTTCCGGCCTGACGGCGCGGCGGCGATGCGCAAGCTGCTCAAGCTGCCTGAGCTGCCGGACGCGGTGTTCTGCTTCAACGATCTGATGGCTCTCGGCGCGATGCGGGCGATCCATGAAGCCGGCTTGCGGGTGCCGCAGGACATCGCCCTGGTCGGCTTCGATGACGTGGAGGAGGCGGAGTACTCGATTCCGTCCCTCACGACGATCGCCCCGGACAAGACGAAAATCGCCGAAGCGGCGGTCGGCACCCTGCTCTACCGGATCAACGAAGGCTACGGCGAGCCGTGCCGGTTGATCCAGCCGGGTTACCGGCTCGTGGTGCGGGAAAGCAGTCGCCGCAGTTGACCGCGGTCGCGGCCGCGGATGATCGGTGCAAGTTGCGCAGGATCAGGCGAACCGCCGCGCCCGGCTCAGTGCCGTCTGCAGCAGCACGACGAGTGCGAGGAAGCCGCCGTTGACCGCGTCGGTGAACGCGGAGCCGTACTGCGAGAAGTAGTGGTCGATCAGGTTATGGATGACCGCGAGCAGCAGCACGCCGCACACCGTGCCGCCGACCGAGCCGGAGCCGCCGGTCAGCAGCGTTCCGCCGATGACCACCGCGGCGATCGCGGTCAGTTCGTAGCCGACGCCGATCGTGGTGACCCCGGAGCCGAGCCGCGAGCCGCCGAGCGCCCCGGCGACGCCCGCGAGCGTGCCGGACAGCAGATAGACCAGCACCTTGGCCCGGTCCACCGGCAGGCCGAGCAGCCTGGCCGCGTTCTCGTTGCCGCCGATCGCGGTGAGCGCCGCGCCGAAACCGGTGCGTTCCAGCAGAAGCCAGCCGAGGACGAAGAGGGCTGCGACGATAAGCACCGGCGTCCATGTGCCCTGACCCAGGTCGCGAAACCATGAGCCCTGCGGCACTAGGAATGTTGTCGAACCCTCATTCGTGAGGGCTTGGAGCAAGCCGCGCGCGCCGAGCAGGCCGGCGAGGGTGACGATAAACGGCGCCATCCGGGCCTTCGCCACGAGGAAGCCCTGCAGCGCGCCCCAGGCCGCGCACACCGCGACCGGCAGCAGGATGGCCAGCCAGGACCCGGTCTGCGCGCCTCGCGCGGCGAGGACTGCGCCGAGCGCGTACAACGAGCCAACCGACAGGTCGATCCCGCCAGTGGTGATCACGAAGGTCATCGCCAGCGCCAGCAGCCAGACGAAGGCGTTGTTTCCCAGGATGCTGCTGATGTTCGGCCACGTGGGGAAGCTCGGTGAGAGGACCGATGCGAGAGCGGTAACCAGCACCAGGACGGCGAGCGCGCCGCGACGCTGCACCTGGTAGGAGATGCGCTCGCGCAGCGTCGGCGCTCGCTCCGGCTCGGTGCCGGGCTGCGCCGCGGGCCCGGGAGGCAGCGTGCGATTCAGTGTGCTGCTGCTCATCGGGTCCCTCGCTCCCGGGAGGCGTAGACGGCGAAGCAGATGATGGCCGCCTCGACGATCTGCGTGTAGGAGGCGTGCACGTTGTGCTGCGTCAGGACGGCGGTGATCAACTGCATGAACAGCGCGCCGGCCACGGTGCCGAGCACCCGCACCCGGCCTCCGCTGAGCGGTGTGCCGCCGACGACGACCGCGGTGATCGCGTTCAGCTCCATGTTCAAACCCTGGTTCGCCGGGTCCGCCTCGGCGCCGTGTCCGACGATCAACACCCCGGCGAGCGCGGACAGGACGCCGGAGATCACGTAGACGGTGATCAGTACCCTGCGGACCGGTAGCCCGGCCAACCGACTGGCGGATCTGTTGTCTCCGATCGCCACCAGTTGGCGGCCAAAGGTGGTCAGCCGCATCACCAGTGCGGCGATCACCGCGGCTGCCAAGGCGATCCACGCCATCACCGGAACGCCCAGGACGCGGTTCTCGCCGAGGCCTAGCAGGGTGCTGTCAAGGACCGGTTTCGCCGCGTCGCCGTTCATCAGCTCGGCCAAGCCGCGCAGGCCGATCATTAGCGCGAGGGTGGCGACGATCGGCTGCACGCCGGCGAAAGCGATCATCGATCCGCCGACAGCTCCGGACGCCGCGCCGAGCAGCAGCGCGATGCCGAGCGCTGGCCACGGCCCATAGCCGATGTAGAGCGGGACGACGGCCGCGGCCAACGCGATGACCGCGCCGACCGACAGGTCAATGCCTTCGGTGCCGATGACCAGCGCCATGCCGAGTGCGACGAGAAGGGTCGGGCTGAGCTGGAAGAGCTGCACCCGCCAGTTGCCCGCGGACAGGAATCCGGTGTTGAGCGCGACAGCGACGACCAGCAGCACGACTAAGGCCCCGTACACGCCGTAGTCCTGCAATGAGCGCAGCAGCCGGTCGCGGCTGAGCGCGGCCGTGGTCCAGGTCGTGGAAGTCATCGCTCGTGCTCCTCGTCGCGGGGATTCGCCGCGGCAGCGCTCTCTTCGGCGGCCGGTGCGCTCACACCGGCGGCGCCGCGCTCCGAAATAGAAGCCTGATCCCCGCGTGCCGCGTCGGCGGGCACTGCCGCGAGCGCGTGCAGCAGGCGATCCTCGGTGACCTCGTCGCCGTTCAGGTGGCCGACCACCGATCCGTCCTTAAGCACTACGATCCGGTCGGAGCCCTCGATCAGCTCCTCGAGTTCGGAGGAGATCAGCAGCACGGCGAGCCCGTCATGGGCCAGCTCGTCGATGAGCGTTTGCACCTCGGCCTTCGCGCCGAGGTCGATGCCACGGGTCGGCTCGTCGAGCAGCAGTACCTTCGGGTTCATGCACAGCCAGCGGGCGAGCAGCACCTTCTGCTGGTTGCCGCCGGACAGGTCGCTGACGCGCTGCTGCGGGCTGGAAGCCTTGATCCGCAAGCGATCCATGAACAGCTTCACCACGGCGTCCTGCTTCTGCGCGGACAGTACGCCTGCGCGCGACATGCGCGGCAAGGCCGCGAGCACGATGTTCTCCCGCACCGACAGACTCGGGATGATGCCCTCGGCCTTGCGGTCTTCGGCGAGCATGACCACGCCCGAGCGCATCGCGCCGGCCGGGCTGCGCCGATGTAGCCGCTTACCATCCACCTCTACGGTGCCACCGTCGCTGGGCAGCGCGCCGATGATCGCCTTCGCGGTCTCGCTGCGGCCCGCGCCAAGCAGTCCGCCGAGCCCGACGACCTCCCCTGCGTACACGTCGAGACTGACGCCGTGCAGGCGGTGTCGCATGTCCAGGCCCTCAGCACGCAGGGCGGGCCGGCTATCGCCGCGGGCCGCGTGGCTCGCGGTGTCGAATGCGGTGGCTCCCTCGGCGCGCACTGTGAACTGTTCGCGGCCGAGCATCAGCGAGATCAGTTCGAGCCGGCTCAGTTCCGCCAACTCGCCGGTGTGCACGACGCCACCGTCGCGCATCACGGTCACGCGATCGCAGATCTCGTACAGCTCGTCGAGCCGGTGGCTGACAAAGACCACTGCGATGCCTTGCTCGCGCAGGGTCCTGATGACTGAGAAAAGCGTGTGGGCCTCGCGCGTTTCCAGCGAGGACGTCGGCTCGTCCATGATGACGACACGAGCCTCGGTCTGTACCGCCCGCGCGATCGCGACCATCTGTTGTGCGCCGAGGCCGAGCGTGTGCAGCGGCCTGGCGACGTCGGCCCGCACGCCGTACCGTTCCAGCGTCTCGGTCGCGCCCCGGTGCATGGCCCGAAGATCGACCAGGCCGAGGCGACGCGGTTCGCGGCCAAGGTAGAGGTTGCGCGCCACGGACATCAACGGCACCAGGTTGACTTCCTGGTAGATCGTCGAGATGCCCGCGGCCTGTGCCTCGAGCGGCGTGCGGAACGAGCGCTCCTTTCCCGCGAGCCGCACGGTTCCTGTGTCGGGCCGGTATACGCCGGTGATCACCTTGATCAGCGTCGATTTGCCCGCGCCGTTCTCACCGACCAGCGCGTGCACCTCTCCCGCGCGCAATGCGAAATCCACGCCGCGCAGCGCGTGGACCCCGGCGAAGCTCTTCGCCAGACCACCGGCTTCGAGCACATAGGGGTCCTCGCCGGCTTCCGGTAGCTGGGTAGCCGACATGCCGCTCAGTACACCAGGCCGCCGCTGAGCGCCGACTGGGCGTTCGCGCTGGTGAAGTGGTTGTCCTTGATGATGACCTTCGACTGCACGCCGGCGGAGCCGTAGAAGTCGCGCAGCGACTGGAAGGCCAGCGGGCCGAAGCGCGGGTTGGTCTCGATATCGGCGAAGATCTTGCCGGCGGCCACGTCCTGCACGGCCTGCTGGATGCCGTCGATCGAGACGATCTTGACGTCCTTGCCAGGGCTCTTACCCGCGGCAGTGATCGCCTGGATGGCGCCGAGCGCCATCTCGTCGTTCTCCGCGTAGACCGCGTTGATCTCGGGGTGCGCCTGGAGGAGTTGCTCCATCACCTTCTGGCCGTCGGTCTCGTCGAAGTTAGCGGTCTGCGACGCGACGACGGTCATGTTCGGGTATTTGGCCTGTAGTTGGGCGGTGAAGCCGTTGGTGCGGTCGGTGGAGACGTTGTTTCCGGGGGTGCCGGAGAGGATCGCGACCTTGGCGCTGCCGCCGGTGGCCTGGGATAGGTCGTCCGCGGCGATCTGGGCCTGGCCGTAGAAGTTCGAGCCGATGAAGGCGATGAAGTCGGAGCAGGCCGCGCCGGTGACGGTGCGGTCGATGGTGAGCACCGGGATCTTCTTCGCCTTGGCGGCAGCCAGCGCGGGGCCCAGCCCGGCGGAGTTCTCTGGCGCGACGATCAGCGCTCGCGCGCCCTGCGCGATCATGTCCTGGATCTGCGAGTTCTGCGCGTTGACGTCGGCGTTGGCGTTGCGCTCGATCAGCTTGACGCCGAGCGACTTGGCCTGGTCCTCAATGCTCTTGGTCTCGGTGGCGCGGAACGGGTTGCTGGTGGACTCGGACTGCGAGAAGCCGACGATGGTCTTGCCGTCGGTGATGTTCAGCGGTGGCACGCCGCCGCCGTAGCCCTGATAAGTACACGCGGGACCGGCGCTGGCGCTGGGGTTGGCGACCTGTTGCGCGGCCGCGGCGTTGTTGGCCGTCGCGGCGGTGTTCGCACCGCCGGAGTTGCCGGAGTTGGTGCATGCGGTCGCGGCCAAGCACAGCGCGGCCAGGGCGGCGCCAGGGACGGCTTTGCCTCGCGCAAGGGCGGTCATACGCCGATCACATCCTCGTTGATGCAGGTGGTGGGCGTGAAAGTGGGTGTCGAATCAGAACCGTGGCGAGGCGGCGGCCGTCCGGCGAACCACGGGACTCGGTAGCGTTCCAACGATGTAACGCGCTTCATTGAGACACGGAGGTCTGGACCTGTCAACCCGTTCCGTGTTGCGGAACTGAGCGAGCTGACTCTCGGCGACCCCTGACCCAGATTGGTCTGTACCGCATGTGCTAATGGTCTGTACCGCAAGCGTTTCCGGATTACAAGACCCCAGGCTGCCGCCCTGCTCTCGTAACCGCATCGATCTCAGCGCTGATCTGCGATGACCGATGTCCGAGAAAGAGTCTTTACCCGGGCCACAACTCAAAATGCCCGCCAAGTTTGCGTGATCAGGCGCCTGCGACCTTGACGTGCCCGTCCGGCAGTGCCTCAATATGGCGTTACAACGATGTAGCAGCTCGCCATCGCCGCACACTTCCGCGTTCCGGAAACGTTTTCACGCACGGCAGTCGCCACGAACCCACCACCCGGAAGGGAGAGGAACGATGGGAGCGGCGCCCGCACTGACCAGGATGCGCCACGAAATCATCCGCGCCGAACTGGCCCGCGCCGGCGGCGTGCGTATCAGAGATCTGGTGAACAGCCTAGGAGTCTCGCGCGCGACGGTACGCCGCGACCTGCGCGCGCTCGTCGACGCGGGCGAAGCGGTCAATGCCCGCGGCGGAGCGCTCCTTCCAGCCGACCGCGTGCACGGCGTCACAGCGCTCGAACACGAGGCGATAGCTCGCGCCGCGGCCGAAAAGATCGCGGCGGATGAAGTCAAACAGCTGGGCCTGTTCGGCGGCCCGCTGGTCCACGACCTCGCCCGCCGCCTCATCGATCGCACCGAACTGCACGTCGTCACCAATTCGCTCGCCGTGGCCCGTGTTCTCACCGCGCCGCACCCGCACGCCGGGCCTCAGCTGACGCTGCTGAGCGGAACGCTCAGCCCGGCGGGTTCGATGGTCGGCGACCTCGCCACCGGCGCACTCGCCGCTTTCCAACTCGACGCCAGCTACTTCGACTGCGCTGGCTTCGACTCAATCTGCGGCGCGACGGTCGCCGACCTTGGCGAGGCCGAACTGCGCCGCCTCTCGATCGAGGTCTCCGACCGCGCGGTGCTGCTCGTCGAGCGGGCCCGGCTCGGCAAGCGCACGCTCGGCGCGTTCGCTGCCCCCGCGGACCTGCACGCCATCATCGACGCCGACACACGCCGTAGTGGCTCGCGCGCCCAGACGAGGTTGCCGCGCTCCCCGAAGCGGTCCTTCGCCGGTCAGTTCAGCGTCGAGCCGCTGACGGAGGGCTTTGCTGAGCCGAGAAAGAAGATCCCTGGGTAGCCGTCGGTCCAGAATCCCCTGCTGGGGTTGCCGGACAACGTCGAGTCGCGGATCGAGAGTGTCCCGGTGCGGTCGTTGCTGACGTAGAACAGCGCGCCGCCGCCCTCGTTCGCGGTGTTGTGCTCGATGATCGAGCCCTGAATCGTGACCGTGTAGGTGTTGCCGTCGGTGTAGATCGCGCCGCCGCTGCCGCCGCCGGGGGTGCCGCTGCGGGCCGGGTTCGCGCCGTGGCCGATCGCGAAGTTGTACGTCATGACGCAGTTGAGCACGCTCCACGAGACGCCGATGCTGCTCAGCGCGCCGCCGTTGGAGCACACGCCGCCTTGCCCCGGCGCCCCGCCGAAGGTGCTGTCCACGACGTACACCGGCATGCCCTGCCACTGCTCGAGCGCGCGTACGGCCGCGCCGCCCAGATCCGGTCCGGTGGAGTCGCAGCGGTTTCCGATGAAGCGGGAGTGCACGATCTTCAGCCGGCCGCCGCGGTCGAAGAGGGCCCCGCCTCCGCCGCCGTTGGTGTTCTGCGCGGTCTGGCCCGTCGAGTTGCCGTTCGCGAAGGTCAGATTCTGCACGGTCAGCTGCGGATACTGCTGATTCTGGCAATGCGAGGTGGCCCAGCCCTGGGCTTGGTCACACGTGTTCAGGTACAGGATCCGGCGCGCGCCGCCACCACTGAGCGTCACCTTTCCGCCGCCGTCCAGGACGACGCGGGTGGAGGCGTTGCGGAGCTTCGCCGTCGCGGTCATCGTGATCACGACCGGGTCGGGCCCACAGGAGAAGGTGATGACACCGCCGGCCGCGACTGCCGCGACAACCGCTGCCGAGGTGCAACTCGCCGGCGTACCGCTGCCGACGACGCGGTCCGGGTGCGAGGTGTCGACCGCCCGGGCGTCGGCTGGGATCGCGGCGTCGCCGTTGGGATTGCCAGCCGCAAGGGGCGTCCCGGGGGGCGCCGAGATGGAGGGCTTCGCGGACGACGGTGCGGCCGTCGGAGTCGCGCTCGCGCTCTTCGTCGGCGCGGCAATCGGTATCGCCAATGCGTTCGCCGACGCGGACGCGCCGCCGGCTGTCGCAGAGGGCGAAGACGAGCCGCAGCCCGCGATGAGCCAGCCGCTGACGAGAGCGGCGAGCAGAACTCCGGCGCGACGCGGGAGGGCCATCGCGCGATCCTATCCGCGCGCGCCCGGCCGCGGGGCGGGATCCAGTGGTTTCCTCGATCGACTGGTGCCGCTGTGCTGCTGGCGGCGGCATGTGGCCGCCCGCGGGGGACCTCCGCTCCGGGCGGCTCTCGCGTATCACGCCCTCGTAGCCCAACCGGGAGAGGCACGGCGCTCAGGACGTAGCAAGTGCAAGTTCCACTCTCGCCGAGGGCCGAGACGAACCTCGCCCGGCGCACGGCCTGGAGCCTCATTCCGACGGTCGGGAGGATGTCTGCAAAACATCCGGCTTCCGGTTCGACTCCGGTCCAGGCCTCGCAACGCGCCCTATCGGCGCACGTATTCAGGAAGCACGGCGGCGGGTGCTCTTCGCCGCCGTCTTGGTGGCCGTCTTCTTCGCCGCCGCCTTCTTCGCAGTACTCTTACTCGCAGCGCTCTTGCTCGGACCGGCCCGCTTGGCGGTCGACTTCTCGGCCGGCGGCTTCTCAGCGGTCTTGGCGGCGGCCCGCGGCGCGCTCTTCTTCGCGGCGCTCTTCGCCGCGGCCGGCCTTGACGCGGCGGCGGCCTCGGTCTCCTCCGCTTCGGCCTCCTGCCCGCGCGACCGGCCACCCTGCGCGGCCTTCACGCTGCGCTCGAGCACCGCCATCAGGTCGATCACGTTGTCGCCTGCCGCCCGCCGCGGCGCCTCATGCGGCACCGGCGCGCCTTCGAGTTTCGCCTCGACCAGGTTGCGCAGCGCGGACTGGTAGTCGTCGTGCAGGTCACCGGCGAGTTCCGGGAAGTCGGTGGACAGCGTCTGGATCAGCGACTGCGCCATCGCCAGTTCCTGCGGGCGCACCCCCGCCTCCTGCGGCGCGATGCCCTCGGCCGAGCGCACCTCGTCCGGCCACACCATCAGCTGCAAGACCAGTACGTCGTCGTGGACGCGCAGCACAGCCGGGGACTCGCGGGTCGAGAGCGTGATCTTGGTGACGGCGACCTGGCCGCTCTCGCGCATCGCGTCGCGCAGCAACGCGTAGGGCTTGCCGCCGGTCTTCTCCGGGGCGACGTAATACGGCTTGGCGAAGTACACCGGGTCGATCTGGCTCTCGTCGACGAACGCGAGCACGTCAATGGTCCGCTTGGTGGGCACGGGCAGCTCGGAGAGGTCCTCGTCGGTGAGGACCACGGTGTGTTCCTCGTCCGCCTCGAACCCTTTTGCGATCTCCCGGTACGGGATCTCGCGGTCCTCCAACTCGCACCAGCGCTTCATCCGCACCCGGCCGCCGTCCTTGGCGTGCACTTGGTGCAGTGGCACGTTGTGCTCCTCGACCGCGGGGGCGATCGACACGGGGACGGTGACCAGCCCGAAGCTGATCGCGCCCTTCCAAGAGCTTCTCATCCGGCACCACCTGGCATGAGCGGCTTGCTATCCGGGGATTAACCAGATTATGTCCCCGGGCGTGGCGACAACAGTGGAAGGACGGCGCCTCTCCCTCAGCCACCTGGACAAGCCGTTGTGGCCTGACGGGTGGACGAAGGGCCAGGCACTGCACTACTACGCCCAAGTGGCGCAGGTGATGTTGCCGCACGTGCAGCGGCGGCCGGCTTCCTTCCTACGCTTTCCCGATGGAGTGGAAGGCCAAGCGTTTTATGTGAAGACTCCTCCGCCAGGAGTACCGCGCTGGGTGCCGCAGGCCGACGTTCCGAGCCGCACCGAGGGCACAAAGCCGCACGTCACGGTCGATGACCTGGCTTCGCT
Organism: Actinocrinis sp.; assembly: GCF_035605935.1. Taxonomy (GTDB): domain Bacteria; phylum Actinomycetota; class Actinomycetes; order Streptomycetales; family Catenulisporaceae; genus Actinocrinis. The sequence continues at coordinate 12,492 of NZ_DATNGK010000026.1, read as the reverse complement.
GATCGCTCTGGGCAACCTCGGCTGCCTCGAAATCCACGTGCCGCAGTGGACCGCCCCGACGCCGGATCTGCACGATCGGCTGGTAGTCGATCTTGACCCGGGGCCGGGGACGACGATCGTGCAATGCGCGAAAGTCGCCCTGGCCGCGCGTGCGCTACTCGCCCACGATGGCCTGACCTGCGCGGTGAAGACCTCCGGTTCGAAGGGCCTGCACCTCTACGCCTCGCTGCGGCCCTCGTCGGCGGATCGCGTGGGAGCGTACGCGCGGTCTCTGGCACGCGCCCTGGCCAGTGCCCTGCCGGATCGGGTGACCGCGACGATGGCCAAGAGCGCCCGCACCGGAAAGGTCTTCGTCGACTGGTCGCAGAACAACACGGCCAAGACCACGGTCGCGCCGTACTCACTGCGCGCCCGCTCCTCCCCCACCGTCTCGACCCCGGTGTCCTGGCCCGAGATCGAGACCTGCACCCGCCCGGACCAGCTCGCCTTCACTCCCGAACAGGTCGTCGAGCGCGTCGAGCGCCACGGCGATCTGCTGGCGGATCTGCTCGACCCTCGGCTGGCAGCAGAACTGCCGTAGCCGTGAGCGGTCCGGGCGCGCGGAACGGTGTCGATCCGCTCCGCACGCCCGCACGCTGATGGCTTAGCTCAGCTCAGGTAGAACTGCTGCGCTCCGGTGCCGTTGCAGGTGTAGATCTGCAACTGGATGCCGTTGCCGGTGTCGAAGCCGGGGTCGTCCAGGCACAGGCCCGACTGCGGGTTGTACAGCGAGCCGTCGGAGCGCTGCTGCCAGACCTGACCGCCCACGCCGTTGCAGTCCCAAAGCTCCACCTTCGTGCCGACCGCCGTGCCATCGCCGTCGATATCCAGGCAGCGGCCGAGGGTGGAAAGTGAACCGTTGGCGTTGTGGTACCAGTGCTGATCGACCGCGTAGGACTGGCAGTCCCACAGCTGGACGAGGGCATAGTTGCCGCCGACGTCGTCACCGGCGACGTCCATGCACTTGCCGCCGGGGCTGTTGACCGGGCCGCCGGAGTTGACCGAGAACGTCTGCGCACCGCTGCCGTTGCAGGTCCAGATCTGCAACTGCGTGCCGTTGGCGGTGTTTCCGCTCGGGTCGTCCAGGCACAGGCCAGACTGCGGGTTGAGCAGTGAGCCGTTGGCCTGCTGGATCCACTTCTGGCCACCGACGCCGTTGCAGTCCCATAGCTCGACTTTCGTGCCCGCCGCCGTGCCGTTGCCGTCGATATCCAGGCAGCGGCCGAGGGTGGAGAGCGAATGGTCGGCGTTGTGCGTCCAGTGCTGGTCGACCGCATAGGACTGGCAATCCCACAGCTGGACGTGCGTGGTGTCTCCGCCGACGTCGTCACCGGCCACGTCCGCGCACTTGCCGCCGGGGCCCGTGATCGTGCCGCCGGTCGCCGGCATCGACGACGAGCCGGAGTAACCCACGGAGACGATGTTCGCCTGAACCGCGTCATCCGCCGCGTCGCTCGGATAGCCGGAGGTCATCACGCCTTCGAAAAAGGAGCCGATCGACGCATTGCTGTTGTCACCGCCGGTGCCCAGAACGATCGAGCCTTCTTGATGCATCGGCTGGTAACCATTGCTCGGCAACGGGCCGTTGTACCAGGTGCTCAGCCCTCCGCTTTGCGCATTCGCGCCCTTGAGCGCGAAAGCGGTCTGGCCGTTGTTCTTCAACAGCGCGGTGACGAAATTGCTGTTGTTGCCCAGGTCCGCGGTGTTCGAGCCGGCGCCCTGATACAAGCCGTTCTCCAAGTCGGCCGCGACCCAAGGCCCGGATCCCGAGCAGGGCCCGAAGAAGCAGTTGGTGCCGAAGTTGACCGCGTCCATGTGGCCGTTGCCGGTGTCTGCGATCGACGCCTCGACGTTGCCGAAGTCGAAGCAGCAGCCGCTGTTGACGTGGGTGCCGCTGGCCACCATGTACATGCCTTCGGGTTGGCCGTTGCGGGCGACACCGGAGCCGACGTAGTGCCGGTAGCCGGTGCCGGGACCGATGTAGACCCCGTACACCTTGTGTCCGCCGGCGACGACGGGCAGCGCGGCGGCGTTGGCCCCGACGTCTTGCCCACCAGCCGCGCCGGGACCTTCGATCGTCAGGTCGTTGTGTTGCGGCGACTGGTCGTAGATGGTCGTGATGACGCAGTTGGTGTTGGCGCAGAAGACATCCTGCGCCGAGACGTTGGCGTATCCACCGGTTTGCAGGGTGCTGACATCTGCGGTGGCGCCGTCCGAGGAGCGGCGGATCTGGTAGAGACGTCCGCCGTAGCCGGCGTACAGCGCTCGCACGGTGCTGTACGCGGCGACGCACTGCGTTCCGGATCCGCCGTAAATGTCACAGGGCAGCGAGGTCGCCGCCTGCGCGGTCGTCGGCATGGCGATAAGAGTGCTGATGATCACGGCGAGAGTCAGGATGACGGATGAGAGTATTCGAACGCGCGGCGCAGCGCTCACGGTTACCTCGAATGGGAGTGGGTTTCATTCGAAATGAGGGTGGCGATGCGAGTATCCGCGAATAAGCTAGTGATCGATAGAGCGTGTTTAAAAATGGCGCATCAGCATACCGAGATAAGCCGGAAATGAATCAATGTGTGCCGTGCCGTTGGATAGGCCGCTCGGCGGATGCGCTATTCCACGGGATATCGCGTCCGATTAACTCGCCGCGGCGTCAGGCGCCTGGACCGAGCAGCGCTACGGCGGCTCGTACCGCGGTCTCGGTGATGTCGCCGATGCGTCCGCCGTCCTCGACGGTGGTCGCGGCCAGTTCACGAAGACCACCGAGCAGCATGATCGCCACCGGCCGCGAGACCGGGCGGATCCCCGCCGCACGTAGTGCCTCGGTGTCGCAGAGCTGCTGCACGAGCACGATGAAGCCCTCCATCATGTCGCGTTGCAGCCGGCGCGCCGCCGTGCCCAGCGCGGGCACGTCGCGGATCCAGCTCAGCGTGAGTGCGGGCTCCGATTCCGAGGCGGCGATCCACGCGCCGACCGCTTGGCGCACCTGCCGCTCCCAGGGTGCTTCCCGATCGACCGCGGCGGCGATGCGGCGGATCATCTGTCCGTTCGTGTCGGACAGCAGCGCGATGAAGCACTCTTCCTTGCCGGCGAAGTGCTCGTAGAAGGTGCGCCGCGAGGTACGCGCCCGGCGCACGATGTCGGCGACCGTCGTAGCCCGGTAGCCCTTGTCCGCGATCGACGCGGCGAGACCGTCGAGCAGCCGCCGCCGGAACCGGCCGCCCTCATCCTCGCCCGGCGCCGCCGGCTCAGGAACCGGCCGCGTCCCGGGATCGGTGAGCGGCTTCGCCGTCGCTGTCGCCGACACCGCATCCTCCTCGCTCACCGGCCGCGAGCTGCTCTGCTCGTCGCGAACCGTCTCCGCTCTTGCCACTGATGGTACAGCGGCGTACCGTGCGAGCTGGTACGGTCGCGTACCACGCTCGAGGGCGAGGAGGGTGCTGACTCCATGGCGGCTGATCCGTTGAGGGCCGTGGCCCCTCCCCCGTTCTCGCCCGGTGTGGTGCTTCCGCCCGGCCCGACAGTTCCGCGGTTCGTGCAGGGCGCAGTCGCGCTGACCTCTCCGCAGCGCGGTATGCGCCGGATGCGTGACCAGTATGGCGATGCCTTCACCGTGAACGTGCCGATCTTCGGGCACGCCGTGGTCATCAGCAATCCTGCCGAGGTCAAGCAGCTGTTCACGGCGCGACCAGAGTTCGTCGACAACCTCGACCGAAATCTGGGGCGGGTGCTCGGGCCCGGTTCGCTGTTCGCGTTGGCCGGCGAGGCCCATCACCGGCAACGCAAGCTGCTGATTCCGCCGTTCCACGGCCGGCGCCTGTCGGCGTATGAGCGGATCGTGCAGGAGGAGACGCGGCGGGAGACCGCTTCCTGGCCGCAAGGACAGCCGTTCCCGACGCTGCCCTCGACGATGCGCATCACGCTCAACATCATCCTGCGGGCGGTCTTCGGCGCTCAGGGCACACAGCTCGACGAATTGCGCGCGCTGCTGCCCCGCGCGATCAAGCTCGGTTCCCAGCTCGCCGTGATCCCGGTGCCGGGCATCGATCTGGGCCGGTGGAGTCCGTGGGGCCGGTTCTGGGCGATGCGCCGGGAGTACGACGCGATCGTCGAGCGGCTCATCGACACCGCGCGAAGTGATCCGGCGCTCGACGAGCGCGACGACGTGCTCGCGCTCATGCTGCAAAGCCGCTACGACGACGGCTCGGAGATGAGCCGCGCCGAAATCGCCGATCAACTGCTCACGCTGCTGGCGGCCGGCCACGAGACCACGGCGACGACGCTGGCGTGGGCGGTCGAGCGGCTGCGCCGGCACCCGGCGATCCTGGGCGAGCTGGCCGAGGAGGCGGACGCGGACGGCAGCGCGCTGCGCGAAGCGGTGATCGCGGAGGTGCAGCGCAGCCGGCCGGTCATCGATCTGGTCGGGCGGCAGATCAAGGCGGAGGGATTCCAGCTCGGCCGGTGGACACTGCCGAAGGGTTTGGCGGTGTTGATCAGCATCGCCCTGATGCACGACAACGAGAACACGTACCCGAACCCGCGGGCCTTCGATCCCGCCCGGTTCCTGACGGCCAAACCGGATCTGTATCAGTGGATTCCGTTCGGCGGCGGCAGCAGGCGTTGCCTCGGCGCCTCGTTCGCGACGATGGAGATGAACGTGGTGCTGCGCACCCTGCTGCGGGACTTCCGGTTGGAGCCGACCGACGAGCCGGACGAGCGGTGGCATTCGCGCGGCGTGGCGAGCGCGCCGGCGAAGGGCGGCCGGTTGGTGGTGCGCCGCCGCACCACGAGCGTCGCGGCGCAGGTGCCCGCCGAAACGGCGAGCGCGCGATCAAGCGGAGCGCAGTCGCCAGGAGCGCAGTCGTGAGCGCGCGCAGAGGTTCCACAGACAGCGGGTCGTCAAACAGCGGGTCGTCAAACAGCGGGTCGTCAAACAGTGCGTCGCCAACCAGAGAGTCGCCGAACCGCCGGATCGCGGGCCGGCCGGTGATGATCACCGGCGCGGGCTCGGGTATCGGGCGCGCTCTCGCGCGGCGGCTTTCCCGACTCGGCTCGCCCGTCGCGATCGCCGACATTGACGAGGCCGGGCTGGAGAAGACCGTCGCGTCGCTGTCCGGGCCGGTCCTGCGCCGGGTGCTCGATGTGCGTGACGCCGCCGATCAGCTGCGATTCGCCGACGAGGTACGCGCGTGGCTGCCGGACCGCCTGGCCGCGGTGTTCAACAACGCGGGCGTCGCGGTGGCATCGAGCGTCCGCGACGCGGTTCCCGAGGACGACGACTGGCTGATCGACATCAACTTCCGCGGCGTGGTCAACGGCACTCGGGCCTTCCTGCCGATCCTGCTGGAGCAGGATGAGGGCGTCATCGTGAACACGTCCAGCGTGTTCGGATTGCTCGGCATGCCATATCAGAGCGCGTACTGCGCGTCGAAGTTCGCGGTGCGCGGCTTCACCGACGCGTTGCGCCAGGAGCTGCGCGGCACCGGAGTGCGCGCGGTCAATGTGCACCCCGGCGGCGTGACCACGAACATCGCCCGCAACGCGCGGGTGCGCAAGGATCCGGAAGGTCTGGGCCGGACGAAGGAACAGATGGCGGCGCAGTTCGAGGCGGTGACGCTCACCTCGCCGGACAAGGCCGCCGAGATCATCCACCGTGGAGTCGAGCGTGGCAAGGCCCGCATACTTGTCGGCCCGGACGCCTATGTCTTCGACGCGCTTGCCCGCCTCACGCCGACGCACTATTACTCCGTCATAGAGCGCTTGCAGTCGAGACTGCGCGCCCGCCAGAAGGAGACCGCCGAGTGACGACGGAAACCGAGCCGGGCGCCGTGTCCGGACCCGAGGGCGCCGGCGAGCGCGCAGATGAGACCGCTGAGCATTTCAGCGTTCTGATCGTCGGCGCGGGGCTCTCCGGCGTCGGCGCCGCGCACCATCTGCAGTCGGCTTTCCCCGGGCGCAGCTACACGATCCTCGAGTCGCGCGACTGCATCGGCGGGACCTGGGACCTGTTCCGCTATCCGGGAGTACGCTCGGACTCTGATATGCAGACCCTCGGCTACCGGTTCCGGCCGTGGAGTCAGGCAAAGGCGATCGCGGACGGACCGGCGATCCTGCAGTACGTCCGGGATACCGCGACCGAGGCCGGCATCGACCGGCACATCCGGTTCGGGCACCGCGTTGCGCGCGCCGAGTGGTCGAGCTCGGAGGCGCGATGGACCGTCGACGCGGTACACAACGGCCGCCCGGTCCGGTTCACCGCCGACTTCCTCTACCTGTGCACCGGCTACTACCGCTACGACGGCGGTTACACCCCGGACTTCCCCGGCATCGAGCGGTTCGGCGGGAGCGTCATTCATCCGCAGCAGTGGCCGGCAGAGCTCGATTACGCCGGCAAGCGGGTCGTGGTCATCGGCAGCGGCGCGACGGCGGTCACGCTGGTTCCGGCGCTGGCCGAGCGGGCGGCGCACGTGACCATGCTGCAACGCTCGCCGACCTACATCCTCTCGCTGCCCGCCGAGGACGCGATCGCGAACGCGCTACGCCGGACCATCGGTGCGCGCGCCGGGTACGTCGTGACCAGATGGAAGAACATCGGCGTAAGCACCCTGATCTATCGGCTCAGCCGCAAGCGGCCGCACGTGTTGAAGTCCTTCATCCGCAAGTCCGCGATCAAGCAGCTTCCGGACGGATACGAGGTCGACACCCACTTCGCGCCGCGCTATCAGCCCTGGGACCAGCGGCTGTGTCTCGCGCCGGACGGTGATCTGTTCGCCGCGATCAAGGCCGGGCGGGCATCGATCGTGACGGACCGGATCGCGGGCTTCACCGAGGCCGGGATCAGGCTGGAATCAGGCGGCGAACTCGACGCGGATGTGATCATCACCGCGACCGGTCTGCGGCTGCTGGTGTTCGGCGCGATCCGGCTGGCGGTGGACGGCCGCGAGGTCAAGCTGCCGGAGACTATGGCTTACAAGGGCATGATGCTCAGCGGTGTGCCGAACTTCGCCTACACGATCGGGTACACGAACGCGTCCTGGACCCTGAAGGCGGATCTGGTCAGCGAATACGTGATCAGGTTACTGCGATACATGGACCGGCGCGGCTACGACCAGTGCGTACCGATCAACGATGATCCGACTGTGACGGAGCAGCCGCTGTTGGACTTCGACGCCGGGTACGTCTTGCGGTCGGTGCATGAGTTCCCGAAGGCCGGTTCTCGCGCGCCCTGGCAGATGGGCATGAGTTACGCGCACGACCTGGTCAAGTTGCGCCACGGTCGCATCGACGACGGCGCCATGCGATTCACTCGCCGCGCGCGCCGCTGATCCGGTCGGTCGTTCCCTCCTGCGAGTGCACGGCGATGTGCGCCTCTTCGGGGTCCACGCCTTCGGTGACCGGATGCGATCGAGGCAGGCCGCGCTCCTGTCGCCAGGACTCGAACGCGGCTGCCGTCAGTGCGAGCAGGCCGACGCCGAGCAGCCAGCCCCCGACGACGTCGCTGACCCAGTGCACCCCGAGGGCGACCCGGCTGACCCCGACCGCGAACGGCACCAGCACCGCGATGATCCACGCCACGACCCGGCTGCGCGCCGACAGCAGCGGCAGGACCCAGAGCAACAGCACCCCGGCGCCGAGCGTCGCGGTGAAGGCGTGCCCCGAGGGGAACGAGCCGCCGGAGGCGAGCGCGACCGGGTTCGTGAAGTGCGGTCTGGCCCGGCCCACCACGGCCTTGAGGACGACGTCGATCAGCGCGCCGCCCGCGATGGTGACCGCGGCCCACAGTGCCAGTCGCCGAGCGTGCCGTATCCAAAGAACGACCGCCAGGACGCCGACGAGCGTCCGCATGACCGTGGGTGAACCGACGTTCGAGATCACGTTCATCGCCTGCACCCACGCCGGATGGCCGACCGCGAACCGGTGCATGTTGTCGGACGCTGAACCGTCGAGGCGGTGCAGTGGAGTCCAGGTCCCTTCCACAGCCACTACGAGCAGCGCGACGATCAAGAATGCGGGTACCGATACCAGCACCATGAGCCCAAGCCGCGCGCCCAGGGCCCGGGTCTCGGCTGGGTTCTGGCCGGTTTCGACAGAAGATGACACGGCGCCTCGCATTCCCCGGAATCGGAGGTTCATCCGTCGCGGGTCTGCGTCTCCGTCGGCCTTCGCGTCCGCGTCCTTCTCATATGCTGGACGTGGTGACTGCTCGGCCCACGCGATCAACCATGACCGTGCGGCCGCCGTCGTCGTCCGGAGGAGCCTCAATGACGAGCGAACCCAGCACTGTTGCCGCAGCCCCGGCCGCCGCGCCGCAGCCCGCAGCCCCCGAAAGGCGCGCGCGGCGTCTCGGCGACCCGATGCCCGACGAGCTGCGCGACGAGGGTGAACGCCTCAGCGCCGACGAACTGGCAGCGCTCCAGCTCACCCGGCTTCGCAGCACCCTGCGGCGCGCGTACGAGCACGTCGAGCACTACCGCCGCAAGTTCGACGCGGCCGGGGTCAAGCCGCAGGATTGCCGGACGCTGCCGGATCTGGCGAGGTTCCCCTTCACCACAAAGGCGGATCTTCGCGAGACTTACCCGTTCGGCATGTTCGCCGTGCCGATGTCCGAGGTGCGGCGCATCCATGCCTCCAGCGGCACCACCGGGCGCGCGACGGTCGTCGGCTACACCGAGAACGACCTGGCGATGTGGGCCGGGGTCATGGCCCGCTCGATTCGCGCGGCCGGAGGTCGCCCCGGCCACAAGGTGCACATCTCCTACGGGTACGGCCTTTTCACCGGCGGCCTCGGCGCGCACTACGGCGCCGAGCGGGCCGGTTGCGTCGTGATCCCGGCGTCTGGAGGCATGACGGCGCGGCAGGTGCAGCTGATCCGGGATTTCGAGCCCGAGATCATCATGGTGACACCGAGCTACATGCTGACCCTGCTCGACGAGTTCGAGCGTCAGGGCATCGACCCGCGGACCTCGTCGCTGCAAGTCGGGATCTTCGGCGCGGAGCCGTGGACAGAGCAGATGCGCGCTGAGATCGAGGAGCGCGCCGGTCTGCACGCGGTGGACATCTACGGGCTCTCCGAGGTCATCGGGCCGGGCGTCGCGCAGGAATGCGTGGACGCCAAGGACGGTCTGCACGTCTGGGAGGACCACTTCTATCCGGAGGTCGTCGACCCGGACACCGACTCGGTGCTGCCGCAGGGTGAGCGCGGTGAACTTGTCTTCACGTCCCTGACGAAGGAGGCGCTGCCGATCATCCGGTATCGCACCCGCGATCTCACCCGACTGCTGGCCGGCACCGCGCGAGCCCCGTTCCGGCGGATCAAGAAGATCACCGGCCGCTGCGACGACCTGATCATCTTGCGCGGCGTCAACGTCTTCCCGAGCCAAATCGAGGAGATCGTGCTGCGCACACCCGGTGTCTCGCCCCATTTCCAGCTCGAGCTGACCAGACAGGGCCGGATGGACCATCTCACCGTGCGCGCCGAGGCGCGTCCCGAGGCCGACCCCGCGCAGCGTGACGCTGCGGCCCTGGCGATCGCGGCCGCGGTCAAGGACGGAATCGGCGTCACGGTCGATGTCGCAATCGTCGCCTCAGAGAGCCTGGAACGCTCCGTCGGCAAACTGCAGCGAGTCAAGGATCTGCGAGACCGCTAGACATCGTGCTGCACTGCACCGTCGCCCGGTCGAGGGGTGCTGAGCGAGCGGCGGCGCGATGTGGTGCCGCGCCGCCGACCGCCGCGTTGGCCGTGCTAGCTGGTGCAGGTGACGGCCGGAATCGGAGTGGATGGACCGTTGGCGGTGAAGCCGAATGTGGTATTCGCGCCCGGGGCGATGCTGCCGTTGTAGGACATGTTCGTCACGGTGACGTTGCTGCCAGACGTGGTGAGGTTGCCATTCCACAGGCTGCTGATGCTCTGCCCGCTCGGCAGCGTCCAATGCACCGTCCAGCCGGTGGTCGCTTTGGTGGCGGAGTTGTTGGCGACGGTCACGGTGACCTGGAAGCCGCCGGTCCAGCTGCTGGTGACGGCGTAGGTGGCGGTGCAGCCGGAGCCGTTGGGCTGGGTGGGGCTGCTGGAGGGGGAGGAGGATGGACTGGAGCTCGCGCTGGCGCTGGGCGAGGAGCTAGGGCTCGCGCTGGTGCTCGGGCTCGGGGAGGGGCTGGGTCCGCCGCCGCTGCCGGTGATCTTGTAGGTGACCAGAGATCGGGCCGGGACGGTGGCGGTGAACGCGCCGCCGGACAGCGCGATCGCGGACTGAGCGGCGGTGCCGGCCGAGGCGTTGGTCAGGTAGGGGGTGACCGTGCCGGTTGAGGTGCCGGTGTTCGCGAGCGAGTAGGTGGCCGAAGTGGCGCTGCTGGCGGAGTTGAGGGCGACCAGGATGACCGAACCGTCGCTGTTGCGGTACGCGCTCACGCTAAGGCCGCTGGCACCGCTGGTCGCGCCGATGCGCACGGCGCCGGGACGGATGAAGCGGCTGAAGTTGGCCAGCGCGTAGTACCGCTTGGACGGGGTGAGCGTTGAGCCGCTCAGCCCGATCAGGGAACTGTCATGGCTGGTGCTGCTGATGCCCCACCAGTACAGGAACGCGCTCAGGTTCGCCCCCGTCATACCGGTCTGCACGTTGCTCGCCCAGGAGTATCCGGAGTCTGCGGTGCCGTCGTCCCAAGCGGTGTCCCAGTTGCTGCCGTTGATCGACCACTCCGACTCCCACACGGGACGGCCGCCGGTGTTGATCGTGGAGCTCGGGGCGCCCGAGTAGCCGTGGCTGGTGAACAGGCCGACACCGGCGTTCGCGGCCGCGTTGCCCTGGACCGCGCTGACGTAGCCGGGCAGCACGTTGAAGCCGAGGGTGTCGCAGCACGCGACCTTGGTGGACAGGCCCGAGGCCTTCATCGTGGGTCCGAATACGGACAAAAAGCTGGCGGCCTGGGAGGAGGTGGCCAGCATGCTGTCATAGCTTGTGGTCAGTGAGGGCTCGTTGACGAAGTCGATGGCCGAGGGGGTCAGTCCGACGGAGGAGTAGAACTTCGCGTACTGCGTCAGGTAGTTGGCGTAGGCCTGGCGCCAGTCGCCGCTGGCGCACGAGGCGCCGGGGGTGCCGCACAGCGAGCCACCGTTGATGTTGCTGCCGTTGGTCTTCATGTAGCCGGGGGCGCTCCAGGCGTCCTGGTAGAAATTCGAGACGCCGTAGGTCTTGGCCTGCTTGGCCAGCCACAGTTGGCCTTGGTCGGTGGAGTCGCTGTTGCCATTCCACACGTAGGTCGGGTTCGCGGAGGGGCTGCCGGGACTGTTCGGCTCGATCGAGTCGCTGCCGGAGGGGATCAGGCTGCGCAGAATGCTGAAGCCCGCCCCGCTGTTGGTGTTGAACAGCAGGTCGAGGGCCTGTTTCTGGGCTGATCCGGTCAGGTTGCGGATGGAGTTGGCTTGGCCGAACGCCTCCGAGATGCCGAATCCGTCAATGGTCTGATACTTGGTTGCGCCGTCGATGGAGACGGTCGGCGCGGCGTTGGCCGGTGACTGGGAGAGCACCAGCATGCCACCGGAGACGACCACGCCGGCCACCGCGATCGCGATCCACCGGGGGTGGCGCAATGGTTGCTGCATTTCGACCTTCCTCGCCTGGGAGGGGCCGGGTGCCAGCCGCCTTCGCGCGGCGGGCACCCGGCCCGGCATACGGATTAGTGGGTTAACTGCATGCGGATCCGTTGAGGGTGAACGCGCTCGGACTGGTGTCGTTCGATGCCCAGGTGCCCTGGAAGCCGAACTGGACATTGCCGCCGGGGGCGATAGCGGCGTTGTAGCTGACGTTCGTGGCGGTGGCGGCCTGGCCGGACTGGGTGACGGTCGCGTTCCAGGCGTTAGTGACCTTCTGATCGCCGGGGAAGCTCCACTTGAGCGTCCAGCCGTTGATCGCGGCCGTGCCGGTGTTGGTGACTGTCACGTTCGCGGTGAACCCGCCGCCCCACTCGTTCTTCACGTACGAGACCTGACACGTCCCGCCGCCAGTGGAACTCGTGCCGATTGTCCAGTTGAACGAGACAGAACCCGACGCCCCGGTCGAGTCCGTCGCGGTGGCTGTCACGTTCGAGGTGCCTGCCGCGGTCGGGGTGCCCGAGATCAATCCGGCGGAGCTGATCGAGAGACCGGCGGGCAGGCCGCTGGCCGTGTACGTCAGCGTCTGACCGGACGCCGAGTCCGCCGCATGCACCTGCACGGGAGCGATCGCGGTGCCCAGGGTCCCGCTCTGGCTCCCGGGATTCGTCACCGTCACCGTGTTGCCGCCGCTGGAGGAAACGGGCGTGACGACCAGGTGGTATCCGTAGCTGGAATGCATCGAGGAGACCGGCACAGTGATCGATCCATTGATCACTGTGTACGTGCTCTGCGAAACTGTGGTCGGTGCGGAAACGGCTACGGTGCGTCCCGGCGAAGGCGTGTCTTGCAGTGTGACAGTGACCTGCGAA
>NZ_DATNGK010000025.1:0-13482 GCF_035605935.1 Actinocrinis sp. | reverse complement strand
GTTGTGGGTTCGAGTCCCACGCGCCCCACTCTATGACCTGCGCGTTCTCGCTGCCAGGTAAGTCAGCGGCCGCCGATGGAGCGCGGATGGGACTGCGCTGAGCCCTGCAATCGCGGACGATTGACATCCCTTCGTCGCTCGCTGAGGTCCTTGACTGGTTCTGATCACGTCCGTTTTCGGCGCAGCTTCGCAGTGCCCGTGTCGAGTCGTGCGGATGACTCTTTCCGCTCGCCGTCGGTCACGCTCCCTTACGCGCGATTCTGGTCACGGTTGTCCCGGTCTGGCGATCCACAGGTCCCTCCGGCACAGAGATGCCCAGTTCGACGGCCAACCGCCGCAGGTAGACGTCCACGGTGGATTCGACCATCTCGGCGAGGTCGGCGACGGCCGTCCTGCCGCGTACCCAGGCGGCGAGCTGCGTTCCGGCCGCGATGAGAGCGGCTGGCCACCAGAAGCAGGCGAGAACCGCGTAGCAGACCGCCCAGACCGAGGCCGCCACCGCCGTGTCCAGACTCGCCCTCGCCGCGCGCAGTTCGTCTCGAACGTCCACGGGCAGCAGAACCCACATGCGAGGCCAGCAGGCGTTCAGGTCCGCGCCGTATTGGTTGAAGACGCGTGTCCCGATCGCCGCGAGGCTGTCGCCCGTGAACGTCGGCCTCGTCGGCGCCGCCAGGGCGATGCGGTCGCGGCGCTGGGAGAGGTCGGCCAGCTCGGCGAGCAACTGCGCCGACCGCTCCTGTGGCGGGGCCTGCGCGCGGCGGGCGGCCAACTGTGCCTGCAGGGCGTCCCAGCGCCGGGCCCTGCGCATTGTCAGACGGCGTGCCAGTGGGTCCGACCAGCGCGGCCAAGCACCGAACCATACGATCCTCGCGAGTTGCGAAGCGGCTCGCACCGTCCCGCCGATCGCCGCGCAGCCGAGCAGGACCAGGGCGAGGAACAGGACCTGGCCGGCCGTGGTCCATCCCGAGGCGGTGTGGAGACCGTGAGTCGCGTATGTGTCCAGAGCGCGCCAGTCCAGCGCGCGGCCCTGGCCGAGCAGGGCAGCGGTCGCGCTCAGGCCGACCAACACCAGGCCGGGCAGGACGAGTTGCGCGAGCCATCGGTCCGCGAGTCTCGTGCCCAGTTCACTCAGGAAGGACCCCATGGATCAGGCTTCGCCGACGGCCAGGGGCTTGTCGTGCAGCCAGCAGCGCTCGGTCGAGATTGGCCCTCCCGGCTCGCGCGGGACCGCACGATCGCACGCCCCGTCCGGACAGCGTTAGACCTCGCCCGAGGCCTTGGCCGGAATTCCCTGCACCACCGCCCCGGCCGGCGTCTCCCGGCTCGTCCCGGGACCGGCCAGCACGTGAGGCGCAATCCCGAGTGCGGGCAGGACCTCCAGCACCGGGATGCCCGAGCGCACCGCTTTCACCGCGACGCTGAGCAGCTCCGCCCGGCCTCGCCTGCGCAGCTCCGTTTCGAGCTCGGGCAGCGTCGCGCAGAACGCCGCCAGGTACTCCCCGTCGCCGGGCATCATCGACTCCTTACTTCAGACATCCAGGACGCGTCGGGCGGGTGACATACGTCGCACCGGGGCGAGGAAGGGGATGGGCAGGCCAGGGTCGTCCATGGCAGCTCGCAGCATGTCCCGCAGCCCGGCGGGCAACGTCTCGTTCAGCACTTCCCTCCCCGCTGCCTCCGACTGTCGCACGCCCCTGGCATGCTCCGCCAGCCTAGGCGCCGGGTCGGCAGCAGAGTCGGGATTCCTTCCTCGAGTGAGACCACTGCGATGTCGCCGAAGCCGGCGCTGTGCCAGACTGGCCGTGAGGGCGTCGTGCAGCTATGAGGGGGCTGATACGGTGTGGCGGCGACGGGGTGAACGGAAAGCCACGGGCAGGCCCGGCGCGTTTCCGGGGCCGCCTCCAGTGGACCGCGGCGGCGACGATCCGGCGGCCGTGTTGGTCGGCATGGCGCTGCAACTTCTCGCCACCGGTGCGCCCGACGCTGCGCGGCAGTGGCTGGACCGCGCGGCTGCGGAGGCGCGCGACCCCGCGCTGTTGCGTGCCATCGGCGTCATCTACTGGCAGCACTTGAACGCCGAGCGCAAGGCGGAGGCGTGCCTGCGGCGAGCGGCTGCCGCGGGGTCGATCGACGCGATGAGCGATCTCGGCGTGCTGCTGCGCAGGCACAACAAGATCCATGAGGCAGAACGCTGGCTGGTGCGCGCGGCGTCGAGCGGCGACGCGAGTGCTCTCAACAACCTCGGCAACCTGTTCGAACAGCGGGGTGATCTGCCCGGCGCCATCGAGGCGTGGAGTCGCGCGGCGAATCAGGGCAGTCTGATGGCGATGGCCACGCTCGGGTTGGTCCTGTCCGCCCACGGCGATGTCGCCGAGGCGCGGCAGTGGCGCGATCGGGCCGCCGAAGTGCTGCGGCAGGGCGGCCACCCCGAGGCGTCGAACCAGGAGATACTCGGCAAACTCCTGCTCGTCGACACGATGCTCGCGGGCGAGCCGGCGCCGAAGCGCGACCCGCCGAGCCGGGCAGCGAACCTCAATGCGCCCGTCCGCGTGGACATGACGGACCCGCTGGCCACCATCGGGTCCCTCCTGACGGCGTACCGGGCGAACCCCGATCCGCAGACGCTCGACCTCGCGCTCAACTTGATCGATCACGCCGTCGACGCCTACCCGGACGGCAACGCGGGCCATGCGGAGGCTGTGCGGATGCGCGGCGTGCTGCTGCGTGAAGACTTCAAGCGCACCGGCGATTCGGCACAGCTCACCGCCGCCATCGAGGACGGCCGCGCCGCTGTCGCCTCCGCGCAGGACGACGCCATGCGGGCCGGCGCGTGGTCGAGCCTGAGCGTGACGCTGATGACGCGCTACGAGAGCACGCCCGACCCCGCCGTTCTCGACGAGGCCATCGTCGCGCTCGACCAGGCGCGGCGGTTGATGCGCGCGGACAACCCGGAACGGGCCGGCGTGGTCTCCACCCTCGGCGGGGCGCTGCTGCAGAAGTCCGGCCTGACCGACGATGCCGGGCTGCTCGACGAAGCCGTCATGCACCTGGAGGCGGCGCTGCGCGCGACCCCGGCCACGGACCCGGCGCTGTTCGAGCGGCAGTTCAACCTGGCCATGGCGAAGTTGCGACACGGCCAGCTCACCGGCAACGCGGCCTCGGTGTCCGACGCGCTGGAGCTGCTGCGCCGCGCCCACGACGGCTCTCCCGCCGATCACCGCGTCGGAGCCGTCGCCGCGCAGTTGCTCGCGAGCGCCGACCGTGCAGACGAGGACAGCTCCGCGGCGACTGACGATCCGCCGGAAGATCTCGACCTCGCGGTAGCGCTGCACACCGAATTCGAACGGAGCGGCTATCTGCCGCACCTGCACCGGTCGATCGACATCTTGCGCACCCACCTGGAGGGCGGGCGGCTCAGAGGTCTGCCCCGGCAACAGGCTCTGCACACCCTGGCCACCGCACTGTGGTCGCTGTACGAACGCACCGGCGGCCTCGCAGCGCTCGATGAAGCCGTCGAACTGTTCCAAGCCGCGATCGAAGAAGTAGGAGGCGACAGCGCACAACGGCTCGCCTCCCGGGCCAACCGCGCGGCTGTCCTGATGCTACGCGCTCGGCACACGGCGTCCCTGGACGATCTGCACGCCGCCATCGCCGAGTTCCGCCTTGTGCTTGACGAGACACCGCACGACCATCCCATGCGGCCCAACCGGGTCGGCGGCCTGGCGGGCGCCCTGGCGGAACTCGGGCAGCGCACCATGGACTCGGCGCTGTTCAACGAGTCGGCCGCCATGCGCCGCGAGGCGCTTGCCGCACTGCCCGCCGGCCACGGGTCCGCGCCGGACCTGCACTCCGGCCTCGCCGTGGTTCTGCTGTACCTCGCGCCCGGCGCGGCGGACTCGGCGCAGCTGCTCGACGAGGCGGTCGATCACGGTCGCCGGGCCGTGGCCGCAACCGCTCCGGACAGTCCGAACCTGCCCAGATTCCAGGCCAACCTGGCCCTCGCGCTGCTCATGCGGTACAAGTCGCGCCGACACGAGGATGACCTCGAGACCGGGCTCGGCCTGGCCAGAGCGGCGATCGCCGGTACCCCTCAGGGCCACGCCAACCGCGCCGAGCGCCTGACCACCCTGCGGGAGCTGCTGGTGCTGTACAACCAGCGCAGCCCGGAACCCGCGCACTTCGACGAGCTGGTCGATGTCACCGAGGCGGCCTTGGCTGCAACGCCCGCCGGCCATCCGCAGCATGACGCGGCCGTGGTGGGGGCGGCGACAGCCCTGATGGAGCGTGGAATCTTCGGCGGCGACGCGGCTTCGCTCTACTCGGCGATGATCCGGCTCGAGGCGCTGGCCACCGACGAAGCCGCGCTGGTGGCGCCGCGGCTGGACGCCGCGTTCTACCACGCCCTCGGCGCGCAACACCTCGGCGACGCGCCTACCGTCCGGCGCAGCGCGGCCTTGGTCGGCGAACTGTTACCGCGTCTCGCGCCCCGCGCCCTGGCTCGGGCGGACCGCGAGACTCAGCTGTCGCGGTACGTCGGCAGGGCCTCGGCCATTGCGGCCTGCGCGCTGAACGCGGGAGACCCCGAGCTCGCGGTCGCGCTCCTGGAACAGGGCCGCGGGGTGCTGCTCGCCGAGGCGATCGACGCCCGCGGCGACCTGACTGACCTGCGCGCCTCCCACCCCGGGTTGGCCGTCGAGTTCGAACGGCTGCGCGACAGCGCGCAAGTCGCCGATCCCGCCGTCCCTCCGGTCCAAGCGCTGCGGCAGCGGCAGGCCGACAGCGAGGCGTGGCTCGATCTGCTGCGGCGCATCCGGCAAGTACCAGGCTTCGAACACTTCGCCCAGCCGCCCGACGTCGCAACCCTCCGAGCGGCGTGCAAGGGCGGACCCGTGGTGGTCGTGAATGTGAGCGATCTGCGCTGTGACGCGCTCGTGCTGACCGAGCAGCAACTGCGCGTGATTCCGCTGCCCGGCCTGATCGCCGGCGAGGTGGACGAACGAGCCAGGACGTTCCTCGAGGCGACGTACGCGCCGAGGCCCGCTTGGTTCGCCGCGAACCAGATCGCCGCCGACACGCTCGGCTGGCTGTGGGACACGGTCGCCGAGCCGGTCCTAACCGCGCTCGGGTTGACCGGTCCGGCGGGGGACGATGCCGACTGGCCCCGGGTGTGGTGGGTACCCACCGGTCAGCTGGCTTTCCTGCCATTGCATGCCGCGGGCAGCCGGCCCGGGTCCGGAGGCGCGCCGGGCTCCGTCCTCGATCGCGTCGTGTCCTCGTACCTGCCGATGGTGCGCAGCCGGTACGCGAGTCGCGGCGTGCCGCCCCTCGACGGACGCCCCAGCGCCTTGGTCGTGTCGATGCCGGGCACTCCCGGGTTTGCCGACCTTCCCGGGGCGGCCGGGGAGGCGGCGAGCCTGAAGGCGCTGCTGGAGGTCGAGGAACTCACCGGCCGTGCGGCGACTCGTGCCGCGGTGCTCGCCGCCTTGCCCGCACACCGCTGGGCGCATTTCGCCTGTCATGCCCAGGCGGACGTGTCCACCGGAGCCAACGGACGAGTGCTGCTTTACGACCACGAAGCCGCACCGCTGACCGTCCGGGAGATCTCGCGACTGCGGCCGGCGACCGCCGAACTCGCCTACCTCTCCGCCTGCCGGACCAGCTTGGGGCCGAGGCGGCTGGCCGATGAGCTCGTCCACCTGACCGGAGCGTTCCACATGGCCGGATATCGCCATGTCGTAGGCACTCTCTGGCAGGTTTACGACGACGTCGCCGGACACATCGCCGACGCGGTGTACACCACGATCACCGCCCGCGAACGCAGCGTCGATGACATCGCCGTCGCGCTGCATCACGCGGTGCGGCACGTTCGCGCAACGAATCAAGACAGTCCGCTGCTTTGGGCGGCTTACCTACACGTCGGCCCTTGAGATAACCGCCCGCCCCGGCGACCAGACCCGGTGACGACCAGACGTTGCGACGACCTGAGGTTGTGACGACTCGCTCGGGCGAAAAGCGCGAGAATGAAAAACGTCGTCCTTTTTGCTTAGACACGGCTCCAGCCCGGAATTCACTCGATCGAGTGAAGATCATTAGATCGAATTCTTTTCACAACGCAATAAATGAAAAGTGGCTGCGTTGTCACGGGCGGGCGATCGGCGCGTAACCGATGTGAAGTGCGGTGACGTTGCACTCGGCTCCACTCAACCCCGCCAAATCGTCCGGGAGCCAAGGTGCCGAGCAATTCCCGTCGTTCCGCTTCTCGAAATAGTTTTTCGCCCGCCGCGAGTTGGCCGGCGGACCATCGCGACCAGATCGTGGGCGCGACGCTCGCCGGCATGGTGCTCGTACTGCTCGGTTATGCCTCGGGGATCGGCGGAGGCGGCGGCGTCGCTCAGGCGACGGGCGGTCCGGCCCCGGGCACGCTGGTGGTCGCGTCAAGCCCGCCGGCGAACGGATCGGCGCCGGACGTCATTCAAGCCACCGGAGGCTCCGGCGTCTCGGGCGATTACGGGTACGGCTTCGGCGGCGGGTCCGGCGCGGGTTCGGTGCCCGCGGCAGGCGCCTGGCCGTCGCCGTCCGCAGAGTCGCGGACTCCAGACATAGTCGGTGGGTCGCCTTCCTCGTCTCCCTCTGACTCGCCGAGCTCTTCACCGTCCGGGGCGCCGTCGTCGACAGCCTCGTGCAGCCTGCTCGACTGTGTCACCTCCGTGCTGACCGGCACGACAGGCGGCTTGAATTGCCTGCTCGGCTCGGGTTCGGACGGACTGCTGACTTCAGGTCCGACTGGTTCGACCGGTCTGCCGGGTCTCACCGGTTTGACCGGCGTGCTTTCCGGTGTGACCGCGCCGGTGGGTTCGCTGACCGGCTCGTTGGCCAGTCCGCTCAGCGGAGGGCTGCTCGGCGGCTGCCCCACACCGACTCCCAGCGCGAGCGCGCCATGAGCCGTGTCACGCGGCTGGCCCTTCTCGTCTGCGGTGCGCTGATTTGGCTGATCGGTTCGCTGATCAGCGCGCCCGCCGCCGTCGCCCACGCGGAGTTGCTGAGCTCGGACCCGGCTGACGGCGCGCGGCTGTCCGCTGCGCCCACTCACGTGACGATGACGTTCAGCGAGGGCATCGCGATCCACGACTGCTCGGTGCGCGCCGATGGTCGCGAGGTGCCGATCCACCAGCCGCCCGGACAGGCCGACGTCCTGGTCGCGGATCTGACCGGAGTCCACGCCGCGCCAGGCGGTCGGCTGGAGCTTGACTGGCGCTCGGTCAGCTCTGACGACGGGCACATCGCGAACGGAAGCATCGGATTCCAGCTGCCCGCAGCGGCTGCGGGGTTGTCCGCCTCCTCCGGTGCGCCCGCGTCTAACACCGCGTCAGGACCGACCGGAGCCGCGCAGAGCTCGGCGCTCCCGGGACCCGGCGCGGCCGTGCACAACGCGCTCGTCGCCGTGCAGTTCGCCGGATTCCTCTGTGTGGCGCTGCTGATCGGCGGCCTGGCCTTCCTCGTGATCGCCTGGCCGGAAGGCGGCGGTGTGCCGCGCGTGCGCCGCTCGCTCTCGCTCGCGTGGGTGCTCGGCCTGGGTATGGCGCTCGCGCAGATCGGGTTGCAGGCCGCTTACGCCGCGCTGCTGCCGCTCTCGGGCGTCTTCGACGCGACCGCGCTGGAGAGTCTGTTCGGCACCCGCGTCGGCACGGTGCTCATTGCCCGGGCGCTGTTGTGGCTGCTGGCTGGCGTCGTACTCGTCGGCCTGCTGCAGCAACAGCAGCGCGCGGCCTACTCGGCCGGCTGGCGGGTCGGCCTGATCGCGGTCGGCTTCGGCCTGCTGCGAACGATCGGTATGACAGCGCACGACGACAGCGCTCATCCGCTGGTCGGAGCGATCGCGGATACGGCCCACCTGGCCGGGGTGTCGCTGTGGATCGGCGGGCTGGTCGTCCTGCTGTTCGGCGTGCTGCCGCGCCGCGTTCCGAGTGAGATGGCCACCGCCGTCGCGCGCTACTCGAACCTCGCGCTCGTCAGCATGCTCGCGATCATCGGCGCCGGAACCCTGCTGGCCTGGCAGGTGGTCGGGTCGGTGCACGACCTGCTGCACACCTCCTACGGGCACACGCTGCTGCTCAAGCTCGCCCTGGTCACCGCGGTGCTCGCGCTCGCGCAGCACAGCAAGGCCTGGGTGCGCCACCGGCTGGATGTCGCGGTGATCCTCGACGGCGACCGCGCCACGGTCCGGCCCTTCATCTACTCGGTCGCGGCGGAGGCGGGGCTGGCCCTCGCCATCCTTGCCGCGGCGAGTGTCCTGGTCACATCCAGCCCCGGCCGCTGACCAGGGTCCGCACCGAAATCAGTCCACTTAGAAAGGCATCCCCACACCATGAACCGATCCGATTCCGAATCCGGCACGCCGCCGAACGCCCCGACCGCGGCGGTTTCCGCACGCCGCCCCGCGCGTGCCCTGCTCCTGCTCGGCACGGTGGCCGCCGCTGCCTCTGCGCTGCTGCTCGCCCAGGCGGCCACCCGCCCCGAGGCGGCGCCCATGGTGGCTCAGGGCACGACGACGCTGAACGTCGCCGACGCCGCGGCGGCCGCCGCGACCAGCTCCAGCACCATCGAGATCAAGAACTACGCCTTCGCGCCGAAGTCGGCGACCGTGGCCACCGGCGTCAAGGTCACCTGGGTCAACGAGGACAGCGTGCCGCACACGGTGACCGGCAAGTCCGGCCCGGCGTCGTTCGACTCCGGGCAGATCAACCCGGGCGCGTCGTACTCGGCGATCTTCATGACCGCCGGAACCTACACCTACTACTGCATCGACCACCCGCAGATGGTCGCCACGATCACCGTGACCGGCAGTTCGGGGGGCGGTGGCGGCTCACCGAGTGCGACGCCGAGCAGCGCTCCGTCTGGCGTCGGAGGAGGCGGTGGCGGCGGTCACCCGAGCTCGAGCCCGAGCATGTCGATGCCCGCGACTTCGGGAAGTCCCGGAGGCGTCCTCGGTTCGCTCGGCGGCGGCATGGGCGACTCGGGCGGCGGCTGCGCGAGCGCGAGCCAGGTGCTGCTCCCGCTGCTGCAGCACATCGACGCCACGCACCTTGGCGTGTCCCCGGGCCAGCAGGTCCAGGACCTGTCGAACGTCAACCAGTACGTGCTCACGCACACCACGCTGGTGGAGAACATGCTCATCCCGGCGTACAACAGCGCGAACCGGAGCCTGACCGGGCTGCTCGTTCCGCTGCTGCAGCACATCGACGCCACGCACCTCGGCGAGTCCCCGGGCCAGCAAGTCAATGACCTGATGAACCTGGACCAGTACGTGCTCACGCACACCACGCTGATCGAGAACATGCTCATCCCGACCGAAGGCGTGCTCACCGGCAGCTGCTGACCGCAGACCGCACGTCCTCGCGCACCACCAGCCGCCGGAACGGCGGTGGACCGGCCGAGTGGAAGTCGGCCGGTCCACCGCCCCCATTCTCCCCTCCGCGCACCGAACTCAGTCCGAAGAGGACGCGATGACTACCGAAACCCTCGTGCTGCCCCCGCGCCCGTCCCGTCCAGTCGTCCTGCCGGATCCCGGCACCTACCGGACGCGCCCCGGCCGGTGCGTCTTCGAGCTCCGCGCGGCCGCGGGCCCGCTGACGACGCTGTGCGGCCGCTTCGCCGTGCTCGACACCAGCCTCGTGGTCGACGAGGACGAGCGGCGCACCCATATGACCATCGAGGCCAGCGCCCGTTCCCTGCGCACCACCCGTCCGCTGGCTACGAGGCGGCTGACCGGGCCGCGCGGCCTCGCCGTGCGCCAGCACCGGGTCATCCGCTTCGAATCCACCGGCTTCGACAGCCGCGAGCCGGGACGGATCACCATGCCCGGCACTCTTCACCTGCGCGGCGAGGAGATTCCGCTCACCCTGGACAGCCGGGTCGTCGGGCGTGGACGCGACAGACTCCTTATTCTCGGCACCGGGCGGCTCGACTACGGCGCGCTGCGCGCCGCGACCGAGTTCCGACTGCCGTGGACCGTCCCGGCCGGGCACCTGCGCGTCCTGCTCGCGGCGGACTTCCGATGACCAAACCGCTCGCGCCGCGCAATCCCGCGCCGCCGTCCTGCGATCCGGCCCGCCCGCCGCTGACCATCGGCCCGCGCATGGCACTGGCGGCCGGTGCGGCCGTCGCAGTGCTCGCCGCGGTGCTCGCTCTCGGATTCAAGCCGGCCAAGCTGCCGTCCACCGAGCCGGCCGCGGCGGCGCACTACAGCGTGCAGATGTCCAACTACGCCTTCGCTCCCGCGTCGCTCACCGTGAAGGAGGGCGACACGATCACCTGGACCAACCAGGACACCGCCCCGCACACCGTGACCACCACCAGCGGCCCCGAGTCGCTGAACTCGCCGTACCTGTCGAAGGGTCAGTCCTGGAGCCACACCTTCACGCAGCCAGGAATGTACATGTACTACTGCACGGTGCATCCGGACATGCGAGCCGAAGTGATCGTCCAGGCGCCGGCACCGGCCACCACCGCCCCGATTCGTACGCACAGTTCCGCGCCTGCCGCTCCAGCCGGTGTGCAGGCGCATGCAAACACAGCCACCACCGCGGCGGGTCCCGCGTCGTCGAACTCTGGCGCCGCCGCAGCGCCCGCAGCCGCACCGTCGGTATCGAAGTCGACACCACCCGACGCTCAGGTCCAGGCGCAGCAGGCTGCTGACAGCAGCAATATCCGGACCCTCAGTCCGGTCCTGCTGCTCGGCGGGCTGACCGCCACGATCGCGGTGTTCTGCCTGCTGCTCGTCGGCTCCCGACCGGCTCCGGCGGCGGCAGCGGCGGAGCGAGGCAGTGCGGAACCCGACCGGAGGCGCGACGAAAAACACGACAACGACAACGACGACTACGACCACTAGCCGGTCGCCAACCCTACGCCCGTCATCCGGCCGCGCCCGGATGACGGGATGACCGCATCGCGGATCTCCCGCACACGGATGCGCTTCACGCAAGCCGCGTGACATCTGCGATGGCGCGGTATCCCACGGATTCGCGCATGAAACGACAAGTCGAAGCGGGTCGGAAACGTACAGGTGGAGCAGTTCCCCAAGCCGGCCGGTAGTGGCTGAGGTCGGTGGGCGAGCGTTCAGGCGCATAGTCCGGCGCCCCTGGGCCGCTGCGGCGGGCTCGTGCGGTGCGGCGGATGGCAAGATTGCCAGCAGTTGCTCTGCAGCGGGTTAGCGGCTGGCTGAGAGGGTTGCGTTGGTTGAGGACAGCAGTGCGCGTCGCGGGGGGATGCGCGATGTCGCGCGGGTGGCGGGGGTCTCCATCTCGACGGTCGCCAATGTATTGAGTCGTCCGGCCATCGTCGCGCCGGAGACGCGTCGCCGTGTACAGGAGGCGATGGCACGGGTCGGGTACGTGCGCAACGGTCCGGCGCGGGTGCTGCGGGGCGTCCCGAGCGCAATTGTCGGCAGCGTCCTGCTGGATCTGGCCAACCCGTTTTACGCGCAGGTCAACCGGGGTATCGAGGACCGGTTGACCGATCAGGGGTGCCTGGTGCTGGCCGGGAGCACCGACCTGGACGCGGCAAAGGAACGGCGGTTGCTGGGTCTGCTGGAGGAGCAGGCGGTTCGCGGGGTGATCGTCGCGCCGATCGATCCTGATCTGACCCGCCTGCAGGAGCTCAGCCGCCGGGGCACGCCGGTGGTTCTGGTCGACCATCCGCGGGGGCGCACGGATCTGTGTTGCGTGACTGTCGACGACGTGCTCGGTGGTCGGCTCGCGGCGGAGCACCTGCTGGCGCTGGGGCACCGCCGGATCGCCTACCTGAGCGGGAGCGTCAACGCCGTGTCGGTCAAGCAACGGCGCGCGGGCATGTTCCAGGCGTTGGCCGCTGCCGGGCTCGATTCCGACAAGGCGTTGCTGGACGTACGCATGCCGATCGAACCGCCCGAGCTGCCGCCGCAGGCGATCGAGATGATCCTCAACGCCTCGCCGCGTCCGACAGCTGTGCTGTGCGTGAATGACACTGTCGCCCTGGATGTTTTGCGTGGGCTGGAGAGCGTCGGCGTGCGCGTACCGGCGGACATGTCCGTCGTGGGTTATGACGACTTGCAGTTCGCCGCCCGGCTCTCGCCGTCGCTGACCACGGTGGCCCAACCCATCTACCAGCTCGGCTACGCCGCGGCTGACCTGCTCTTGGATGAGGCGCGTAGCGATCACACGCACCGCGAGGTCCTCTTCCAGCCCTCGTTGGTAGTGCGCGCATCGACTGCGGTTGCGCCTGCTGACCGTTGACGCTCTTGCGTCGTGCGCGGTTGTTTTTCGGGCAACTTTCACCGTCCGACCGCTGCTCGACGAGACGCCCGCATAGCCGCCCACGGAGGCGTGCGTTCCGGTCGAGTCCTGTGGATATGACGTGAAATGTTGTCGCTTTCTGTGCGACGCCGCCCTAGGTCGGGACATGCCGCGTTGGCGATCAGGGTGAAGCGCCCGCTGTGCGGCTGACTTCTGACCTCTGTTGATGCCTAGTCAGGGGTCACGTGGTCCGTCGACACGACCTTCCGCCCCGCGCTCGGCAGTGCACAGTCGATCGAACGTAATTCGAATACTGCCTTGATTGATTCGGGCAGTGCGTCGGAGCCTGCGCGGTCCTGAGAAACGGCGGGCCGATCGTCCGTCGACCGCAGCACAGTCGATCGGCACTTGACGGCGTCGGCTGTCGCGGGTTTCCTGCGTCGTGCTTCATTGCAACGTTTGTAACTCTGACGGAAGGAGAGCGATGAGGCTCTCGTTGTCTCGTCGCGGTGTCCCAGCGGCGGTGCTCGCCGGGACTCTGGCCACAATGGGTCTGCTTGCTCTATCCCCGACCGCGCAGGCGGCGCCCGCCGCGCCGCAGCTGCACGTGTCGGGCAATAAACTCGTTGACCAAAACGGCAGCCAAGTGGTCCTGCATGGCATGAACCGTTCCGGCGGCGAGTTCGCCTGCGTGCAGAACGCCGGGATCTGGAGCGGTCCCGTCGACCAGGCATCGATCAACGCGATGAAGTCCTGGGGCGCCGCGGTGGATGCGGAGCGGGTACCGCTGAACGAGGCGTGCTGGAACGGCGAGTCGTACGTCAACTCCGCCTACCGGGGCTCCAACTACATCAACGCGGTCAAGTCGTACATCAGCCTGCTGAATGCGAACGGGATCGTGGCGATCCTGGACCTGCACTGGACCGACGGGGTGTACACCGGCAATTCCTCCGGCTGTTCCTCGGCGCAGGCCACCTGCCAGAAGCCGATGCCGGACGCCGCGCAGGCCATCCCGTTCTGGACCTCGGTCGCCAACACCTTCAAGGGCAACAACGCGGTCGTCTTCGATCTTTTCAACGAGCCCTACCCGGAGCGCGCCACCGGAAGCGAGTCCTCCGGATGGGCGTGCTGGCGCAACGGCGGCACCTGTAACGGGATCGGCTACCAGGTCGCCGGCATGCAGAGCATGGTCAACGCGGTGCGCTCAACGGGA
>NZ_DATNGK010000024.1:0-48318 GCF_035605935.1 Actinocrinis sp. | reverse complement strand
CCCCGGTGTCGTGTGGGACCTCGAGTGCTGCCAATGGCTGCCGCTGCGGATGACTGAAGGTAGTGATGTCGAAATAGGGGCTTTCGACGGGGACGATACGGTCGCCTGACTGAGTTTCAAACTTAAAGGCAAGCGTGTCCCGCAAAGCTCGTGGTTGCCGGATGAGATGCGCCGCACCTTCGACGAGTGTGATCGCTGATACCGAGCGTGTGCCCTGCGCGTGGAGCCGGGCGCGACCCATCGCCGGTCGTGGTGGTCCGGCTCCAGCGGGTCGTGGCAGCCTCCCACCAGGTTCTTAACGAGCAGGTCTATGGGGCGCCGATCGATCTGTGGCTGGTCAACGTCGGACTTGGTCCGAAGACGCCGTATTAAGGCTTGTTAGGCTCACCGATCAATGACTTCCGCGTCAGTACCCGGACTTCTTCGGGCCCGTCCCCGCGCACGATGCGATAACAGCGGCGTGCGGCGTCGAATCCTGGACGCGTGGTGGCGGATGGCTCGTCGCACGGACGCTGAGGCGGATCTGCCGCCGGGCGGCATGGACACGCCCGACAAGGCCTTTGACCTGAGACGTTCCCAGATTGCACTGATCGCGTTTCCAGATCTAGCGCGCTAGAAGCGCTGACCAGCTGCAGAGGAGTTTTCATCACATCCCACGTGGGCGGGGCTTGGTGAGAACGTGGATGGAAATGCGTGCCTATAGCACTTCGCCAGTTCTCAGCAAGGTTGTGAGCGCACCCGAGCCCCATTGGACGCTACCTGTCCCCTGGCGCCATGTGGGAACGCTCAGGGGACAGGTTACCGGATCGTGGTGGACGGCTCGGCGATTACCGGCCGCGGTCAGCTGGAGGAGCTTGATCGCGAACTCTCCTACCGCTCCATGCGGAAGTAGATGGTGGTGATTGCACCGGGATGCTGGGTTCGTGGAGGCCGTTTCTGCAGGAAACGTCGAGGACGTGGTACCAGCGGAAGGTGACCTTTCCGCAGCGTCGGAACTCGCGGATCGGCAGCGGCAGCAGTTGGATGGTGCCGTCAAAGAGGTAGATGCGCTCGATGACGCGCCCGCGCGCGGTCCACAGCTCGCGCCAGGCAGCGTTGTCCGCGGAACGTATCCAGGGGCGGGTGGGTGTGGTGCCGTCGTCTTGCCGGTTGATCACGAGTCCGCCCTTGCAGGCGATGGTGTCGCGGTCGGTGCGTGCCGCATTCCGCCCGGCGGCGCAGATCCTCTACTCGTCTCATCGGGATCGCGCAACGGCGGGGCCCGATCATGCCAACAGACCGGACAGCGATCGGCGGCTGATCACAGCCCTCTGTGATCAGCCGCCGATCTCCCCACGCGAGCGGCGCGCTACCCGGCGATGAAGTAGCCGCTGACGTCCACGATCAGCTGGAGCGAACCGCCGCTGCCGTTGTAGAAGTCCGCCGTTCCGTCCTGCGGTAGGGCGGGCAGCGCGAGGTCCGCCACCGTGGCGTTCGGCGTGAAGTCGAGCGTCGAGGTGGGTGGTACGGTCAGCGGTTGATTGCCCAAGTCGCTGGTGTCTGGGAACACGGTCAGGTAGCCGCCGGCGGTCGGCCGCGTGACGGTCGTGTTGATCACAGCGCCGGTGAAGGCCGAGACTCCGGATCTGAAGTCTGTCACCTCCGGGGCCACGGCGACGAGGTAGGTGTACCCGGCGAGCAGCGCGCCGTTGGGTGTCTGGCGGCTGTCAAAGACCCGGTATGGGAACGCCGGAACATAGGCTGAGGCGCCCGACGGACTGAAGTAGCCGTACACGTCAGCGATCAGCCGGGCCGGGCCGCCCGCGATCGCCAGGTCGATGGAGCCGTCTGCACCGACCGGGACGATCGCCGCGTTCGCGACGGTCTGGCCGCCGGTGAAGTTCAAGTTCGACACGGTCGGCTGGTCTTGACCGTCGGGGTACGCCGCGACGTATCCGCCGGCCGACGGTCCCGCGACGGTGAGGTTGAGCGCGACCGCTGTCACGCCAGCCGGGATGCCGTCGACTCCGGCGATCTGTAGCCGCGCCGGGGTGCCCGCTCGGACCGTCGCGTACGGGTAGCCGCCGGTGCCGTCGCGCGTGTCGAGGAGCCGGGCCGGTGACGCCGCCGTATATCCCTGCGCGTTGACCGTAATGAAGTACCCGCTGACGTCAGCGACCAACGCGGCCGTCCCGCCGCTGCCGTTGTACAGCTCGATCGTGCCGTCCGCGCCGACCGGCACGACCGCCATGTTCGCCACGGTCTGCCCCGCCGTAAAGTTCACGCTCGAGGTGGTTGGCCGGGATCCGCCGGAGGGGTAGGCGGTGATGTAGCCGCCGGCCGTCGGCTGGGCCACCGTCAGGTTCAGCGCCACGGCGCTGACGTTCGCGGGAATTCCGCCCACAGCGGCCAGCCGCAATTTCAGCGTCGCACCCGCGGCCACGGGGTTCGTCGAGCCCTGTGTTCCGGTCCCGTTGCGGGTGTCGAGCACGCGGGTGGGTCCGTAGGGGACGTATTCGGTGCCGGCGGTCTGGATCGTCAAGGTATTGGTGACGGTGTCACCGGCGTTGTCCGTGACCGTGGCCTTGATCGTGTACGTCCCCAGTTTCGAGTACGTGTGCCAGACACCACCTGTAGTGCTGAGTCCCGAAAACGAGGGGACCGCCGTAGTCGAACCGTCGCCCCACCAGATCGTCTCCGAAAGGGTGACGTTCTTGATGTTCTGCTGTGCGTCGAAGAACACGGTGAACCCACTGGTGTCCCGCGCGGTGAGGGTCAAGGCCAGTTCCGGATCTGGTGAGACGTATTGGATCGCGCCGCGGGAATTGAACGGGCTGACACCGTTGAAGTCCGACGAGAGCGCGCCGGGTGCGCTCGGGTTCGCCGATCCGATCGCTGGCGAGCCCCAGATCGGCGGCCCGTTGACGTACTGCTGTACGCCCGGCATGACGAACGCGAGGCTGGCCCCGATGGTGTCGAACGTGTCGTGCGCGGCCTGGGTCGGGACGGCGGATTGGAACTGGGCCAACGTCGGGTAGCTCGTACCACTCCAGTCGTAGAGCACGGTCGGGAGGGGCGCGGCGGGGTAGCCCCCGACGGTGTAGAAGTCGTTGTAGTCCGTCGTCACGCCGGGCGTCGATCCCGCCGCGACGATGACGCTCGGGGAGAAGGTCTTGACTGCTATGCACCAGGATGCGTTGGCCCCGCTGCCTCCGCCGCCGGCCGTGGCCGTCTCGTCGTTGCCGTTCTCGATCAGGTCGTTTTCGAGGAAGACAGAGGTCGACGTCCCCTCGATATCCACGCCGGGGTTGCAGCCGCGCTGAATCGTGTTGCCGGTGATGTCGAGGCCGGTCACACCGGTGGCCTGGATCCCGGTGCCGGCGAACACATCGCCCGCGAATGTGATCCCGCTCGCGCCGGAAGCGATCGTGCTCTGCTGTGCATATGGCTCGCCGTCAAACGCAGCGAGGAAGCTGCGGGTCACCGAGACACCGGACGAGGCGCCGTCGATGCTCAACGCATCGAGGTAGTCGCCGCTCAGGGTGACGCCGGAGGACCCGACGACCGCGATACCGAACTGCGGGGAGACGAAACCCATGTTGGAGACGGTCACGCCGGTCACGCCGCGGAGGGTCAGCGTGGACGCGCCCAAGTTGGAGCTCATGGACATGAGCACGCCGGTGCCGACCCCGACGATGGAGATATTCGATGTCGTCACCGTCACGGGTGTGGTGAAGCTGGCATTGCTCGAGCCGCTCACGTCGATCGTGTCACCGGACGCCGCAGCGTTCACGCCGTCCTGCAGTGAGCAGTACGGGCTCGCCTGGGTGCCTGCTCCGGTACCGGTGGCGCAGGTCGCGTTCGCCAGCTTCACGTAAATCGTTGCGCCGCCGTTCGCGGTGCCAGCGCGCGACATGGTCTTGGCGCTCTTGCGCGTGGTGACGGGGACGGAGTCGACCCGGCGCGACTTGCTTGGCGGGCTGCTGACGGTCCCGTTGAGGACGGAGGCAGGAGGCTTCGCTGGCTCCTTCATCACCTGAGCAGAATTTCCAGTGCTCGGTGCTCTGACGGCCGAGGCGCCGGCCGATGCCGGGTTCAGCGGGCAAATGGCGGCTCCGATGGCCATGACGGCGGCCACGGAGCGTGTAAGCCTACGATGACGAATCACCGACGCCCCCACGATCTTCGAAAAATCAGACATCACCCCGGACGGCCCCGGCTCGTCGGAATTATCGCGGTTCGGCCATGTCGTGGTGGACAAGGCTTTGCGACAGTTCTGGAACAGAGACGCCGGACTGTGGCTGGCGGTCGGCGGTTGGCCTTGGGCTGAGCGCAGGTACTACATTCCGAGATCTCAGGCGAGCGATCGCCGTTCCGGCAATTTCGCCTGTGTCTGACTGGGTGCCCAGCCTCGACCATGCCCAGAACCTTTGACCGCGAAGGCTCCGCTCCGTGCGCATCAGCGCGTGTCAGTTCGTCGTCAGTGCATGACTTCGAGCCCGTGCTGCGGAAAGACGGCGCGGCGGGTGGCCAAGACCGCGCGATCGATCGGGTCAGCCGGGTCAAAGCCGTTGGCCCAGGGGCGCGGCTGCGGCTGCTGTCCGTCGCTCATCGATCGCGGTGCGAGCCGTCCGGCGCGCTGCGCGGCGAACGAGCGCCACGATTCCGGCAGCTCGGTGTCCGGCGGGATGGGTCGGTGCGCAGCCTCGGCCAGCACGTGGGTCCAGATCCGCGGCACCACGTCGACCACCGCATAGCCACCTCCGCCGAAGAGCAGCCAGCGGCCTTCAGCGTGCTCGTGGGCGAGCCGGTGTAGTGCCTCGGCGGCCATACGTTGCCCGTCGATCGTCAGCATCAGGTGCGCGAGCGGATCGAGCGCGTGGCTGTCGCAGCCGTGCTGGGTGACGAGGATCTGCGGCCGGAAAGCCTTCAGCAACGGCGGCACGATCGCGTCGAACGCGCGCAGCCAGTGTGCGTCCCGGGTGCCGGCAGGCAGGGCAACGTTCACGCTCATGCCCTGGGCGTCCCGGCCGCCCGACTCCTCCGGCAGTCCCGTGCCGGGAAACAGGGTACTGGGATGCTCGTGCATGCTGATTGTCAGCACCCTGGGGTCGTCGTAGAACGCTGACTGTACGCCGTCACCGTGGTGCGCATCGATGTCTACATAGGCGATTCGGGCCGCCCCTTGCTCAAGCAGCCGCGCGATGGCGATTGAGACATCGTTGTAGAGACAGAACCCTGACGCGTGCGTGCGCATGGCGTGGTGCAGCCCGCCGGCCATGTTCGCCGCGTGGTCGGCGGCACCGGACCAGACCGCGTCCGCCGCCGCCACACTCGCTCCGACGACCAGCGCCGAGGCCTCGTGCATGCCGGGAAACACTGGATTGTCGTCCGTGCCTAATCCGTAGCGGCTGCGCTCGGAGCGCGTGGTGTGTGCGACGTTCTTCACCGCGGCGATGTACTCCGGACCGTGGACGAGCTCGAGAACGCGATCCGTCGCCGCCGTCACCGGCGCCATGACAACGCCCGCGGCATCGAGCACGCCTAGCTCGCGCGCCAGCCGCATGGTCAGCGCGACGCGCACCGGCGCTAGCGGGTGATCGTGCCCAAAGTCGTACGACGTCAGCGCCTCGTCCCACGGCACCAGCAAGGTCGTGTCCATCCCGCCGTCCGCCCTCCTAGCCGGTCAGTGTGTCGTCGCGCTCTCGCTCACTATCGCGCGCCGCGCGCCCGCCGTCTCGGTGGGGCGGGTACCGCGGGCTCGTGCCTATCGCTCCATCTCGGTTACAGCGCAGGCGAGGCGAGCAAGCAGGCTCGCCGCTTGGTGGACGTCAGCGGTTGACGGGCGGTCGCCGGTGTGAGGGTCGAGTACTTCCGCGATCGCGTACAGGTCCGCCAGCGGCGTTGCGGCTGAGGGCTTTCGGCCGCGCAGGCGAAGGGTGCGCATCGCGCCGACCAATTCTGTGGAGAGAACAAGTTGGAGCGCCTCGGCTGCGCGAATCGTTTGACGCGCCGATTGGCTGGTGAAAGGCGTGTGGTCTTCGACGCCTCGGGAAAGTGTCGCGTGACCTAGCCCCGCAGGCATGGCGGCGTTGCGGAGCTCCGACAGGGCATCGTGGGCCGCGTTTTCGAGGATCATCACGCCGGAGCTGGCTGGTTCACCGTCGGCGAGGAAAGGGCGTAGACCGGTGAACTCGGGATGGAACATCAAGTCCAGCCTCGCCAGGGAAAGCTGCCCCACGGAAAGGAGCGCCAGGTTCAACGCATCGAGCGCCTGCGTGAGCAGCGCCTGATGGAAGCCGCCATGGTGATAGACGGCCTCGTTTTCGTCCCCGATTCCGATTCCGATTCCGTTTGTGGTCGAGGTCGCTGGTGAGTTCGTGGGTGCGTCTTCGCCGTCGTTAACGCCGCTCGCGACAACCAGTGGGTTCTCTGCCGCGACGTTGACCTCGACCTGCAGGATCCGTTCGACCGAGCCGAGCGCCTCAAGCACCGCGCCGTGTACCTGCGGAATACAGCGCACTGCATACGGGTCTTGAATGCGAGCGGCCTTGATTGGCTGATCCTCGAGCAGGGCACGGAGGATAGCTGCCGAACGCATCAGGCTTGGATGCGGCCTGCGATCGTGAACGGCTTGGCTGAACGGTTCGGTCGAACCATCGAGGGCGAAGACACTCAGCACGGCGACGGCGTGCGCTGCGCAGATCAAGCGAGAAGCTTGTTGCCAGGCGAGGCACGCCCGGCCGATTGTTAGGGCACTGCTGCTCATCAGAGCCAGTGCGTCGCCGGATGTGATGTGGACCGGTGAGGGCGGAGCACCGTTGACGCCGTCCGTCGGCGCGGTAGTTGACCAAGGAGCCTCGCCGACGAGGGTGAGACCCAGTTCGGCGAGGGCGGTCAGGTCAGCGGTGCCTAGTCCGCCGTATTCGTGGATCACCGGAAGCGCGTTGGCGTTGAGCGCTTGGACTATCGCCTCGATGATCGCGGGGTGCAGACCGGCCCCGCCTGCGAGGAGTTGATTCGCGCGGACCGTGAGCATAGCGCGAGTCGCCTCGGTGCTGACCTGTCGGCCGATGCCGCCGGCGTGGCTGCGCAGAAGCCGTAGACCGTGGCCGAGGTCGCCGTCCGCCACGCGCTGCGTACGGTTGGCGCCGACGCCGGTGGTGCGCCCGTACACAGGTTGACGTGCCGCGATGCGCTCGGCCGCAGTGGCAGACGCGCTGGCGCGTGCTAGGGCCGTTGGAGCGATCCGCGCTCGTGCGGCGCCGTTCGCGAGCAGCACGACCTGCTCCGGAGTCAGCGTCCGGCCGGTCAGTTCGATGCCGTCCACTGGCTGATCCCGTCCCCTCGCTCGGCGGTTAAATCAGGTGCGACCCTCTTTTACGCACCTTACGGTGAAGGTGCCATGCGACGCCTTCCCGTGCCGGATCCCGGCCAACCCGACGCTCGATCCGCGACGCGGTACCTGCTGTGGTTGGTCCGGAACCAGCGCGCGACCATCTTCGGCGGCATGGTCTTCGGCGTGCTGTGGATGGTCTCGCAGGCACTGATGCCGGCGGTGATCGGGCGCACCATCGACGCCGGGATCACCCACCGAAACTCGGGGGAGCTGCTGCGGTGGTCAGCGGCGGTGCTCGCGCTGGGCGCGACGACCGCGACGTCGGGCATCCTGCGCCATCGCAATGCACTGGTGAACTTCCTCGGGGCTGGATACAGCACGGTGCAGGTGGTCACGCGGCAGGCGGTCAGGCTAGGCGCGACGCTGCCGAAGTTGGTCGCGGCCGGCGATGTGGTCGCGGTGGGGACTTCGGACGTCGCTGAGATCGGCGGCGGACTCGATGTCACGGCGCGGCTGGCCGGAGCGATTGTCGCCATCATCGCCGTCGCGGTCATCATGCTGGCCACATCAGTGCCGCTCGGTTTGATCGTGCTGGTCGGAGTGCCAATCGTCACGGCGCTCACCGGATTTCTGCTGCGACCACTGCACGAACGGCAACAGCACTTCCGGGTCCGGCAGGGGGAGCTGACGGCGCGGGCGATCGACATCGCGGCCGGGCTGCGGGTGTTGCGTGGAATCGGCGGGGAGGCGGCGTTCGCGGAGCGCTACCGGAGCGAGTCGCAGGGATTGCGCGCGGCGGCGGTCGCGGTCACCCGGGTCGAGTCGGGCCTGGCGGCGGTCGAGGTGCTGATGCCGGGCGTGATGGTCGCCGCTGTCACCTTCCTCGCGGCGAGATTCGCGCTTGACGGCAAGCTGACCGTGGGCGAACTGGTGGCCTTTTACGGATACGCGGCGTTCCTTGCGACGCCGCTACGGACGTTGATGGAAGCCGCCGACAATATGACCCGCGCACACGTGGCGGCGCGGAGAGTGGTGCGGATCCTGAATCTAAGCCCGGAAATCAACGATCCGGATAGCACAGCTGGGCATGAGCTGCCGACAGGTGCCACGCTTGCCGACGAGGAGTCAGGGCTGCGGATTGCGCCCGGCTCACTTTTCGCCGTGGTCTGCGCGGACCCGCGCGACGCGGACTCACTGGCGGCTCGTCTGGCGCGCTTCGAGGACGCGGGGGCACCGACGCTTGGTGGCGTGCCGCTGGCTGCGGTGCCGGTCACCGAGGTGCGGAAACGAATTCTGCTTTCGCGCAACAGCGACCGGTTTTTCACCGGCACGTTGCGCGATGAGCTCGACACGGGTGGGCGTGCCACGGAGTCTGAGATCGGCGCCGCTATCGACGCTGCATCGGCCCGAGACGTAGTCGAGGCGCTGCCGGACGGCTTGGCGACCGAGGTGGTAGACGGCGGCCGAACGTTCTCCGGTGGACAGCTCCAGCGCTTGCGACTGGCGAGGGCGCTCCTTGCCCAACGGGAGATCACGCTGCTTGTCGAACCCACGAGCGCGGTGGACGCGCACACGGAAGCGCGGATCGCGGAGAACCTGGCTGCGTTGCACGCGGAGGGTCGCGGCGGTGCCCTGGCAAGTGTGCTGGCGGGAGTAGGTGAAGGGCTTGTCGAGTCGAGGCTGATGGCGGCGGCAGCGGCGCTGAAGGTGTCGGACGTGCATAAGGCGTCAGGGGTTCCGGAAGCGCAGCTTGGACGACGAGCCGGGCGCCCGGCGTTGCGCGAAGAAGGACAGGAAACGGGAACGGAGACGGAAGCGGACGCAGGCACGGCAGTGGAAGCGGACGCGGAATTGATGAACCAGGCGGCGCGCGGCTGCGTCGGCACGGAGATTTCGATTCAGGCTACGATGACTCAGACGTCGACTTTGTCTTCGCCTTCGACCTCGGCTCCAAGTCTGGTTCCGGCTGTGACTTTGGCTTTGGGTTCGGTGGCAACAGCGGTAGATGGTGCAGTGCCGTTGACCGTCGCCACACATGCAACACCGCTGGCTACGTCCGCAGCATCGCTCCCTGCGAACGGCACGGCGAAATCGCCTGTCGCCGCTTCCGCGACGCCGCTGGCTACGTCCGCACCGCCGGCAGGCCCGCCTGCCACGTCGCGCAGAACGACCGTCATGTTCACGACCAGTCCACTCCTGCTCGACCGCGCGCACATTGTCGCGTACGTCGAGGACGGGCGCGTTGCGGCAGTCGGCACCCATCGCGACCTGCTGCTGTCAGAGCCTCGCTACGCCGCCGTCGTGACCCGCGGGGAGGATGAATGAGCGCTCGTATTCTCCCGGTCGCGAACCCACGCGAAGTGCGCCGCTATGCACGGGAGATCGCGGCACGCCACCCTCGCGCGCTCGTGGTGACCATGACCCTGTACTCGCTGGCGGCAGTCGCAGGGCTCGTCGGCCCGCGCTTGCTCGGACAGCTAGTGCAAGGCGTCCAAGACGGGACCACGATCAGCCATATCGACATCGTGGCTGCCTCGCTCGCGGGCTTCGTGGTGCTGCAGACCGCGCTGACCCGATACGCCTACATGGCCGCAGGGCGCTTCGGCACCACTGTCCTCGCCGAATTGCGCGAGGACTTCGTGCAGAAGGTGCTTGCCCTCCCACTCTCGACCGTAGAGAGCGCTGGCAGCGGCGACCTGGTGACCCGGGCCTCGCGTGACGTAGACGCGTTGCGACGCTCGGCGCAGATGGCCGCGCCGGAAATCCTGGTCGCGGTGGTGACCATGCTGCTGACCCTAGGCGCGACCGCGCTGGTCTCGCCGCTGCTCTCCGCGGTGATTCTCATCGTGGTCACGCCGCTGGCGCTGGTCACCCGCTGGTATCTGCGTCGTGCCACCGCAGGTTACCTGCGGGAGAACGCCGCATACGCGCGGATCACGGATGGCCTGACCGCGACCGTGGAAGGAGCGGCCACGGTCGAGGCATTCGGGTTACAGCAGCGCCGAATCGCGAGTGCGGACGAGGATATCCGCGGCTCGTATGCGGCGGAGCTGTACACGCTGAGTCTGCGCACGGTGCTCTGGCCGGTACAGGAATTCAGTTATGTCGTGCCGGTGGCCGGCTCCCTTCTGCTCGGGGGGTACGCCTATTCGCGTCACTGGGTGACGCTGGCTCAAGTCACCGCGGTCACGCTGTATATCCAGCAGCTGATGGTTCCGCTCAACACCCTCCTCGACTGGTTGGACACGTTGCAGGTTGGCGGAGCTTCGTTGGCCCGCCTACTCGGGGTGGCCCAGGTTCCGCCGGACCGTGCGGAGGGCGACCACGTGGTCCGAGCGCCACGGGACCTGGTCGGCTGCGGGGTGCGATTCGCGTACGTCGAGGGCCGCGACGTGCTGCATGGAGTGGACCTCGTCGTGCGGCCCGGCGAACGTTTCGCGATGGTCGGCCCCTCCGGCGCAGGCAAGTCGACGCTCGGTCGCCTGCTCGCCGGCATCCACGGTCCGCGCGCCGGCACCATCGCCCTCGGCGGAGCTCCGCTGATCGAGCTGCCTTTGGACGAGTTACGTGGCGAGGTGGTCCTGGTGACGCAGGACCACCACGTCTTCGCCGGAACGGTGCGTGACAATCTCCAACTCGGCGTGGTGATTGGCGACGACAAGGTGTCCGGCGGCGGCGAGGGGAAGCCGGGCGTTGGCGAGTCCGTCTCGCGCACTGCGTCGGATGGCGACGATGAGCTGTGGCGTGCTCTCCGGGCGGTGGACGCGGACGGCTGGGCTGCAGCCCTTCCTGACGGACTCGACACGCGCGTCGGCTCGGGCGGCATCGCGCTCACCGCGCCGCAGGCTCAGCAGCTAGCCCTCGCTCGGCTGCTGCTCGTCGACCCCAAGGTACTCGTGCTCGACGAGGCGACCTCGCTACTCGACCCACGCGCCGCCCGGCACCTCGAGCGCTCGCTCTCCGCCGTGCTTGCTGGCCGCACCGTGATCGCGATCGCCCACCGGTTGCACACCGCCCACGACGCGGACCGGGTTGCGGTCGTCGAAGGCGGCCTGATCGCCGAACTTGGTTCGCATCGGGAGCTGATGGCTGCCGATGGTGCGTACGCCCGGTTGTGGCAGTCGTGGCACGGTGACGCCGCCCCAGCGCCACCTGCCGTTTAACCGCTCCGACTAACATGGGAGCCGCTATGGGTGACTGGGAAGACGACTTGGACGAGTCCTGGGGACGCGACGACCTGCCGGTCCTCACCTCTGCCTCCGGTCTGGAGCAGACGCGCGACGACCTCGATATCGGCTGGGGCGAACGCACCTGGAGCGACAGTCCTGGCGCCTCCGATGCGGAAGACCTGGACCGCTTCCTTCGGGATCGCCCGCCCCACTACGGCGGCGACTAAGGCGGCAGGGGAACCACGTGACGTTGACGGATCCCGTCGACGTAGGCGCGAGCGCGCTAACGCGGTGGCCGGCTGATGACGGCCGGGCGGCGTGACGCGGTTAGTCCGGCGCGGAGTGGTGCACCATGACGGGATTTTGAGCCGTCTGCCGCTCGGTGTGAGTGATCGGCGCTGGCGGTTTGCCGCTTTGCGCCGAGGCGTTCGGCGGGCGCAGCGCGGCCACGCCGAGCGCTATGGAGGCACCGGTCAGCAGCGTCGCGGCCTTGCGTCTACGTTGCCTGCGTAATCGGTGACGGGTGATCAACGGGCGAATGTCTTGCGGAACGGCGGGCACGTCGCGCGCACCGAACATCTCGCTGCCGTAGCCCGGGAACATAGAGTGCGAGGACACAGCGCGCGGGGATGTGCCGGGATAGTTCGAGTGCATCGGGCACATGGTGCTTCCTCCTTGCTTTCGCGAGGCCGGCGGGATGCCGCCTCTATTCCATGATCGGTGGCGGCACTGACAAATGTGGCTGATTCCGGAGTTATCCACAGGAAGAGATTCTCTGCAGATTGTGGATGCGGCGGCGCGCGCCACAAGACCCAGACCTGACGCTCAACAGCAGCTTGGTTGAGTCCGCGAGCGCTTCGGTGGACAGGAAAGGCTCGGATGGCGCAAACTTGGCACTCGTAGTGGTTGAGTGCTAGCCCAGGAGCGGACCGTGCCGACGTACCAGTACCAGTGCACCGAGTGCGGTGAAGGTCTCGAAGTCGTCCAGAAGTTCACCGACGAATCCCTCACGATCTGCCCGAACTGCCAGGGCGCCCTGCGGAAGGTCTACTCCGCGGTCGGAATCGTGTTCAAGGGCTCGGGCTTCTACCGCACCGACAGCAGGTCGTCCTCGTCACCGTCGAGCGCCGGGGCGACGAGCAAGAGCAATGGCAACGGCAGCTCAACCAGTTCCTCGGAGAGCAGCTCGTCCGGCTCCGCGTCGAGCTCGTCCTCCTCCACGGCGACGCCCTCAACCTCGTCAAGCTCCGGCTCGAGCAGCAAGAGCAGCAGCGGCAACTCGTCCTCAGCTGCCGCATAGCCAGGTCAGCGGCCCCCGCTCCGCCGGT
Organism: Actinocrinis sp.; assembly: GCF_035605935.1. Classification (GTDB taxonomy): domain Bacteria; phylum Actinomycetota; class Actinomycetes; order Streptomycetales; family Catenulisporaceae; genus Actinocrinis. The sequence continues at coordinate 35,503 of NZ_DATNGK010000024.1, read as the reverse complement.
CGTTCAGCTCTTGAGCGGCAGCTGGAACCACACCGCCTTGCCGGTCGGCGTCGGGCGCACGCCCCAACGTCGCGAAAGCTGATCGACCAGGAACAGGCCGCGGCCGCCCTCGTCGTTCGCCGACGCGGTGCGCACGCGCGGAGTCCGCACGTCCTGATCGTGCACCTCTACCCACAGCGACGACCCGCCGCGCCGCATCACGACCTCTATCCTGCGGTCGGCTCGCAAGGTCACGAATGCGCCGTCGAGCACCGCGTTGTCGAGCAGGCCGTCCGCCGCCGCGTCGCCGAGTAGCGCCCGCTCCAGCGCAGCGAGGTCGAGTTCCGCCTCGTGCCCACCCGCTGCCGCATCCGCCGCGATCTCGAAGGGCGCGTCCTCGTCGAATACCGGTCCGCGCGGCGTCGGGCCTGGACCGGATGCGTGCCGGACCGCGTTGGTGACCAGCTCGGAAACCAACAGCTCCACCGTCTCGGACAGCTCCTCGCTCGACCACTCGCTTAGCACCGACCGGGCGTGCGAGCGGGCAACCGAAGGCGAAGACGGATCAGCGGGTACGTCAATGCGCCACAGTGGCAGCGGGTCTAGGTCGGTGCGCATTGCCAGCACCGCGCGGTCGTCGTCGGACGGCCCTGACGATGCGCGCAGCGTCGCCCGGCATAGGGCAGCCGGCGATGCGCCGGGACCGATCGCTTCTAGGGCATCGCACAATGCCCTCACGCCTTGGTCGACCGACTGATCGCGCCGCTCGACCACACCATCGGTGTACAGCACGATCGTGTCGCCGGGCGCGACGATGAACGCGTGATCGTTAAAGCCCACGCCGCCGACACCGAGCGGCACGTCCGGCGGCACCTCCATCGGGTGGCAGCCGTGCGCGCCAGCGAGCAAGGGCGGCGGATGGCCGGCGTTCGCGAGGACGCACTCCCGCGTGAACGGGTCGTACACCGCGTAAACGCACGTGACCAGCAGCGCCTCGTTGAGCCCCTGCACCAGGTCGTCGAGATGCGTGAGCACCTGCGCCGGTTCGAGGTCGAGTACCGCGTACGCGCGCAACGCGGCACGCAACTGGCCCATCACGGCTGCCGCGTGCGCGCCACGACCCTGCACGTCGCCGATCGCGATGCCGACCCGCCCGGACGAAAGCTCCATCACGTCGTACAGGTCGCCGCCGACATCTGACTCGTCGCCAGGGTTATAACCGACCTGGACCGCGATCCCGTCGACGTTCGGCAGGTGCGCGGGCAGCAGTGAGTGCTGAAGCGCCAAGGCCAGCGAGCGCATGCTCTCGTAAAGCGCCGCGTTCTCCAGGGCGAATCCGGCGCGAGCGGCGACTTCCTCGACCAGTTCCACGTCGTTCTGCGCGAACGCGCGCTCAGGCGCATCCGCCGCGACCGCGAGAACGCCCTTGATGCCCCTCGGGCCGAGCAAGGGGACCGCTATCACCGCCGCCGCGTCCGTAAGCAGCGGATGGCCGCCGGTCGCAGGACGAGGCACGGGCGCGGTCGGTGTTGCAGGACGCGGTGTCTTGGACAGCGCGGGTCTGCCTGAACGCAGCGCGATGGCGCACGGGTGTTCGTCGGGGTAGGCGATCCGACGATCCGCAACGCTCGGGGAGCTCGTGCGCCGCGACCGCGCATGGTCCATGCGGACGGTCACCACTCGACGCAGCTTCCCGGTGTCATCAAGCAAATCGACCACGCACTGATCGGCGAAGGAGGGCACCAGCAGCTCGGCGATCGCGGCAAGGGTCCGGCCGGTGTCCAGCGAGGTGCCGAGCAGCATTCCGGCGCGCGACAGCAGCGATGAGCGCACACTCTCCGGCCCGCGCTCGGCCTCCGGTTGCCGTTCGCCCTCCGCGCCCGCGAGCGTGGCGGCGTCGTGCCGGCCCACCAGCTGACCCGCCATCAGCCCACCTTTCCGTTCGCGCCCGCTCAACCGGGTCGACCGATCTACTCAGTGTGCCACTCACGAGGCCGAACGGTGCACGGCGCACGGCGCGTCGGGCTCGGCGGTCGCACGCAATGGTGGCGCCAGGGTTGCGTGATCGACGCTGGAAGGCTATGGACGACGCGTTGACAGGGTTCTGATACTTGCGGGCGAGGTCGTTTGCCGCACGCCGGGTAAGGGGCGGTCCCGCGATGGCGACCGGTCGTTTCGAAGACTGGGCCGAAGCCGTAGGGTGTGGGCCCGAGGCAGAATCGAGCCGGATCGACCGGCTCCCGGACCGGCAGTTGCCGCCCCACCCGCAAGGAATGGCCGATGTCAGCGACCCACCCCTCGGCAGCCCAGCCCTCGGACGCGCAGCCGGCGGCGGCGACCGAGCCCGAGCCGTCGCGGCAGGCGGATGTGCAGGTCCCGGGCCAGGAGCGGGCGAAGCAGCCGGTCCCGGGCGCGGCGGCGGAAAACTCAGGTGCGGCGGCGCTCGCGGATCAGGCATCAGCGGACGACGTAACGCAGCGTGCGTCCGGGGCGACGCCGCCGGTCACAGCTACGGAAACGACGGCGAACCAGAATGGCGTGAACTCGCCACGGGCCATTGCTGACGGCGACTTGCCTGCTGACAGCGAGTCAGCGCCGCCGGCAGACCCGAGCGGGGCGGCGAAGCCTGGGGCGGCAGCGGCGGCAACCAAGGCGGCGACAACCAAGACCGGCAAGCCGATGGCATTGACACGGCTGCGGACGCTGCTCGCGATCGCTGTCGGACTGGTTCTTGTTCTGCTTGCCGGATCTGGAATCGGGGCGTGGGCGTTCACGAACACCCTGCACGCCTCTTACCCGCAAACCTCCGGCACTCTGCGGATCACCGGGCTCTCCGCCCCGGTCTCCGTTCAGCGCGACGCGAGTGGCATCCCGCAGATTTACGCCCAGTCCTCGGCAGACCTCTTCCTCGCTGAGGGCTACGTGCAGGCGCAAGACCGCTTCTGGCAGATGGACGTTGACCGGCACATCACGTCAGGCACGCTCGCGTCGATGCTGGGCTCGGGCGCGCTGAAGTACGACGAATTCGTACGTACGCTCGGATGGCGTACCGTAGCCGAACAGTCATACGCACAGCTCAAACCGGAAACGAAGCAGTTCCTGCAGGCGTACTCGCAGGGCGTCAACGACTATCTCGCGACCCACTCCGGTGGCTCGTCGCTCTCGATCGAGTACACGATCATCGGTGCCCCACTGGTCGGCACAGTCAGCGACTACAAGCCCGCGGCGTGGACGCCGGTCGACTCGGTGGCCTGGATCGAGGCCATGGCCTGGGATCTGCGCGAGAACGTCGACAACGAAATCGCGCGCTCGCTGCTGACCCAGACGTTGTCGGCGGACCAGATCGAGCAGCTGTATCCGTCGTACCCGTACTCAACTCACTCGACGATTGTCACTCAAGGCGCGCTCGTCGGATCAGCGTACGAACAGAATGCGACTGCCGCGGCCGCGCTGCCGTCCGCCGCGCAGTTGAAACTCGCCCAGCTCTCGCAGTTGCTTGCGCAGATTCCGTCGGTACTCGGTCCGGCCGATCCGGCAGGCAGCGGTGTTGGCTCGAACTCGTGGGTCGTCTCAGGCTCGCTGACTTCGACCGGAATGCCGCTGCTGGCAAACGATCCGCACCTTGCGCCGTCAGTGCCCTCTGTCTGGTACCAAGTCGGCCTGCACTGCGTGAACCTCGGCACACAGTGCCCGTATGACGTGGCGGGTTACTCCTTCCCCGGCATGCCTGGTGTCGTCATCGGCCACAACGCCAATGTCGCCTGGGGCTTTACGAACGAGGGCGCCGACGTAAGCGACCTATACCTGGAGAAGATCGACGGCGCCGACTACCTCTACGACGGCAAGGAGTACCCACTCACCGAGCACACGGAGACCATCGATGTCGCAGGGCAGCAATCGGAGACTATTACCGTTCGCTCGACCCGGCACGGGCCGTTAATCTCCGATGCCTCGGACACGGACAAGCTCGTCGGCAAGGACGCTCCGGCCGCGCGCAGCGGAGATCCGGCTCAGGGCGCCGCACCGGGCATTCAGTACGGCGTCGCTCTGCAATGGACGGCTTTGCAGCCCAATCCGACGATGGATGCGCTGTTCGAGCTTGATCGCGCTACTGACTGGACCGAGTTCCGCGCTGCGGCCGCCGACTTCACCGTCCCGGCGCAGAACCTCGTCTATGCCGACACCAAGGGCAATATCGGATACCAGGCGCCGGGTCGCATCCCGATCCGCAAGAGCGGCGACGGGCGCTGGCCGGTACCGGGCTGGACCAGCGCGTACGACTGGACCGGCTACATCCCCTTCTCCGCGCTGCCAAATGAGTACGACCCGGCCCAGGGCTTTATCGTCACCGCCAACAACGCAGTCGTCGGACCGACGTATCCGTACACGTTGACGACCGACTGGGACTACGGCTACCGGTCGCAACGTATTACAGACGACATCAAACGGCTCACCTCGAACGGGCACAAGATCAGCGTGTCCGACATGGCCTCGATCCAGAACGACAGCTACAACCCCGAGGCCGCGCTTTTGACGCCTTATCTGCTCAAGCTCAAGACCGATGCCTTTACAAAGCCCGCGCAGGCACTGCTGAAGAACTGGGACTACACCCAACCGGCCACGTCAGGCGCAGCCGCGTACTACAACGCGGTGTGGGCCGAGATCCTCAAGCTCACGTTCCAAGCCAAGCTACCGAGCGGTGTCGACCTTTCCACCCTGGGCTTCGACGGCGGGGACCGCTGGTTCGCGGTGGTCGAGTCGATCATCAACCAGCCTGACAGCGAGTGGTGGGACAACCCGAAGACCACGCAACGGGAAACCCGCGACAGCATCCTCACCGCCGCGCTGAAGAAGGCCAGGCTCGATCTGACCGCGCGGCTGGGCAAGAACGTCTCAACCTGGGCCTGGGGTCGGCTGCACACGCTGACCCCGACCGAGCAGACCCTCGGCACGGACGGCCCCGGGGTCGTCAAATGGCTGCTCAACGGCCAGGCCGAGGAGCTGGCCGGCGGTTCGTCCGTGGTGGATGCCACGAGCTGGGACCTGTCCTCCGGCAACTTCCGCGTCACGGTCGCGCCCTCGATGCGCATGATCGTGGATCTAGCCGACTTCGACCGCTCCCGATGGATCAACCAAACGGGTGAATCTGGGCACGTGGACAACCCGAACTACCTCGATCAGGCGCCGCTGTGGGCAGCTGGCCAGACGCTGCCCTGGGCATTCGGCGACTCTGCGGTTAAGGCCGCGACCAGTGCGACCTTGACGCTTCAGCCGAGCGGATCATAAATCTCGATTCGTGTGACTAAGGGCGTTTATCGGTCGTTCGACCGAGCGAAGCGCACCAACCGGCTCGGCGCGCACGCTGCGTCGACCGGTTGATCGTGCGGCTCTACGGGGAAGGTCGCCCCGAGTTCGTGGTCATAGACGAGCGCGCAGATCCACGGCTGCGACCGCCGCACGTCACCCTGACGCACCATCAGGCGCGCTAACGCACGATCGTATGAGCCCCCGCCCCGTCCGAGTCGTTGTCCAGTGTCTGAGACCGCCAGCGCAGGAACCAGCACCACATCCGCACCCAGAATCGCTTCTGTACCAAGCCGTTCGCCCACCGGCTCGCGCAGCCCGAATCGGCCGGATTTGAATCGTGCGTCGTAGACTGCCCAATCGAGGTCGGCGTCCGGCAGCAGAACCGGGAGCAGCACCCGAACACCCCGCCCGGCTAAGGCCTCGATCAGGTGCGTCGTGTCTGGTTCGGTACCGAACGATGCGTACGCACATACCGTCAGGTCGTGATCCGGTTCGGATACGCCCAGTTCAGGGGTCTGCAACAGTCGCTGCGCGAGCGCTGACGACGCTTTGCTCAGCGCATGGTTACCCAAAGTGAGCCGATCGTTGACGAAACGTGATCTCACTGTGGCTTTGTCGTTGGAGCTCTCGGGCATTCTTGATCTCATCGCGGGTTAAGGCTGGCGCTCTGCGGCACTGAGGGCGACCAGTCGGTGTGTGTCGGGGGACAAGGGAGTACTCACCGGCCCAGCCTGCCGCAACCATCGTTAACCGTTGTGCTGCGGGAAGGGACCGGTGCCGGAACGCCATGACGGCGACACAGTGGGGCCTGCTCATCCTCGGCGCGGTGTGCCTAGTGCTCGCCGTGGCGGTGGCCCGGCTTGCCGCCCGGCTGCGGGAGGCGGCGGCTCGCGCCGCAACTGAACTCGATGCCGTGCGCCGCGAGCTGAGCGGGCTTGAACAGGGCCGATCAAGCTTGGAACGGCTGTCGGCGACCGACCCGGTCACCGGTGTGTGGAACCACCGCTACCTGCAGGAAACGCTCGCGCTCGAGGTGGAGCGGGCGCGCCGGGTGGACCGGCCGCTCGCGCTGTTGATGTGTGACGTCGACCGGTTCCGCGCGGTGAACGCGGCATACGGGCACCAAGCGGGCTCGGCCGTGCTGCGTGAGCTAGCGCAGCGTCTCGCGCTGGAAATCCGTTCCTTCGACACCTTCGCGCGGTACGGCGGCGAGGAATTTGTCGTATTGCTGCCTGACACGGGCCCGCAGGGTGCCGCCGTCGTGGCGGAGCGACTCTGCTACGTCGCCCGGAAACTGCTGGTCGATGCGACCCTCTCGATGAATAGCCCTGCCCTTGCCACCTCCGGTGCGTCTACCGGCGCGATGGGTGGGATGGCAGCGAGCGGCGCGACCATGGGTGAACGTCCCCAGCCCGCCGAAATTCGCCTGACCATCTCGGTCGGCGCGGCAGTCTTCCCTGATGCTGGTACGCACGCGGCCACACTCATCCGGGCGGCCGATGAGGCACTGGCCGAGGCGAAACGGGCCGGCGGGAACACCTGGGTCGTCCCCGGTATCGCGGGCTCATCTGACCTTCACACGGAAGCCACCTCGCTCTGACGAACGCGCCGCTAAAGTCGATTCATGTCTATCGATTCATGGGCGTCCTCGGCGGGCCGTTCCGGCAAGCCCTCACGCCTGCGCAAAGCGGTAATACCGGCCGCCGGGCTCGGTACCCGCTTCCTCCCCGCCACCAAGGCCACGCCGAAGGAAATGCTGCCGGTCATCGACAAACCGGCCATCCAGTACGTGGTCGAGGAGGCGGTCGCCGCAGGTCTAGACGACGTCCTGATGGTCACCGGACGCAACAAGCGTCCCGTAGAGGACCATTTCGACCGGGCATATGAGCTCGAAGGCGCCCTAGAGGCGAAGGGTGACCGGGGCCGCCTCGCGGCCGTCCGTCAGTCCAGCGAACTGGCGGCGGTGCACTACGTGCGACAGGGCGACCCGAAGGGGCTCGGACACGCCGTCCTCTGCGCGGAACCGCACGTCGGCAATGAGCCATTCGCGGTACTTCTGGGCGATGATCTGATCGATCCCCGCGACCCGCTGCTAGCCCGCATGATCGACGTGCAGCGGCAGTACGGCGGCTCGGTGATCGCGCTGATCGCAGTCGACCCGGAACAGATCCACCTGTACGGCTGCGCCGCGACGCTGCCGGTCGAAGAGGAATCAGACCTGGTGAGGGTCACCGACCTGGTGGAGAAGCCGGCCACCGAGTCCGCGCCGTCCAACCTGGCCATCATCGGCCGCTACGTACTCGCGCCGGCTGTGTTCGACGTGCTGCGTGAGACGGAGCCGGGCCGCGGCGGCGAAATCCAGCTCACCGACGCCCTGCGCACCCTGGCCACGGATCCCTCGATCGGCGGACCCGTGCACGGCGTGTTGTTCAACGGCCGCCGCTACGACACCGGGGACCGGGCCGACTATCTGCGTACGATCGTCAAGTTAGCCTGCGAACGCGACGACCTCGGGCCCGGCTTCCGCGCCTGGCTGGAGGAATTCGTCGCGAAGGGATTCTCCGACTGACGGAGTGGCGATGAGCGGCGGGACGGGACCGACCGGACAGGGAGCTCTGGGCGGCCACGGGAACACGGCCGGGATGCGTAGCGTCGAGCAACACCTTGCGGATGTGCTCGCGAGAATCCGGCCTCTCCCGCCATTCGAGCAGCATCTGCTCGATGCGCACGGGCACCGGTTGGCTGAGGACGTGATCGCGCCGAGGGACGTTCCGCTGTTCGATAACTCGGCGATGGATGGTTACGCCGTCCGGCGGATCGACGTCCTCGGTGCGGATCAAGACAATCCCGCGGTGCTGACGGTGACTCAGGAGATCCCGGCGGGTGCCGCCGCCACTGCCGAGATCGGGCCCGGAGCGTGCGCGCGGATCATGACGGGCGCTCCGGTGCCGCCGGGCGCGGACGCCGTAGTGCCGGTCGAGTGGACGGATGGCGCCGCCGACGGCACGGTGCGGATCTACCGCGCGCCGGACGAGGGCGGCCACATTCGGCGATCCGGCGAGGACGTGCGCGCCGGCCAACCGCTTCTGGCTGCGGGAACCCTGCTGGGCGCACGCCAGATCGGACTGCTCGCGGCGGTCAGCCGCGATCTGGTCGCGGTCCGCCCGAGCCCTCGCGTGGTGATCATTTCAACCGGCTCGGAGCTGGTTGAGCCCGGGACTGAGCCGGGACCAGGCAAGATCCCGGATACCAACGGCTACACGCTCGCCACCGCGGCGCGTGAGGCCGGAGCGGTGGTGTACCGCGTCGGCGTAGTGGCTGATGACGCCAAACTGCTCCTGGACACGATCGAAGACCAGCTGATCCGCGCCGATCTCCTGGTAACGACTGGCGGCGTGAGTGTCGGCGCGTACGACGTCGTCAAGGAAGCCCTCCACGGCTTAGGCACCGTCGAGTTCGGGCGCGTGGCCATGCAGCCCGGCATGCCCCAGGGCTTCGGCGTCGTCGGACCGGACGAGACGCCGATCTTCACGCTGCCCGGGAACCCGGTCTCCGCGTACGTGGGCTTCGAGCTGTTCGTGAGGCCAGCGATCCGGAGGCTGTTAGGCCATCAGGAGGACCTTCACCGCCCGGTTGTCGAGGCCGTCTGCACGGAGGGTTTCACTTCGCCGGCGGGCAAGCGTCAGTTCGCTCGCGGCGTGATCAGTCCGGCCGAATCGGCTGGCCGGATCGAGGTGCGACCGGCCGGCGGTTCGGGATCGCATCTGATGGGGGGTCTAGCCCAGGCCAACTGCCTGATCTCGGTGCCCGAGGAACAGACCCGGGTCGAAGCCGGCGAACTGGTGTCCGTCATCCTGCTCGACGACGACGCGGCCGCCCACTCGGCGAACCCGCTCCCGTGAGTTCGGAGCCGCGGCAGCGAGTTCAGAACCAGGGCCAGCATGCTCAGAGCAAGGGGAGTGCAGCACGTGACCAGTAGGGACGCCAAGAGGGCGGACGGTAAATCGGACGAATTCACCCACCTGGATGCCTCCGGAGCAGCGCGGATGGTGGATGTGGCCGAGAAGCCGATCACCGCGCGCACCGCCGAGGCCTCCGGCAAGGTGTTGGTCTCTCCGCAGGTCGTCGAGCTACTCCGGAGCGGCGCAGTGCCGAAGGGCGACGCCCTCGCGGTCGCCCGCATCGCGGGAATCCAAGGCGCCAAGCGGACTGCGGACCTGATCCCGCTCTGTCATCCCATCGGGATTGCCGGCGTTTCGGTCGATCTCGAGGTCACCGACGAGGCCGTGCAGATCCGCGCCCGCGTCAAGACCGCGGACCGCACCGGCGTCGAGATGGAGGCGCTGACCGCGGTGAGCGTGGCCGGTCTCGCGTTGATCGACATGGTCAAAGCGGTCGATCCGGCGGCGGTCCTGTCAGAAGTCCGCGTCGAATCGAAAACGGGCGGGCTGAGCGGCGATTGGACGCGCTAGCCGGGTGCTAGGCTGCCCCGTCCACAAGCGAGCGGTACGGTTTGCCGGTTAATCGGCCGTCTGCGGGGGAGGAAGGGCAGTTATGGCTCACGCCGTCGTGGTCACGGTGTCGAATCGGGCCGCCGCCGGTGTCTATGAGGACACGACAGGTCCGTTGATCGTCGATGCCCTAACGCAGGCCGGCCACGACGTGAGCGCTCCGCGCGTGGTCCCGGACGGTGAGCCGTTGGAGGACGCCTTACGCAGCGCCCTGCAGGAAGGGCCCGCGGTGATCGTGACCACGGGCGGCACTGGTATCTCACCGACCGATCGCACCCCTGAAATCACCCGTCGTGTGCTCGACTACGAGGTGCCGGGCATCGCGGAGGCGATTCGAGCCAAGGGCCTTGAGAAGACCCCGACCGCGATCCTCTCCCGCGGCGTGTCAGGGGTCGCAGGTAGAACGCTGATTGTGAACCTGCCGGGCTCGAGCGGGGGCGTGAAAGACGGCCTGACGGTGCTGCTGCCCGTCATCGGCCACGCGCTCGACCAGCTTGCCGGTGGAGACCACAAGCCCGGGGGCGGGATCTAGATGGGTGTGCCGGGTTATCCAACGGTGTTGCGCGAGGGGCCGGTGACTCTGCGCCCGCCGTCGGCTCGTGACGGTCGCGCCTGGCATGACCTCCAGACGCGCAACCGCGCCTGGCTGGCGCAATGGGAAGCCACGGTGCCGCCGGAGACGCCGTACGTTCGTAGGCTTACGTACCGGGAGCTTGTACGTCGTGGGCGACGTGAGGCCGCCGCGGGACGCATGATGCCGTTCAACGTCTGGTACACAGACCCGCAGGCTGACGGCAAGCCACGCATGGTCGGGCAACTTAACGTCGCAGGCATTTCGTGGGGCTCGTTGTGTTCGGCGCACATCGGCTACTGGGTGGATGAGCGCGTCGCCGGGCGAGGAATCATCCCCACGGCCCTGGCGGTTGCGGTAGACCACTGCTTCCAGACGGTCGGGCTGCATCGGGTCGAGGTGAACATCCGTCCGGAGAACGGTCCGAGCCGCCGCGTCGCGGAAAAGCTCGGCTTCCGCGAGGAGGGTCTGCGCCTCGCTTATCTGCACATTGATGGCGGCTGGAGAGACCACATCGCTTACGCGCTGACGGCTGCCGAGGTGCCCGAGGGCATGGTCGTCAGATGGCGTAAGGTTCAAGCCAGCCACTCCGTCTGACCGCCTCGCTCGCTGACGCTTGGTGCAGTCTGGCTTTGTCGACCAGTCGACCAATCGTGTGAACTGTTACTAACAGCCCACCTTCTGACATCTACGCCCGCACACGATCGGGCGAAGGTCGGCATAACGGCCGATACGGGTGGGTAATCAAGGGAGCCGAAAATCTAAGTAGTCGGATCAATCGCATGTTTTCTAGTCGACACACCGATAATCAGCCGCGCTAGTAGTGGCCATACGCCTACCGTTGCGTTATGGGCAGCAGCGGCGTCATCTACGCGATCATCGTCGGGGCGTGGGCGGTATACCTCGTCCCCATGTGGCTACGCCGCGAGGACGAGCTCAACCGGGCTCGGGAGACTCAGCGGTACGCCGCGGCCATCAAGGTGCTGGCGAACAAGGAGGCGTTCGAGCGTCGCTGGGCCCAGTCCGGCGAGGCTGACCAGGCGCTTCCGCTGGCGGTCGGCCAGGGCTTCGTCCCGAGCGGCCGCGCTTCGAAGCGTACCGCCGAGGCGAGTCCGGGTGCGAAGGTGGCCGCCGGCGCGGCGGAGCCGTGGACCCCTGGCCCGGCGAAGCAGCAGAAGCAGAGCGTCGGCGCGGCCAAGGCTACGAAGCGCACGAGCGTCAGCGCTGCGGCGGCGGCAGGCAAGGCGACGGTCACGGCGAACGTCGGCGACGACGCGTCCCGCGCCGCTCGAGCCGAGGCGACCGCACGGACCACACCGGCAGCTGCGCCTAAGTATCCCGGCCCCCGTACCGGCCTGATGGCGCGTCGCCGCCGGGTCGTCGGAGTCCTCTTCACGCTCACTACGCTGGGCGCGCTGATCTCGGCCGACCTCGGCGCGGCCTACGTGTGGGCGATGGCGACCCCAGCGGTCCCGCTGTCGGTCTACATCGTCCGCCTGCGCCGTGATGAGCGGATCCGCGCCGCTGCCCGAGCCCGCCGCCGCGCCGCCGCCCAACAGGCCCGCGAGGCAGCAAGGGCGCGCGATGCACACGCCCTAGCTGAGGCCCACGCAGAGGCTGACGCACACATGCAGGCACAGGCAGCGACGCAGGCTGAGCCGCAGCGCCTCACCCAAGCGGCCCGCCGCCGCTCATCGGCAGCCGGCCGTGCCCGTGCCCAGTCGTACGTTCAGGAGACGCCCGAGCTCCCCCGCGCCTCGAACGGCTGACGGGGAGCAACAGCTTGCGGCGGGCGAGCCTTGACCCGCCACGACGCCAGCCCCGGACCGCGATAACGCGTTCCGGGGCTGCACGTCCCCTGTGGTAGCCTCTACACGTTCAAAGGGCCTGTGGCGCAGCCCGGTAGCGCACCTCGTTCGCATCGAGGGGGTCAGGGGTTCAAATCCCCTCAGGTCCACCCAGCACAGAGCCGGTAACCCGTTGATGGTTACCGGCCCTTTTGCTTTTCGCGCGGCGATGAATACGGCAGTGACTAGGCCTGATCTCCGTCGTTCTCGGGCGCGATCCGGTCGGCCAGAACGGCTTCGATGAATGGCTCCGGGGGCAGGTAGGAATGCCGCGCAACATAGTGGTAGACCAGGTCCGGGGCCGCCAGCAACTCACCCTCGGGCGTTAGCACCCTGACTTCCGCGCTACCGAGGGTGAGCGCGGTGCCCGTGACCGGATGGCTTTCCTCCGGGTCATCGCCGCTTTCGAGGCACAGGTCGCACCAGTGGATCCCGCGCGTCTGGGCGGTGGCGTGGTCCGCGCACAGGACACCGAGCTTGTCCGCGAATTGCGCGGGCGGCTTGCCGACTGTGAAGGGATGCTCGCCGTCGAGCCAGCCAACGTTGCGGACGGTGACTCCGGGCGGCACCGTCTCGGGCAGGTAGGTGTAGGGCGAGAGGTCTTCGAAGTAGGTCACGGGCGGCTTTCCGACGTTCGGGTCATGGATAGGTCGCGTTGAGGAACTTGTTCACCACGGCTTGCGGTACGGCTTCCCGGCAGGCCGCCCAGTGCACCGAATCCATGTTGGGCTTGAGCAGGTCGGACAGGCGGGTCGGTCCGGTGACCGTGATCGGGCTGCCCTTGATGTTCAGCTTGGGCAGGCCGCCGCCTCCGGGCGGGAAGAGGTAGTAGTCCGGAACCTGGTCGCCTGCCTTGTAGGTGTGCAGGGGAGTCGGGCTTCCGGTCTCGATCCGGTTTCCGAGTGAGTCCGAGATCGTAGTTCCGTGGTTGCTGTACATGTGCAGCGTAGTGCCCTGCGGAACCGTGACCATGGACGTGTCTGTGGACGCGATCGCGCCGTGGCCGCTGAGCACCAGGTCGCTGTCTGGGCGCCCGGGCCCGCGCACCGTGGTGTTGCCGTTGGCGTCCGTGATGAACTTCGGCGCGCCGCGGCTGGGGCAGAGCCCGAGCGGGTCGGCCCACACCAGCGGGTTGTCGGTGTACAGGCGGTTGTTGGGCCCGGCGTCGAGCCCGAGCGGGTCGGGGCTGACGTAGCGGGCAGTGGCCGGATCGTAGTAACGGAAGTAGTTGTAACTCAGGCCTGTTTCAATGTCCTGATACTGGCCGGGAAAGCCGAGCGGGCAGTCCACGCCGTCGCCTGCCACCGCGATCGGCGTTCCCCAGAGGCTGGTGCTGCGGTGCCAAGCGATCCGGCCGTCCCCGGCCACCAGTTCGGAGGGCGCGCCGATCAGATCGGTGACGATGGCGTAGAACTCCGCGTCCACCTCGGCCTGGGAGGTCTGTGCGTCGAACCGGCGGCGCGTCTGCGCCGCCGCACGATGAGTTCCCGGGTCCCAGTCCCAGGTCAGCACCTCGGCCTGGCCGTCGCGCACGGTGCGCTGCTCGGCGAGCCGGGCACCGTCCCAGCTGAACTGCACCTCCTCGGTGACCGCCCCGTTCGCGGCGAGCCGTCGCTTGCTGGTACGCCTCCCTAGCGGGTCGTAGCCGTACTGCCAGACCGAGCCGTCGGGAGTCGTCGCTTGAACAAGGTGGTCGTCGGCGTCCCAGGTATACGTCCACTGCTTCGTCTGGCCCGAGAGGGTGCGGCGTGTGGAGCGGACGATGCGCCCCTGGGCGTCGTGCTCGTAGCTGGTTCGGCCGGAGCTGCGAATCAGAGCGCCTACATACTGGGCCTCGCCTTGACGGTCCTCATCGCCGGGCGCCGCGGAATGCGTGAGATTGCCCAGCGCGTTATAGGCGTAGTTCTCTGACCAAGTGGCGGCATGCACGGCGGTGACGCGGCCCGTCTGGTCGAGGTCGTAACGCCGAGTGCCGCGCAGGTGGTCGGTGACCTCGACGGGATAACCGTCAGGGCGGTAAGCGTAGGTGCGTTCCTGCTGCAACCGGGGCTCGGGTGCGGGTGCGATGCCCTGGTCGTACGCCCAGACGCTCTGTGCGCTCAGGCGTCCCGCGTCGTCGTAACGCTGGCTCAGCGCGGCCTGCGCTCCGAGATAGCGCGTTGTCTCGCGTCCGGCCGCGTCGTACTGGAACGACAACGCACCCGCCGAAGTGGTTAGGGCGACCGGTGATCCGGTCGTGTCGTAGCTCCAGTCGGAGACCGCTCCGGACGGGGTGATGCGGCGTACGCGCCTGCCCAGGCCGTCATATTCGGCCGCGAGGATCCGGCCGTCCCAGCTCTCGGTCAGCACGCGGCCGAGTCGGTCGCGGGTGTACTCGAGCGCGCCGTCCGAGCCGTCGGCGCGCGACAGCAGCCCCGCGGCGTCGTACGCGAACCGGTAGACGCGGTCGCCGGACCGGCGTTCAGTCACCAGGCCCAGGCGGTTGCGGACGAAGACGGTGGTCTCGCCCGCGCCGTTGACGCGCTCGACGACCTGGCCGGCGGCGTCGTACCGGTATGTCACGGTGCGGCCGTCGAAGTCAGTTTCGGAGAGGAGGTTGTCGGCTTCGTCGTAGGTGTAGCGCCAGACTTGGCCCTGCGGGTTGGTTACGGCGACGAGGCGTAGCTCGGTGTCGTAGGCGAAGGCGTAGCGGTTGCCGCTGGGGTCGGTTCGCGAGACCGGCTTGTCGAAGGGCCCGTACTCGAAGGTGGTCGTGCCGCCGTTGGCGTCGCAGTGTTCGAGGAGGTTGCCCTCGGCGTCGTAAGTCCACTCGGCGCGCTGCCCGTCGGGGGTGACTCGCCAGGCTGGCCGGCCCTCGCGGGTCCAACCCAGCCGGGTCTGCGCGCCGGTCGGGTCGGTGACGGAGGCGACGCGGCCGAAGGCGTCGTGCGTAATCCGGGTCTGCGCGCCGAGCGCGTTGGCGACGGAGAGGGTGAGTCCTGCCGGATTGCTCTGATACCGCGTCACGTTGCCTAGCGCGTCGGTCGTCGCGGTCAGGATGCCCGACTCGTCGTAGGTGTGGCGCGTCTCGGCACCGGCGGGGTCGCTCGTCGACTCCAGATTCCCGCGCTCGTCATACGAGTGCCGCCAGGTCGCCCCGTCAGGCCCCACGACTTGGACAGGGCGCGACAACGCCCCGTACGCGAGCTGTATCGATGTGCCATCCGGCCGTTCGACGCGGGCCGGGCAACCCTGCTGGTCGAACTCGCGGCGGGTGCTGGCGCCCAGCGCGTTGGTCAGGCCGATCACTCGGCCATACCGGTCGTACTCGGTCAGCGTGACGTTGCCGAGTGGGTCGACGGTCTTGGTGATGTGCCCGTTCGCGTCGTAGTGGTACCTCGTACTGTGCCCGAGGCTGTTGGTGACGGTGGTGACGCGGTTGTCTAGGTCGTAGGTGAGCGTCGAGGCCAGTCGTCCGCCCGGTCCGACGCCAGCGACGACGCGGCCGGCCTCGTCGTACGTATAGGTGTAGCCGTGGCCGTTCCGGTCGATCCACGTGGTGATGCGGTCCGAACCGTCGTATTCATAGGTGTATGGCAGGCCTGAGGAGTTGACGATCCCGGACAACCGCCCGAGCGCGTCATAGCGGTACTCCACCAGGTCCGTGCCGTCGGCCATACGCAGTTTCTCAATGCGGTAACCACCGCTGGTGTACGTAGTGTCCACTCCGACGCGGTAGCCGCCCGAGTGCCCGATCGCGACGGGCAGTCCATCGTGGTCGCGGGCGTAGGTGACCCGGTTGCCGTTTCGGTCTGTTAGGGCACTGATCGGACGGACATTCGAGTCCGCGTGGCCGGCAGCGAAGTGACGGGTCCAGCCGCTCTCAGGGTCTTCAATGCGATATGCGTCGCTGCCGCGGTCGTAAGACAACTGCCACCGTGCACCATCCGCGGGCAGCACCGGCATTCCCGGCTGTGCGGGCACCGGATAGTGCAGGATCTGCGCGTCGTCCCCGGCGTAGTGGATTCCGTCGTCATCGATCTCAAGCCGCTGATCCAGCGTGCTGGACCAGCCGGGACCAAGCAGGCGTCCGCCCCGGTAACCGGAGGCGTACGCGCGGCGCAGGATCAGTGGTAGCAGGCCCGCGAGATCGACGTCGACCGCGCTGGTGACCATCTGGCCGGACACCACGTCGACCGGGTCGGTCCCGCCGGTCTCGACGCTGCCGTTACCCTCGCTCGCCTGCCCGCCGCCCTTGGTCCCGCCCAGATCCCGTTCGCCCTCGCCCGGCCGCAACCCTGTCGCGGCGCGCTCAACGTCGTTGCCGGCGGTGCGCTCGCCGTCCTGCAGGATGCCCTCGATCGCCCGCTTGTTCTCCGCCTCGGCCTTGGCGGTGTTCTCCGCGGACTTGACCATCCCGTTCTTGGTGTCCTCGATGAACTCCTTGAGCTTGGGCCCCAGCCGGGTGCCGACGTGTTCGGCGACCTGCTTGACCCCGTCCTCGATCGCCTTGGCTATCCCGCTCATTCGAAGCTCATCCCCGACAAGTTGGAGTGCAGGATCTGTGCGTGCTGAGCCATCGCGTCCGCGTGCTGCTGCAGGCCTTGGGCGTGGGACTTGTACTCGTCTACCGCCATCTGGAAGCCGGACCCCACAGTCCCGCCGCCGGATCCCGACGACCCGAACGCAGACGACATGGCCGAATAGACCAGCCCGTCGATCGCCTTGTCGATGGTGCCGATGAACGGGTGGATCGCCGCCTCGATCACCTGGCCGATGATGTACTGGACGAGTTGCTGTTCGAGGAACTCCACACACTTCTTGGCCGCGAACTCGATCGCCGGCAACGCCGCCTCCGCCAGTCCGAACGTCGCGACCGCCGCGGCCTGGTCGGCGATGAAACTCGCCGCCAGCGCGACCAGTTCGGCGATCGCCGCGACCTTCATCCCGATGATGACTTCCGCGGCCGCGTCCATCGCCGTCGCGACCACCTGACAGGTGGTGACCAGTTCGCTCATGTGGTCCTGGGATTTCTGCCCCCAGGCGGCGATCATCGCCTCGTAGCCAGCGCCCTGATAATGCTGCCCCGCCTGCTGCAGGTGCGCGGTCGCGTCCTGGTGCGTGGACTGGATGTTCGCGGCGAACTGCTTGACGTGCTGCCCCGCCTCGCGAACTTTGTCCTCGTCGATGTTCGGCCACTGGACGCCGATGAACTGAAGTAGTTGCACCACTTCCGACGGCAATTCGATCGACATGTCCGGTGCCCTCCCGTGAGACCGACGGATGGACCCTATACGAGCCCGTATCTTGGCGCACCCCTTGCGGTGGACTGGGTACTGCAGTCGATAGGACCTACACGCGACTGCCGGACCGTTATTCGGAGTGGTTCACGGTGACCGGCGGCTGATTCAGGTGCCACGCAGCTGAGGGACGTGGCGATCCTCGGGCTCCGCGCGGACGTCGGGCTCCGCGCGGACGATGGCGAGGCCCGCGTCGGCGAGCATCGACGGCAGCCCGCGCACTACTTGGCGGTCCTTTTCGCGTTGCGGCTCGGGAAGATCGGCCCACGGGACGAGCGAGGGATGCCGTCGCCGCGCCTCGTCGCGGACCTGTCCGAGCGTCCAGCCGTGCCGCAGCCGCTCGGCCGTCCAGCGCTCATGTTCGAGCTGCGCGAGCCGATCCACTTCACCGTGCTGAAAGGCGAAGCTCGGGCCGCCGCCTTGGCGTAGGCACAGCACGCAACCGATCGCCGCGAGCTTCTGGCCGACATCCGCGGCCTGATCTCGGTTCGCCGCCCGGTACTCCTCGGCGAGCTGTTCCCAAGGCACCAGCGCGGGCGAGTCGGCCGGTGCGGCGCCTTGGGCGAACTGATCGGTGAGGTAGCGCTGATGACAGGTGCGGGCGAGCCATTCGGCCAGATCGTCCTCCATGCGCATCGGGTCGCAGCCTTCTTCGATGACGTCTACCAGGCGCAACCGGCCGCCGAGCGCGTCGAAGAGTGCTGAGCCGCCGCCGGGGTCCGCGCGGAATCCGGCCGCTATGCCGGTCATCCGGTCGATTCGGGCCACGATGCGCGTCGCGGCCGTCGGGAGGCGCGCAGCGGTGTCGAGGGCTGATTTGAGGGTCTCGGTCTCGTCTTGCTGGCAGAGGTAGAGCCTGCGCAGTGCGGCCGTGGATCCATTGCCGCCGCCGCGTTCCAGCACCGCCTCGAGCGAGGTGTGATGCGGCTCGATGTGGCACGCGCTGGCGAGGAACGCGAAGCGGGCCGGCAACGCGGCGGCGACTACGGCAGCGTCAGCGCCGATCAGCGCGATGTGCGCCGGCTCGCGACGAGCGCCGCCGCGGGTGACCCATTGGCGCGCGAACTCGACCAGGACCGCCCGGGCGAACGCCCCGGTTCCGACGATCGCGATCCGCGGCGTGCCGCCGGCGAAAGCCGCGTCGTCCGCCCTCACCACGGCCTGCGCGGCCAGTTCGTCCGGGTTGACGAAGTTGAGCCGGTGCGCGCCGGCCGCCGCCAGGCTCCAGCGCCTGGCGCGCAAGGCAGAGCACAGGTCCGCATCGGGTATGAGGACATGGATACGGTGCGGGCCGGTTGAGGTGCGCAATTGCTCGACCGCGGCTGCGATCGCCGCGTTCTCCTCGCTGCGTTCGAGGCAGGCATACACCCGGTCCGCCCGCGGAACCCCTGCGGCGAGGAGGGTCTGCGGCATACGCGGATCGCCGACGACGACGTCCCGCGCGGGCGCGTCGATGCTCGCTGTCGCGATGACCACGACGCGGATACCGTTCGCCCGCAATCGCGCGGTCAGCGTTTGTGCGGCGCGACTTGAGCCACATACGACGGCGTGACCGCGAGCCCGGCGGGCGCGCCGCCGTCTGACCCGCGTCGCGGAGAGGGCGATCACGAATTCGGCGATCGGGTATACGAGCACGCATGGTGCGCAGAAGCGCCCTACCTGCAGCTGCGGATTAAGCGGACCGCCCGAGGTCAGCGGCGTGGACTGTAAGAGCGCCAGCTCGACGTCATAGTAAATCAGGTTACTGACTGTTGCGTCGCCGGCGAGTTTCGGTCGCGCGTGCATGTACTGGTCGAGTCCGAGATAACCGAAGAGCAGCCCCACCACGCCCAAGGTCGCGAAAAAAATCCGAACGGCCGCCAGCATGCGCGCTGTCGGAGGCTCGTGCAGTGGTTGAGTCAACCGCGTCTCCCCTCGCGGTTCCGCTGCTTCTGTTCCTGCTCGTACCCGCGATGGTGCGGCGGCACCGCGAGCGCATTTCAGTCTGTACCCTGATCCGCGGCGGTTAGGCCGCGGGCAAGAAGTATCGCCGGCGAAACTTCTTACCCGCGGCCTAGCCGTCGGCCGAATTCCATGGGTCAGTCGCAGCGCGGCGAGCGGGCCAGCCGGAGAGTGTCAGAACACTGCCGTCTTGCCGGACGAGGCGGGCCGGCAGGCCGAGATCGGAGAGCCACCGGGCCGCGGACGCGCCGCGAATGAGCGCCGTGGTAGCCGCGATGCTCGCGTCGACACACGTGATTGCGGCGACGGTGATGGTGCGCCAAGCGGGGTGCTGTCGCGGCTCTGCGCAGCCGGAGGAAAGGGCGCCACTCGAGGTGGCGAGCCCACCTTCGGTCAAGGTGACGGTCTCGGCCGCTTCGGGGAGCCTGCCGGTCGCGTCGTCACCGTTGCCCTGGTGCTCGGTCAGGCTCACTCGCCAAGCACCGTCAGGGGCCTGACCCTGCGCGGCGAGGTAGTCGTCAAGCGCCACCAGCACGCCGCATTCGGCAGCCCGGCACGCCGCGTACGCCGCCCTGTCGGCCGTTAGCGCTCGCGCGGTCGCGTCGAGATCCAGGTGGGCGCCCGGCCCGATCCGCACCGTGCGCTGGCGCGGATCCCACTCGATCGATCGCCAGCCGAGACCGCGGGCCGGATCCAGCGCGCCGTCCGTGAGCCGCGCGGCGCGTATTGCGACGTCGATCGCCTCGCCGAAGTGAGCGCTCACTGGAACGAGCCGGCCGGCGCGCGCATTGACCCGGGACAGCTCCGAATCCGGCCGAGTGCGATCGCACGCATCATCCATCGCTTCGATCTCCGCGCGCGCAGCCGTCGTAGCGGCGTCGAGCCGGTCCGCGACGGCCGTGTGCACGACCACGGTCCCGCCGAACGCGCGGAAGGCGGCGCGCGCCGCACCGAGTGGGGGCGGCGCCATCACCGCTGCCATGCTCCGGCGAGATGCGCGGCCGCCATCGCCAGGGTCACTCCGCCGCCCAGACCCACCGCCGTGACCGCCCAGCGCAGGCCGCGGCCGCCGACGACGACCGTGGCACCGTACGCCCGCGAGCCGCGCAAGTCCGAGCCGATGAGGCTCGGCAGCCGCCAGACGTAGGCGAGCACGTGGATCGTCATCGCGCCCGCCCAAAGCACGAAGCTCGCCTTATGCAGAAACAGGATCGGGATGCCGTGAGACGAGGCGCTCTTTGCGAAACCGAGGGCGACGCCGGTGCCGAATACGCCGAGCGTGGTGAGGACGACGAGCGGTCCCAGCACTCGCAACAACGGCGCTGGCGGCCCCTTGCGCACGTAGTCGCGTTGACCGGTGTAGTAACGAACGAACCGGTAGAAGGTCGAGCCGATCTTCACGCAGACCGGGCCGATCAGCAGCAGGCCGATGAAGTAGTGCCAGTACAGCAAGCTGCGCAGGGAAAGGATCGTCACGCCCTCCGCCGCGAGCAGTACGAGCAGCACGGCTCCGGTGATCGCGGTCAGCCGCTCGTTTCCCTCCGGGCCGGCCTGCGACTCGGCAGGCGTGGTCCTGCGATGGGATCCCGCGCCACTGGAGTGGGTGGCATCGCTCGCTGCGGCCATATTCGACACAGAATTCGACACAGAGCTGTCATGCGCCACGGTCCCGTGCGTCCCTTCTGCTGATCTCCCTCCCAGGATCGAGATCGGGCTTCATGTATCCGGTTCAGAAGTCGCTCAGAACCGGTAAAGATCACCACCGTTGATGGGAGGGGAAGGGAAGTGCGTTGAGGTGCGGCCGCAGGGTCAGGGTTCTGATGGAAGGTCGAGTTCCACGGTCAAGCCGCCGCCGGGCGTGTCCAGCAGCCGTACTGCGCCGCCGTCCGCGGTGACGAGGCGATGCACGATCGCGAGGCCGAGACCGTTGCCGCGTGCCTCCAAGTTGGCGAAACGATGGAACGCGGCCCGTTTCGCCCGCTCTCCCATGCCTGGACCGTGGTCGATCACGCTGAGCAGCACTCGGTCGCCGTCACGGGTCACCCGGACTTGTACCAATCCCTCGTCCGGCACCGCCTCCAGGGCGTTGGCCAGTACGTTGTCGAGCATCTGCTCAAGATCTCCGGGCCCGAGACGCGCCTTCGCGGCCTGGCCGTACATCTCGCCGGCCCCTGTCAGCTCCAGTTCTATCCGCCGTTCGCGAGCCACCGGCTCCCATGCGGATACGCGCTCAGCAGCCACCGCGCCGACGTCCACCGGCTCCCGGCGCGGCACCCTCCCTTCGGCTCTGGCGACCGCGAGGAGCCCATCCACCAGGCGAGAGAGCCGCGCGATCTCTTCGAGCGCCCCGCCGAGCTCGGCGGCGGTCTGCGCCTCGGACTCTGCGGCGAGCACGTCCAAGCGCAGGCGCAGCGCCGCTAGCGGTGTGCGCAACTGATGTGAGACGTCTGCGACCCACGCCTGGTGGCCGTGCACGAGCGTCTGGGTGCGCTCGGCCATCCGATTGAACGTCGCGGCGAGCGCTCGCACCTCGGCCGGCCCGTCCCCCGGCTCGGCGCGCACCTCCAGATCGCCATCGCCGAGCCGGGCCGCCGCGCTGCCAAGCCCGCTCAGCGGCCGAGAAACCCAGCGAGCCAACCGGATCGCGAGCACCACGCCGAGCACCAGCGCGCCGAGACCTGTAAGCGTGAGCCAAAGCCAAAGGACGGTCAGGTGAGCGTCCAGCGGTCCGGATGAGCGCGCTAACACGACCGTGCCCGAATATTTGTCGTCGTCTGATATAGGCACCGCGGCTTGGAACCACTCGCCGTCGCTCGCGGTCTTTTCGTCGCCACGTGCCTTGTGCGCAGCGGCCACCAACGCGCGCGCCGACGTGTCAGTGGCCTGCGAGCAGCCGGCTGAGGAAAGCAGTACGTCAGCGGGTCCGTATACCGCGGCGCAGTCGCCGTGCGCCGCCGCCTCGGCCAGCGCTTCCTTCATCGCGGCGGCCGGATGGTGATCCGCCAGGTATTCCTCGGCGGCGGAGGAGACCAGACGCGCGGCCGAGATGGCGTCGAAGCGAAACGACTCGTGCTGGTTGTCGTTGATCGCAAGGCCGACCGGGACCACGGCCAGCACCAGCAGCGCGGCGATGAGTGCGACGAAAGTCAGCGCGATACGTCGGGACACGGCTGGTCAGTTCGCCTCTGCCTCGACCTCGCCGAGCCGGAAGCCGCGGCCGTACACAGTCTCGACGAGTCCGGGCACCCCAAGCTTGCGCCGTAACGCCGCCACGTGCACGTCCAGCACCTTGGTCGGCCCGTACCAATTGGCGTCCCAGACCCGCTCCAGCAACTCCTGCCGGGTCACGACCCGGCCCGGATCGGCGGCCAGACACTCGAGAATGTCGAATTCCTTCGGCGTCAGCGCGATCTCGCCGCCGCCGACGGTCACTCGCCGCGTGCGCGGGTCCACAGTCATCGGGCCATGGATGTACACCGCCGGACCGCTCGGCCGGATGCGGCGCAGCACGGCCCGGATGCGTGCCAGCAACTCGGCCAGCCCGAACGGTTTGACCAGGTAGTCGTCCGCGCCCTCGTCGAGTGCGACGACCCGGTCGCCTTCCTCCCCGCGCGCGGTCACCACGATGATCGCCGCCTCGCCGCGCTGGCGCAGGCTGCGACAGACCTCGATCCCGTCCATGTCCGGCAAGCCGAGATCGAGCAGCACGACGTCCGCCTGCGCGGCGGCCAGCGCTTGAGCGCCGGTCGCGACGACCTGGACGTCATATCCAGCGCCAGCGAGCCCGCGGGCCATCGACCGCGCGATCCCCGGGTCGTCCTCGACCACCAGGGCCCGCACGCGCGCGCCGCCGCCCTTTCCTCCTGCCGTCACGGGATCACCCTATGTCGCGCGGCGAGGAGAATCGCAGTCCGAGCGGCGCCGGATAGAAGAACCGTGCGATCGCGTGCGCCGCAATTGGGCTCCGGCGCACGCGATCGCCGTTCTGGTTAGCTCTTTGGGCTCAGTCCTCAGCGGCTAGCAGGTCAGGTTCGACCCGGCCGGCACGCCGAGGATCTGAACGAATGCCTGGTAATCGTTGACCCGGTCCTGCATCTCGGCGGTGTTGCCGCCGTTGCACTCGATGCTGCCGTTGATCGCGCGGATCGTCTGGCCGAATCCCGCGCCGGTGACCATCGCGTTGTGCGCGGTCATCGAGCCGGGGCCGGTTTGCGTGTTCCAGTACCAGAGCCCTGTCTTCCACGAGGTGGACGCGTCGGTCTCCACCAGGCTGGGGTTGTCCAGCAGGTCGATGCCGAGAGCGTCCCCGGCGGCCTTGTAGTTGAAGTTCCAGCTCAGCTGGATCGGGCCGCGGCCGTAGTAGGCATACGTACCGGCCGGGCAGCCGTACGGCTCGCTGGCGCAGTAGTTGCCGGACTTGTCGATCTCGGTGATGTAGACCAGGCCGCCGGTCTCGTGGTCCACGTTGGCCAGGAACGCCGCGGCCTCCTGCTTCTGCACCGTCGTGCCGCCGGTGGTGGCGAACGCCGGGTACGCGCTCAGCGCCGCGACCAGACCGCTGTAGGTGTAGAAGGAATTGCGGTTCGGGAACATCTGATCGAACTGGGCCTCGCTGACTACGAACCCTGACGAACCGCCGCCGCCGGTCCCGCCACCGCCGCTCGATCCGGAGCAGGCGTACGGGCTCCAGAACCAGGTGCTGATGGTCGGGTCATAGCCTGGGTTGTCGTGTGTGGCCTGGTAGTACTGGCCGTTCGGCGGGTAGAGGACGATCGCGCCGGTCGTGTAGTTGGTGCCGGCGGTCCACGTCGTGTAGGTACAACTTCCGCCGCCGGTGCCACCTCCGCCGCCGCCGGTCCCGCCTCCGCTGCTGCCACTGCACGGACCTTGGTCGGACCAAACGCCTGCGGCGCCGCCGGGGGTGTCGCCCTGGGTCCACCACTTGGCGGTCCAGTTGTCGCCGTTATAAGAGGCCTGCATCCCGCCGGTGTACACCGCGCCGCTGCTCCAGGCGGCCGCGCACGGGGTGGCGGCGGAGGCCGCGCTGCTGGTGAGGACCGGGACGCCGACGGCGACCGTCGCGGTGGCGGCTGCGGCGCTCAGCCAGATCACAAATCGCTTTCTGGACACGTGCTCTCTCCTTTGTGCAGCGTGCGCTGCACTGGTGCACGGCCCACCAACCGGGCGCCGTACGGCTCGGTCGGCCGATGTACTGGTGTCGCAGGGACTAAACCGTGCCCAACTGGACCTGTCAAGGTCTAGACCAGTAAGCACTGGTCAGCGAGCTGGTGGTCTAGACCTGGTAAGGCAGCAGTTCGAAGGCAGCGTCCTGGTTTGGCTCAGCGACCGCGAATCCGCCCTCAGACGCCCTCTCAGGCCGGGCGTACGGCCGGCAGACCGGCGAAGCGCAGTTCCAGCCCGGCGATGAGCGCGTCGAGCCCGGTCTCGAACGCGGCCTCGTCGATCTCCCGGCGGCGGGCTTGTAGCCGGTGCGCGTCGGACAGGTGCGGGTAATCCGCACCGTACAGTTCCGGATCGTCGACGAACCCCGCCGCGAACGAACCGGTCGCCGCGCCGACCACGAAGAAGCGCATCAGGGCGCCGATACGGGTCGCCTCGCGCGGCGGCCAGCCCGCGTCGACCAGCGCGCCGTACACCGCGTCGGCGAGTCTGAGCGCATGCGGCCGGCGTCCGGGACCGTGCGCGACCACCGGGACCAGGTTCGGGTGTTCGGCGAGGGTGCGCCGGTACGAGGTCGCCCAAGCCCGAAGTGCATCCGGCCACGGGCGCGCGCCCAGTGCGGAGATGTCCACCTGCGCGGTCACCGCGTCGGCCACGGCTTCGAGCAGGTCGTCCTTCGTCGCGAAATGGTTGTACAGGGACGGCCCGCTCACCCCGAGCTGAGTCGCCAGCCGCCGGGTGGACAGCGCGGCCAGGCCCTCGGCGTCGACCAAGGCGATCGCCGCGGCCACGATCCGCTCGCGGCTGAGCAGCGGCGATCTCGGCCTGGCCATAGTGACGCACCTCGCTCTTCCGGGACGGGCGTGCGGTGGGTTACAGTCAACCAAAACTAGCACTGCAAGTTTTCGCGCCGGAAGTCCGGCGAGGGAAGGCAAGGCGGTCCGGTCCATGGATCTCTCGCTCGACGAGGAGCACGCGGCGCTGCGGCGGATGGCCGCGGATTTCACCGACCGCGAGATCGTCCCGCACGCCGCCGCATGGGATCGGGCCGAGTCGGTCGACCGCGGCATCATCAAGCGGCTCGGCGCGCTCGGGTTGCTCGGGCTGACCATCCCGGAGGAGCACGGCGGCTCCGGCGGCGACCACTTCGCCTACGTGCTGGCGCTTGAGGAATTGGGTCGCGGCGACTCGGCGGTGCGCGGCATCGTCTCGGTCTCGCTCGGGCTGGTGGCCAAGTCGATCAACGCGTACGGCACCGAGGAGCAGAAGCGCACCTGGCTGCCGCGGCTGTGCTCGGGCGACGCGCTCGCCTGCTTCGCGCTCACGGAACCGGATACGGGCTCTGATGCGGCCAACCTGACCATGCGCGCGGTACGCGACGGCTCGGACTGGCTGCTGACCGGTTCGAAGATGTTCATCACCAATGGGACGTGGGCCGACGTCGCGCTCGCGTTCGCCCGGTCCGGTGAGCCCGGTCACCGGGGCATCACCGCGTTCCTGGTCCCGCTGGAGTCGGCGGGCGTCGAGCGCCGGGAGATCCACGGCAAGCTCGGACTGCGCGGCCAAGCCACGGCGCAGCTGACCTTCGACGGCGTGCGAGTGCCGGACACCGCACGGCTTGGCGCGGAGGGCAAGGGCTTCACGGTCGCCATGTCCGCGCTGGCCAAGGGCCGTATGTCGGTGGCGGCCGGCTGCGTCGGCATCGCGGAGGCGGCGCTGCGGCACGCGGTGCGGCACGCGACCGAGCGGGTGCAGTTCGGAAAGCCGATCGCGCACCGGCAGTTGGTGCAGGAGTTGATCGCCGCCATCGCAGTGGACGTGGACGCGGCGCGGCTGCTGGTCTGGCGGGTCGCGGATCTCATCGACCGCGGTCAGGAGTTCGCCCGCGAGTCCTCGATGGCCAAGCTGTTCGCGAGCGAGGCCGCGGTGCGGGCCGCGAACAACGCGCTCCAGGTCTTCGGCGGCTACGGCTACATCGACGAATACCCGGTCGGCAAGCTCGTGCGCGACGCCCGCGTGATGACCCTTTACGAGGGCACCAGCGAGTTGCAGAAGCTGCTGATCGCGCGGGCGCATACCGGCGTCAACGCGATCGCGTGACGGGGTAAATCAGGACAGCGTGGCGGCAGAACCGGAACGGCAACGACGAGGAGCTGAGTAAGGCTTATGCGAACCGTGTACGTGGCGGCGGCCCGGCGCACGCCGATCGGCAGGCTGCGCGGCGCGCTCGCGTCGGTGCGTCCTGACGACCTGGCCGCCACCGTCATCAAGGATCTGATCTCCGGGCTGCCCGGCCTCGATCCGGCGCGTATCGACGACGTCTACTGGGGCGCGGCGAACCAGGCGGGCGAGGACAACCGGAACGTCGCACGGATGGCCGTGCTGCTGGCCGGATTGCCGGAGTCGGTGCCTGGCGCGACGATCAACCGGCTGTGCGCCTCGGGCCTTGAGGCGTTCACCGTGGCGGCCCGCACGATTGCCGCAGGTGAAGCAGACATCGTACTCGCGGGTGGCTCGGAGTCGATGACCCGCGCCCCGTTCGTGCTGCCCCGGCCGGATGACGCGCTACCGCACAAGATGGAGCTGGCGGACACCCGCCTCGGCTGGCGACTCGTCAACCCTCTGATGAGCGAGCTGCATGGCCTGCTGGCGATGGGCGAGACAGCCGAGGAAGTCGCGGCCCGGCACGGCATCGGTCGCGAGCGGCAGGACGAGTTCGCGCTGCGCAGCCACCAGAAAGCAGCCGCAGCCCGCGACGCCGGGCGTTTCAAGGACGAACTGGTCGAGGTGCACACGCCGCAGGGCGCCGTGGTCGACACCGACGAGGGCATCAGGTCGGACACCAGCCTGGAGAAGCTCGGCGCGCTGAAACCGGTGTTCCGCAAGGGCGGCAGCGTCACGGCCGGCAACTCCTCCCCGCTCAACGACGGCGCGGCCGGGCTCGTCCTGGTCTCCGAGCAAGGCCTGGCCCAACTCGGCGTCGAGCCGCTGGCCCGATACGTCGCGGGCGCGTCGGCGGGCGTGCACCCCGACGTCATGGGCGTCGGACCGATCCCGGCCACGCAGAAGGTGCTCGCGCGCAGCGGCTGGAGCATCGCAGACCTCGACACCGCCGAACTCAACGAGGCATTCGCGGCGCAGGCACTCGCGGTCATGGACGGGATCGGCATCGAGCCGCAGATCGTCAACCCGGACGGCGGCGCGATCGCGCTCGGCCATCCGCTCGGCTGCTCCGGTGCGCGGATCGTGACCACGCTGGTCCACCGGATGCGGCGGGATAGCCACCGGCGCGGCCTGGCGACGATATGCGTCGGCGTCGGGCAGGGAACAGCGGTGCTACTTGAGGCGCCCTAGACCGCGGTGTCTTAAGACTGCGGTGCCGTAAGACTTCTGCTGAATGTCGACGGGTCGGAATACACCAGAGCGGATGAGGAGCACGAAGATGAGTCGCTTCGAGGGCAAGGTCGCGATCGTGACCGGTGCGGCGCAAGGCATCGGCGCGGCGATCGCGCGACGGCTGGCTAACGAGGGCGCGCGGGTCGCGGTCGTGGACCTGACCGCCGATCGGGCGCAGGGCACCGTCGACCAAATCGTCAAGGACGGCGGCGAGGCGTTCGCGGTCGGCGCCGACGTGTCGAAGACCGCTGACGTGCAGGCCGCGGTCGCCGCGGTGGTCGAGGAGTTCGGGCGTATTGACATCCTGGTCAACAACGCCGGGATCACCCGCGACAACCTGCTGTTCAAGATGACCGACGAGGACTGGGACTCGGTCATCGCGGTCAACCTGCGCAGCGCCTTCCTCATGTCGCGCGAGTGCCAGAAGCACTTCGTCGCGCAGAAGTACGGCAAGATCGTCTCGCTTTCCTCCCGCTCCGCGCTGGGCAACCGCGGCCAGGCGAACTACTCCGCGTCCAAGGCCGGAATCATGGGCCTGACTTCCACGCTGGCGATCGAACTCGGACCGTTCGGCGTCAACGTGAACGCGGTCGCGCCCGGCTACATCGCCACCGACATGACCGACGCCACCGCGCGCCGGGTCGGCTTCGAGCCGGAGAAGTTCCGCGAGGCCTCCGCGCAGATGACGCCGGTGCGCCGGGTCGGCACGCCGGAGGACATCGCCGCGACGGTCGCCTTCCTTGCCGCCGACGAAGCCTCGTTCATCTCCGGCCAGACCATCCAGGTCAACGGCGGGGCCGACCGATGAAGGTGTTCGCAAGCCCCGCCGAGCTGGCCGAGTCGGTCGGCGCGGAAATCGGCGCGAGCGACTGGCTGGTCATCGGGCAGGATCGGATCGACCAGTTCGCCGAGGCGACCGGCGACCACCAATGGATACACGTCGACGAGGTGCGAGCCAAGGACGGGCCCTTCGGCTCGACGATCGCACACGGCTTCCTGACTCTCTCGCTGCTGCCCGCGCTGCTCGCCGAGGTCTACCGGGTCGAGGGCGTACGGATGGGCATCAACTACGGCCTGAACCGGGTTCGCTTCATCAACCCGGTCCGGGTTGGCTCCTCCGTGCGCGCTGTCATGACCGTCGCCGAGGTGGATCAGCAGGCTGACTATGTGCAGGTGACGGCCAAAGCGGTCGTGGAGATTCAGGGCGTGGAGAAGCCGGCCGCGGTCGCCGAGACCGTCTCCCGGTTCTATCTGTAGTCGCTACTGATGCCGTGCGGCGAGGCGGTTGGGCAGCTCAGCGATAGAGCTGCACCGCCTTGCCGCAAGGCACGGTGACAGTCGCCGGAAGATCGACGGACGAGCGGCCGACGGAGAATTCGTAGTCGCCCGGCTCGCCGACGAAGCAGCCGTCCTGCTCGGACCAGTGCGCCAGGCTGATGCCCGGCACCTCGAAGGCCAGCGTCCGGGATTCGCCCGGCGCCAGCCGGATTCGCTCAAAGCCTTGGAGCTTGCGCAGCGGTGTGGGCACGGCGGCGTCGAGCGCGTGTGAGTACAGCTGCGCCACCTCGTCGCCGGTGACGTCGCCCGCGTTCGTCACCGTCACTTCGACGGTCACCGTGAACGAGCCCTGATCCGCACTCGCGACGGAGTCGAGCGCGATGGTCGCGATCGGGTCGCTGTACTCGAACGTCGTGTACGACAGGCCGTATCCGAACGGGAACAAATGCTTGCGCTGCGAGTACTGATACGTCCACTGTGCGCCGATGACGTCATAATCACCCGGCGCGGGAAGCTCTGCCTCGGCCGAGTACCAGGTCTGCGGCAGTCGGCCAGCCGGGCTGTAGCCGCCGGTCAGCACCTCGGCCAGCGCGTTGCCCAGCTCCTGGCCGCCATGCGAGGTCCACAGGATCGCGGGCACGTGCTCAGCCGCCCAATCGATCGCGTAGGGGTAGCTGGAAACGACGACTACGACAGTGTTCGCATTCGCCTCGGCTACCGCACGCAGCAACGACTCCTGAGCTGCGGGCAGCGCCAGACCGTCGCGGTCAACCGTCTCGCGGCCGTTAATGTGCGGATCGTTCCCGACGACCACGATCGCGCGCTCGGCCGCCGAAGCCGCCGCGACCGCCTCGTGCGTGCCAGAGGTAAGCAATTCGAGGCTGAACCGCGTCGCATTCTGCGGCGCTTCGACGTCAGCGACGAGCGATCCCGCCTCGTCCACGCGTACGAACTTCCGGCTGTGGTCGGCATTGGCGCGCAGTACGAAATGATCGGATGCTGAGTCCGCGCCGGCCGGGTGCAGTTCCCAGAGCTCCTTGACGAACCAGCCGTCCGGGGTCTGCGCGGAAGCTTCGACTTGCCGGTCTTCCTCCCCGGTCAGTGTCAAGTACTTGCCACTGTGCACGGACTGGAACGTGTGCACCGCCACCGGGCATTGCACGCTCGTTCCCCAGTCCTGGTGCACGAACGGGCCGAACTCGCGCTCGCCCGCGCGCAGCTTGACCACGTCCGCGCCGTCCACAGCGGTCACCGCATCCGCGCCGAGGCGAGTGCGCAGGCCGTCCGCGATGCTGATCGAGTAGGGCAGCGTACCGCTGTACCAGTCGGTCAATACGCGCGTGCCGAGATGCCCGATCACCGCGACCGAACCGGCGCGCGCGTCAAGCGGCAGCGCGCGATTCTGGTTCTTCAGCAACACGATCGAAGCCTTCGCGGCCTCCAGGGCCAGCGCCGAGTGCGGCTCGGAGACGACCACGTCGGCTCGGATGCCGGCGTACGGGTCGAGTTCGGGATCGAATTCACCGGTCCGCGCGCGCATCGCCAGCACCCGGCCGACCGCCGCGTCGATGTCCGCCTCGGTGACCAGCCCCTGCTGCAGTGCCGCGGTGAACCGTTCGATCGTGGGCTGGGCGTTCGCGTCGTTGTCGGTATAGCTGTCCAGCCCGGCCTTGAGCGCCGCGGCATGCGACTCGACATGTGTGGGGAAGAACTTCTCGATCTCCACCAGGTTCGACGGCGCCTGCGCGTCGGAGCAGATCACCAGCTCCGGGTTCCAGGCCCGCAATGCCTCGTTGAGCAGCGGATGTACGTGATTCGGGATCCCGTTGGTCAGGTTGTAACCGGGCATCACTCCGGCCACCACGCCCGCCTCGATCGGGCCGCGGAAGGCCGGCAGCTCGTACTCGTGCAGCACGCGCGCCGGTACCTGCACGTCGATCGCGGCCCGGTCGGTCTCCACGTTGTACGCAAGGAAGTGCTTGAGGACCGGGGCGGTGCGCCAGATCGTCGGATGGTCACCACGCAGCCCGCTGCAGTATGCCGTCGCCAGTTGCGCGGTCGCGTAAGGGTCCTCGCTGTACCCCTCTTCGTTGCGGCCCCAGCGCGGGTCGCGCAGCAGATTGACCACCGGCGACCAGACGTTGAGCGAGACCATCATGTGCTTTTCGTACATGTCGCTGCCCTCGACCGCGCGCGGGTCCTGACGGAAGGCGCGCACCTCGGTCGACACCGCCTGGCCGATCCGCCGCAGCAGCCCCCGGTCCCAGGTCGCGCCGAGCCCCACCGCCTGCGGGTACACGGTGGCCCGCCCGATCCACGCGACGCCGTGCAGTGCCTCACAGCCGGTGTGGAACCGGTCAAGGCCGAGCCGCTCGACCGCGGGCTGATGCTGGTGCAGGAAGGCGATCTTCTCCGCGAGGGTCAGCTCGGCCAGCAGCCCGGCAACCTTCGCGGCCGGATCGGCGACAGTCGCAACAGGCACGGAAGGAACTGGCGTAGCACTCACGAAAACAACCTTCCACATGGTTCCACGATCGAAGCGCTTCGAAAGTCCCATCTCGTCAGCGGCGGTGTCAACCCCGGCACGACCCCGCCCGTCCTGACAATCCGCTGGTCCAGACAACTTCGCGCAGATCACAAGTGGTATCGATAACCGTGGTTCACAGCGGCCGCGATCCCACCTGCGCTCCGCTCGAGTCGACCTCCCGATATCGAAACGTGACCAAACACCCTTGCGTGGGCGGTTGGGCTGACCTAACCTCAACGCAATATTGAAGCGCTTCGACAGTCTCGCCACAGGGCGGTGCTCCCCCTCGGTGCGGTGACGGGAGCCGCGAAGTCCCGCACCAGCACAACTTGATATCCACCCGCCGAAACCGGGCGCGGATCTGCTCCTTAAGATCGGATCCCCCGGACGAGGCGGAGCCACTTTCGTCAATGGAGAGTTCAATGCCGAGCTCGAACGCCTTCACCCGCCGCGGATTCGTCACCGCCACCGCGGGCGCCGCAGGCGCGTTAGCCCTCTCGCCGTTGCTCACCGCCTGTGGCAATGGCGCTTCCACCGCGAAGGGCAGTACCAACACCAAGACTGGCCTCTCCGCGGCGCTGCCTACTTACAAGGCCAACTCCGCGGTCAGCCCGGACATCCCCGTCGTTCAGGGCTCCGGCGGAGCGGTCTCCGACGCCGGATACCTGACCTACCCGTCCAACCCGGTTGCGACGGTTAGCGGCACTCCCGGCTCCGGCGGTACCTACAACGCCATCACGCCGCTGTGGGGCTCGATCCCGGCTGCTAACAACCCGTACTACGCCGCGGTGAACAAGGCGCTCGGCGCGACGATCAACATGCACCCGGCCAACGGCAACACGTACAACACCTCGGTCACCGCGCTGATCGCCGGGAAGAAGCTGCCGGACTGGATCCAGATGCCGACCTGGTGGAACTCGGCCTTCACCGTGGGAGAGCTGACCGCGACCCAGTTGGCCGATCTGACCCCATACCTGGCCGGGGACAAGATCCTGCAGTACCCGAACCTGGCCGCCATCCCCACCGCGGCCTGGACCGGCGGCGTCTGGAACAACAAGCTCTACGGCATCCCGTCCTTCGCCACCGGCGCGGGCTTCGCAGGCACGTTCTTCTACCGCAAGGACCTCCTGGTCGACAAGCTGGGCCTGAGCGCGGACGTGAAGTCGATCGCCGACTTCGAGGCGCTGATGAAGGAGTGCAAGCAGGCCAACGGCGGCATCGGCGCCTCCGACGACCTGTGGCCGTACACCTACCAGGTCTTCGGCGTGCCCGAGAAGTTCGAGGTGCAGAACGGCAAGCTGGTGCACCTGTACGACACGCCGCAGTACCTCGAAGCGCTCAACTGGAACTACAAGGTCGCCAAGGCCGGCTACATCCACCCCGACGCGCTCGCGGGCGACACCAGCAACGCCGGCAACCGCTTCTACGCCGGCAAGTGCATCCTCGCCGCGGGCGGTACCGGTGCCTGGAACCTGTCCGACGCGCAGTCCGGACTGGCGGCCAACCCGAAGTACAACCGGCAGGCTTTCAAGGTCTTCTCCGCGGACGGCACCACGACGCCGACCATCTTCACCACCGCCGGCGCGAGCATCATGAGCTACCTGAACAAGAACCTGACTCCGGCGCAGATCAAGGAGTGCTTGGCGCTGGCGAACTACATGGCGGCGCCGTTCGGCTCCAAGGAGTACACGCTGATCAACTTCGGCGTCGAGGGCGTGGACTACACCATGACCCCCGCCGGCCCGACGTACACGGACAAGGGCAAGACCGAGGCTAACCAGGACACCTACCAGTTCCTCGCCGCCCCGCCGGCCAGCGTCTCGAACCCGGGCATGGACCAGCTGACCAAGGATGTCTGCGCCTGGCAAGCGGATGCGGTCAAGCACGCGTACAAGCCGGTCTTCGCCAACTCGAACATCCAGGTGCCGGCGCGGCTGGCTGCCGCCGACACCGCCCAGGCCGTCGAAGACACGGTCAAGGAGGTCTACCACGGCCTCAAGCCGGTCTCCGCCTTCCAGGACGCCGTCACCACCTGGAAGAAGAACGGCGGTACCGAAGTGATCAACTGGTACCAGACCAACGTGTACGACAAGTACGGCTCGATGCAGTAAGCGTGCCGTCTTTACCTGCGCGGCATTCAGCTATGTAGCAAACCCTTTGTAAGCTCCGGTTCCGTGCCGTGTACGGCGCACTCGGCACGGAACCGGCTCCAGCGGGAACGCCGGACGGGCATCAGCGGACGGCACAAGTAGAGGAGTCAGCCGGTGGCGGCGATCACGACAGGCGGGGCCGGACCGGAGCGGGCGAACGCGCTCGCCTCCGGCTCCGGCCACACCGGCGGGCTGACGGCCGACCCGTCCGCGCCGCCCGGCGTCGACCTCAGTCCCGGCGCAGCGCAGGAAAGCGGGTTCCGGCCAGCCCCACGCCGCCGGATGACCTGGCGCGTCCGGTTGCGCCGGGACAAGACGCTGCTGCTGATGACGCTGCCGGCGATCGTCCTGGTCATCATCTTCAACTACCTGCCGATGTTCGGCGTGATCACCTCGTTCGAGTTCTACGATCCGCTGGTCGGCGTGCTGCATAGCCAGTTCATCGGCCTGGACAACTTCCGTCAGCTGTTCGGCGACCCGCTGTTCTGGAAGGCCGTCGTCAACACCCTGGAGATCAGCGCCGTACAGCTGATCCTCTACTTCCCCATCCCGATTGTGCTCGCGCTGCTGCTGAACACGGTCGTCAGCAACAAGGTCCGGGCTTTCGTCTCCGCCGTGGTCTACCTGCCGCACTTCTTCTCCTGGGTGCTGGTGGTCTCGATCTTCCTGCAGATGCTCGGCGGCGCGGGCCTGCTCAACACCTTCCTGATCCACCACCACATCACGCCGTGGAACGTGATGACCGATCCGAGCACCTTCAAGCTGCTGGTGACCTCGCAGGCGGTGTGGAAGGAAGCCGGCTGGGGCCTGATCGTGTTCCTGGCCGCGTTGGCCGCGATCGACCCGACGCTGTACGAGGCGGCCGCGGCGGACGGCGCCGGCCGCTGGCGGCGGATGTGGCATATCACCCTGCCCGGGATGAAGGGCGTCATCATCCTGATGCTGGTGCTGCGTCTCGGCAACGCGCTCACCGTCGGCTTCGAGCAGATGCTGATCCAACGCGACGCGGTCGGCCACGAGTCCGCCGACGTGCTGGACACCTTCGCCTTCTACTACGGCATCGGCACCAACAACTACGGTTACGGCGCCGCGGCCGGCCTGTTCAAGAGCGTGATCTCGCTGGTGCTCATCTATGGAGCGAACCGGCTCGCGCACGCCTTCGGTGAGGATGGGTTGTACCGCAAATGACCGAGTTGGGTTTCGAAGGCGCACTCGCCCCCAGGGGATTGGCCACTGCGCCACCGCGCAGGCGGGCCAAGGGCCGTCCGGTGTGGGAGGAGCCGCCCACAAAGGCCGGGCAGTTCGGCAAGGGCACCGTGATCGCCGTCGTGCTGGCGGTGGTTATCGTCCCGCTGTACTGCGTCGTACTCACGAGTCTGTCGACGCAGGGTGCGATCAACAGGGCCGGCGGCCTGGTGCTGGTACCGCATGGGCTGACCTTCGACGCGTACCGGCAAGTGTTCGAGAACAGCACAGTGACCCGAGCGCTGGAAGTCACCTTCGGCATCACCATCGTGGGTACCGCGATCTCGATGG
>NZ_DATNGK010000023.1:0-3523 GCF_035605935.1 Actinocrinis sp. | reverse complement strand
CTCCGCCGCCAACGATAGGGGCGCCACCCCCAGCTAGCACCGAGGGGTTCAGTTCTCCACCGATCCGCAGTTGGAGGCCAAGGTCCGCGATGTGGCGGGCCTGTACCTGGCGCCTCCGCAGAACGCGATCGTAGTCTGCGTGGACGAGACGCCCCAGATCCAGGCCCTGGAACGAACCCGGTCGGTTCTGCCGATACGCCCGGGTATCCCCCGAGCGGCATACCCATGACTAAATCCGGCACGGCACCACCGCCTTGTTCGCCGCCCTGGCGGTGGCCACCGGCTGGCGGCGCTCGGGCTCGACCACGGATCAACTACGCGACCGACGGCGTCGGCGTGCTCGCGTACCGCGGGACGCTCGTCAGCGTCGGGGTAAACGCCAGGGCCGGCCCCGGCGATTCAACGCGGTCGCTCTGTACACGTAACAACGCGCTGCGCGGCGTCTACCTCGGCGGCGCGATCGTGTCCGAGTACGCTCGCATCCGTCCGATGATCGGCGACAGGCTCGAGCGCATCGCAAACGGCGAACTCCAGGTGCAGATCGATCGCTCGTTCCCCTCGCGGATGCCGCTACGGCGCAACGCGCAACCGCTGCGAGCAGGAGTGTGTCCCAGGCGGCTGGGGAGGGCGAAGAACTCGGTGGCGATGATGGCGGTGAGAGGGTCGGGTTACCAGTTTCCACTCAGCGCACCGGCATCAGGGCATGAAGCTCGACCGCAGCTGGCGTTTGAGGATCTTCCCGTTCGGGTTGCGAGGCAGCGCAGGGACGAAGGAGACGGAGGCCGGGTTCTTGTAGTGCGCCAGCCGGTCCCGGGTGAATGCGATGAGCGCTGCCTCGTCGACTGCCGCCCCTGCGGCGGGCACCACAACCGCCTTGACAGTCTCGCCTCCCTCGGGGTCCGGCACCCCGATCACCGCCACCTCAGCGACATCCGGGTGCTGCCCCAGCACTCGCTCGACCTCCGCGGGATACACGTGCCCCCCACCGGAGAGGATCATGTCCTTGACCCTGTCTTCGATGTACAGGTAGCCCGCCTCGTCGATGCGGCCGGCGTCGCCGGTGCGCAGCCAGCCGCCGGAAGTGATCGCCTCCCTGGTGGCCTCGGGCATGTTCCAGTACCTGGCCATCACCTGGTCCGAGCGCACCCAGAACTCACCCACCTCGCCGGGCTCCACGTCGATACCGGCTTCGGGGTCGACCACCCGCACCTCGTTGCCGGGCAGCGGCCGGCCAGCCGATGCGCGCAGATGGGGGCGCCACGGGTGGCGGTGCTCATCCGGCCCGAGGACGCAGAGCACGCCGGATGTTTCCGTCATCCCGTACACCGAGTACAGCGACGTCGGCAAGACGTTCAGCGTGCGCTCTATCAGCGGCGCCGGCATCGGTGAACCGCCGTACGCGAGGACCTTCAGCGACCGCAGTGCCGAGCGCGCCTGCGCCGGGTCGGCGAGCAGCACCTGGACCATCGCGGTGACGAAGTACGCGTGCGTCGCCTTCCGGGACTCGATGAGGCAGAGCAGGGTGCTGGGAACCGGCTCCCGGACGATGATCGTGCGGCCGCCCGCGCTCATGCTGCCCAGCGCCCAGCTCGTCCCGCCGACATGGAACAAGGGCATGGCGACGACGTTGACAGTGCTCTCGTCCATCGCGTAGGCGGGCGCGACCACCCGCGTGTGGGCCGTCATGCTGCGCTGGGTCAGCATCACGCCCTTCGGCCAGCCGGTTGTACCCGAGGTGTACAGCACCAGGAAACAGTCCTCCGGCGCTGAGGCGTACGGCGCGGTCACCGGCTCGGCGGCGGCCAGCCACTTCTCGTACTCGTCGTCGTCGCCGCCGAGCACGACCACCTCACGCACCCTGGGCAGGCGGTTCCGGAGCCCACCCAGGGTCTCCGCGAACTCCGCTCCCACGACGACCACGTGTGCTGCCGAGTCATCCACCACATGGGCCAGTTCCTCCGGAGCCAGCCGGAAGTTGACGACTACGTTGGCGGCGCCGATGAGCGAAGCCGCCAGCGTGAGCTCGAGGCACGCCGGGTGGTTCTTGTCCAGCACCGCGAGGTGATCGCCAGGGCCGAGGCCAGAAGCACGCAGTGCGCGCGCCGCGCGGCGGATCCGGTCGTCGAGCTGCGCCCAGGTCCAGCGCTGGTCGCCGAACACCAACGCCTCCCGGTCCGGAGCCTCGGCGACCCATCGCTCAACGACGTCAAAGATGCGGGAGAGTTCGGTAGTCAAGGGAACCTTCTCACGAGAGATCACCGTACGTAAGGTCAGCTGGCTGGGGATTCTCGGCGGAAAGATTCCGGAACTGGCACACCTGAGCCCCGCGGTAGTTGACGGAACCCCTCCGTTGTTGATCGCTCCGGCCGGCTCGTTCACTTCGGCCGGCCAGAGCGCCCCATATGAGGATTGCTCGGGAATGTGGGATCATGCATCACGGCCAGCGCCCGGAATCGCGTGGTGCTGGCCTATATCCGGCATACCAGCTAGCTGGAGCTATATCGGGGCCTGCAGCCACGGCAAGGCCAGAGCCCAGGTCGCCCTCGGCAACATCCAGCTGAGGGTCTACCACTAGCTGCTGTCCAACCCCGGCACGGGGTACCACGACCTCGGCCCGGACTACTACGAACGTCAGGCCGCCACCCGTCGGCCGGGTCGGCGACGCCCGCGTGCTTCTCGACCTCGTGCGCGAGCACGGGCCCGACCTCGCGATCGTCGGCATCCAGATGCCGCACGCGACCGAAGGCCTGGATGCCGCGCTCGTCGTCCGCAACGAGCTTCCGCGGACGGCAATCCTCCTGCTCTCGGCACACGTAGAGGTACGTGCGCTGGATCTGCTCCGACACGGTCCGGGCATCGGCTACCTGTTGAAGGGCCGCGTCATCGAGGTCGACGGCTTCCTCGAGGCGCTCGCGCGCATCCGTTCCGGGGGCTCGATCGTCGAGCAGGCGCTCATCCGGGAACTCGCGGCGCGCCGAGACCGGCTCGACCGGCTGAGCCCTCGGGAGCGCGACGTGCTCGGGCTGATGGCCGCGGGCCGTTCGAACACAGGCATCGCGCGGCGCCTCGGTCTCGAGAAGGCGACCGTCGAGCGGTACGTCCGCAGCATCCTCGTGAAGCTCGTACCGCCTGAGACGGCCGACCACCGGCGCGTCCGCGTCGTGCTGACCTACCTCGAAGTTCGATAATCCCGGCGAGGCCTCGGGTCGTGCTCGCAGAGGACGACGTCCTACTCCGTGAGGGGCTCGCGAGCCTGCTCGAGCGCTCGGACTACGAGGTCGTCGGCCGTGCCGTCACGGGCCTGGACGTGCGCTGGCTCACGGGGCTCCGTTCCTGCTTCGCGGCCGGGCTGCAGCCCGGGTGGAACACAGCCATCGATGAACGAGGCGCGGTAGTCCACTGTGACCGGATGTCCGGCGTCCGGCGCAGCGGACAGCGCGCCGCGGTCTCGGGCTCAGCGGTTACGATCCTCGTCTGCGGGCGCAGCGCCTTGATCGCGCTGGCGATTCCGGCCGTCAGGCCG
>NZ_DATNGK010000022.1:0-59452 GCF_035605935.1 Actinocrinis sp. | reverse complement strand
AACTGACCCGGCGCGGCCTGACGACCTGACGGCGCCCCGGCGTCCCGGAGACGGCGTCCAGGGCCGAGGCTGAGCGAAGCGGCGGTCCATGCACCGGCCGAAATCCACCAGCGCGCATCACGCCGTGCCGGTAAGATCGCGTCACAGTAGGATCGCAGCGCGCGAAACGGCCCGGTGCACCCGGACCCTCCCGTTCCGTCGGCAGCGCCGCACCGCGGGGCCATAGCTCAACTGGCAGAGCACCGCCTTTGCAAGGCGGGGGTTAGGGGTTCAAGTCCCCTTGGCTCCACAAGCACAAAGACCCCTCACCGATCAAGGTGAGGGGTCTTTTGTTCGATCATTTTGAGCGCGAGCTTCGCGCCGAGCTGTCGGTGGCGGATGTCAGGATCAGCGCCATGCCCATGTGTGACTACTTCTCCGCCGCTGATGACGAGGCCGCGGTTGCCGTGCTCCAAACTCCTGGTGGAGCCGGATCGGCCTCGCTCGACGTGGTCTACCTCAAGAACATCGATCCGGTCGTCTGCATGGCTCGGCTCGAGGCGATCATGGCCGGCTGTAGTTATGAGGAGGCCTTGCAGCGCCCGCGCTGTGGGCAGTTGCTCTCTTCACCGGAAGCCGAGAGCGCGCTTGTGATGAGCGTGTCGGACACCCTGCGGGAGCTGCTTGCCGCCGCGACGAAAGACGACGTGATCCGTGTCGCCGAGCAGTGGTCGCTGACTGAGGAACTGAGGATGGCCGGAGTCGACGCACAAGCGGCGGCCGGTGTGTTGGCGGCTCTCGCCGGCTTGGCTCGACGCGCTCGAGCAGCTGACATGCACTTGTACTGCCAGTGGACGCTGTAGTGACTAACGGCCGACGCTGGCCTTAGTCGGTACCTCGCGTC
Source organism: Actinocrinis sp. (assembly GCF_035605935.1). Classification (GTDB taxonomy): domain Bacteria; phylum Actinomycetota; class Actinomycetes; order Streptomycetales; family Catenulisporaceae; genus Actinocrinis. The sequence continues at coordinate 58,569 of NZ_DATNGK010000022.1, read as the reverse complement.
GCCGTCGGGCGCGGAAGGCTTTCCAGGGCAAGGACTCTGGGGTGAGGGCAGGGCAGGTAGCACGGAGACTCCCCACCGCAGTCGGTGGGGAGTCTCCGTGCCTGGCGTCTGGCGTCTGGAACCCGGCGCCTAGTGCGTGGCCGGATGCGTGCGGATCAGCCGAGGAAGTCAGCGCTTACCGCTGTGGCGGCCCGGCGCGCTCGATGACGAGTCCGCGTTACCGCCGATGCCACCATCGGGATCTGACGGGTCGTCACGATCGACTCCGTCCATCTGCTTGATCTCGGCGTCGTTCGTGCTGAGCGCGGCGTTGACCGCGTCGTCCTCGACCCAGGCCTGCTCGCGCGAGCGCTGCCAGAGCACCGCCGCCGTGCCGAGCGCCGCGCCGGCCGCCGCGGCTCCGCCGATCAGCCACAGCTTGCGGTGGCCGCGGCGGCGGCCTCGGTTGAGCTGCTCGATCTGAGCCGTGGTTACCTGCCCACGTGCGGCTGCGAGCGCCGCATTGGCCCGGTCGGACAGTTCGGCGCGCAGTGGCGCAGAACGCTGCATCGCCTCGTCGGCTACCCGCGAGGAGAACTGCACGGTCGCCGGCACGAACTCGTCGCGGACCTTCGGCACCAGTTCATCGCGGACCTTGGGTACCAACTCGTCACGGACCTTGTGCGACGCATCCGCGAGGACGGGCACCACGGCCGCGCGCGCGTGCTCCAGCCGAGGACCCGCCTCGGTGCGCAGCGTCTGATATTGGTCGCGGAACCACGGCTGAACGGCACCGCGTTCCAGCGGCTTGGAATGGCTCGTCTTCATCACGGCTCGCCCTTCACCCTTCCGTCGGTTGGACCCCTCCCGCCTTCCCTGGACCGCTATGACTATGCGCGGATTGCGCCGTTAGGAGAAGGACTTTCCCGGCGTATCAGGACAACGTCACCGGGATGTCCTCGGTCCGGATGCGGGATTGATACGGATCAGCTACCACGGCGCAGTGAACCGGCGGCGCGTGGGAGGATGTGCAAGGACATGCACCGGCCCGCTCACGCGGGCCGAGGGCGGGAACCGGGGGGCGTTCCGCAACGCAGCGAGCGATGGAAGCGAGGGCCGTCATGGCCGAGGAGACTTACGCCGTACTCAAGACCACGCACGGGGACATCACCGTGCGCTTGTTCCCGAACCACGCGCCCAAGACGGTGCGTAACTTCGTGGAGCTGGCCGAGGGCGGCCGGGAGTGGCTCGACCCGCGGACCGGGCAGAAGACGACCGCGAAGCTGTATGACGGCACCATCTTTCACCGCATCATCCCCGGCTTCATGCTCCAGGGCGGCGACCCGCTCGGGCAGGGCACCGGTGGCCCCGGTTACCGCTTCGACGACGAGATCCACCCGGAACTCGGCTTCAACAAGCCTTACCTGCTAGCCATGGCCAACGCCGGAAAGCAGGCCGGGCGGGGAACCAACGGATCGCAATTCTTCATCACCGTCGGCGAGACCACCTGGCTCAACGGCAAGCACACCATCTTCGGCGAGGTCGCCGACGAGGCGAGCCGCAAGGTGGTCGACACCATCTCCAACGTGAAGACCGGGCGGCTCGACCGGCCGGTCGACGACGTGGTTCTCGAGTCCGTGGTGATCGAGCGCCGCGCCTCCTGAGCGGCGATCAGCGCGGCTGATCGCCAACCCGGCTTCGCCTTAATCGGGGATTGGACCGTGACAATGCCGTCCGACGAGCTGCCGACGACGACCTCCGGCGCCGGCGCCGTGTCGGGTCCGCCGGTGTGTTTCCGGCATGCCGACCGCGAGACGTACCTGCGCTGTTCCCATTGCGAGCGATCGATCTGCACTGACTGCATGGTGCCGGCGCCTGTCGGCTTCCAGTGCCCTGAGTGCGTGCGCGGTGGCAACCGCGAGGTGCGTGAGGTTCGCACGATCGCGGGCGGGAAGCATCACTCCCGCCAGGGTGTCGTCACCATCGCGCTGATCGGCGTGTGCATCGTGATGTTCGCCTTGCAGCAGGTCGTCGGCGCGGCGTTTACGCACCGGATGGATCTGGAGGCGATGACGCCGCAGATCTCCTCGCTGCCCCACGCCGGGCATATAGGAGTCGCATACGGCGACTGGTACCGACTGGTCAGCTCGATGTTCGTCCACGTGAGCTGGATTCACCTCGGCATGAACATGCTGTCGCTGTGGTGGATCGGCGTGCCTGTGGAAACCCGGCTTGGGCGTACGCGCTATTTGCTGACCTACTTCACATGTGGAATCGCCGGCTCGGCGGCGTCATACGCCTCGTTGCAGCCCTACGGTTCGAGCCTGGGCGCATCCGGTGCGATCTTCGGACTGCTGGGCGTGCTGGCGGTGCTCGCGTACCGGGAGCGACTCAACATGCAGCCGGTCATCACCGTGATCGTGCTGAACCTGGTGTTCAGCTTCAGCGTGAGCGGGATCAGCTGGGAAGCTCACGTGGGTGGTCTGGTCGCGGGGCTGATCCTCGGCGTCGCGCTGGCTTACGCGCCGAGGCCGCGCACGGTCATCGCCTGGTTCAAGAACCCGCAGAACGTCATTCCGACCGCGACCGGTTCGGCGGTGCTGCTGGTCGCGGTGATCATCGTGCTTGTCCACACCTCGCAGCTGCACGCGCAGGTCGGGGCGAACGTCTTCGACGGAGGCTGGATCAGCCTGCTGGGGTAGCACTTCGACCGCGGCTCGCAGAATGCTGATCACCAAGGGTTATCCACAGATCGTCTGAACTTTTCCACACTGTGGATAACCTGTGGAGAACTGTGTCCAGAACCTGTGGATAACCCTGCTGCCTGCGCGTTCACCCTAAAACTGCGGTCGGGCCCGGCTGGAGCTTGCCCGCCTGCCGCGGCGTTAACGCCAGCGGGTCGAGGTGACGAAGCCGGCCGCGATGAAGGCGAACCCGATGACCACGTTCCAGGCGCCGAGGTTCGCGATCCACTGCAGGTTGAGGTAATACGAGACGATCCAGGCCAGGCCGATCACGAAGAACCCGACCATGAACCGGGCCACCCAGGCCGACGACTCGACCTTGATCTTCTGAACCCTCTGCTCGGGTGGTGTGTAGGCCACCTTCTCCCGAGTCTTCGACTTCGGCACGGAATTCTCCTGCTCACTGACTCACCGACAGCGGTACGGCACCCATAGCGTAGCCGTGCGCGGCTCGCGGCAACAGCGGCCGCGGCGCATTCTCAGTCTCACCTGCGGCGTGTCGGCCGGTTCTAAGGAAAACAAGCAGTAAGGTAGCTCGGCGTCACAGTGATGCTACGCAGCATTACCATTCGAGTGCAGGACTGCGGAAAGGCAGCGAACGGCGCGTGTACGCGTGGATCTGGCGGCATCTGCCGGGAGTGCTGTGGGTGCGCGTCCTTTGGGCGCTCATCCTGTTCGCCGTCGTCGTCTTCGTGCTGTTCCAGTTCGTCTTTCCATGGCTGGAGCCGCAGCTGCCGTTCTCGGGGAACGGGTCGCTCTCCCAGTAGTCACCGCGGAAACCGGGTGCCACGCTCGGGCGGCTACGCTGGCCCCATGGCGCGCATCTTGGTGGTCGATAACTACGACTCCTTCGTATTCAATCTGGTCCAGTACCTGTACCAGCTGGACGCCGAGTGCGAGGTGCGTCGCAACGACGCCGTCACCGTCGATGAAGCCGACCAATACGACGGCGTATTGCTGTCGCCGGGACCTGGCACCCCCGAGGAAGCCGGCATCTGCGTGGCGATGGCTCGGCATTGCGCCGAGATCGGCAAGCCGCTGTTCGGCGTCTGCCTCGGCCTTCAATCGATCGCGGTCGCGTTCGGCGGCGTCGTGGAACGCGCTCCCGAACTCCTGCACGGCAAGACCAGCCTGGTGGCGCACGACGGCGCCGGCGTCTTCGCCGGGTTGAAAGACCCCTTCACCGCCACGCGCTATCACTCGCTCGCGATTCAGCCCGGCTCGCTGCCCGAAGAGCTCCTCGTGACCGCCCGCACCGACACGGATGTGATCATGGGCGTTCGGCACGCGAACTTGCCGATCGAGGCAGTGCAGTTCCACCCCGAATCCGTGCTGACCGAAGGCGGCCACCGGATGCTGGCCAACTGGCTGGCCGTCTGCGGCGACGCCGAAGCCGTCAAACGCTCGGACGGCCTCGCGCCCGTCGTGGGTACGAGGCCGTCCGAGACGGTCAGCCGCTAGCGCGGCTCGCCGTCAGCCGTTTCCGCCGCCACCGCCGAGGAGGCCTCCGCCACCGGACGCCGAGGCGCTCGGCGACGGGCTGCTCGACGCCGACGGGGCCGGCGAGGGACCGTTCGAGCAGAACACCTTTACCAAACTGCCCTTCCCGGCCTGCACATTGGCACCGGGATCGGTTCCGATCGCGTTGTTGCTCTGCACGTCATTGCTGAACTGCATGACCTGCTGCGTCTGGAACCCAGCGCCCTGAACGGTCTGCAGTGCCTGAACACAGGACTGGTTGATGACCGACGGCACCGTCGCGTTGCCGGGACCGCTGGAGACGACCACCGTGATCTGCGTATTCAGCGGAACGGCTTGCCCGGCCAGCGACTTGCCGTTGCCGTCCTGCAGGTCGATCACGTTGCCGGCCGGAACGGTGTTGCTCGCCTGACTCTGGTCCGACAAGTTGTTGAAGCCGTTGCTGCGCAACGTCTTCTCCACCGTGTCCTTGCTGTTGGTGTTCAGCGCGTCCTTGCCCGGCAGCGTCTTCTGCTGCGCGCCGGCGGACAGGCAGTAGCTCACCGTGGAGTTGGACTGCGCGGACGCACCACTTTGCGGATTTTGCGAGATGATCTGACCGGCCGGAACGGTGTCGCTGTTCGCCGCGTCGCCGGTGCAGGTGTTGCTGCCAAGCTTCAACCCGTTCGCCGATAGCACCTGCTGCGCCTGTGCGACGGTCTTGCCCGTGATCGGCGGCACCGCCGTGGTCTTGCTGCTCGACCCGCTGCCGCCGAGCAGTTTGTTGAACACCACGACGGCGAGCACGACTGCGATCACGGCGACGACGGCCAGGATGATGTACCCGGTCTTGTCTGACTTCTTGTTGCGGCCGCCGCCTGCGCCCGCCGAGTCCCCGCGGCGACGGACCGCGTCTTCCGGCGGAGCGTCTTCGAAGGACGGCTGATACTGCGTTGGCTGATAACGCGTCGGCGGTCCGTACCCAGCCGTGGTCTGGCCGCCGTAGCCGGCTGCGCTCGACACCACCTGCGTCGGCGCGTTCGCGGCGCCATAGCCCGCCATGAGCGTCGGTGCGGCGGCGATCGGGCGTCCATCGAGCGCGCGCTCGATGTCCGCACGCATCTCATCGGCCGACTGGTAACGCTCGTCGGGGTGCTTGCCCAGCGACTTGAGCACGATCGCGTCGGCGACCGCGGGCACCTCGGGGTCGTGGTGCGACGGCGGCAGCGGTGCCTCTCGCACGTGCTGATACGCCACCGCGACCGGCGAATCGCCGACGAACGGCGGTCGGCCGGTGAGCAGTTCGTACAGTAGGCAGCCGGTCGAGTACAGGTCAGAACGGGCATCGACGGTCTCGCCCTTGGCCTGCTCGGGGGAGAGGTACTGCGCCGTGCCAATGACCGCAGAGGTCTGCGTCATCGTCATGCCCTGGTCGCCCATGGCCCGCGCGATGCCGAAGTCCATCACCTTCACCGCGCCGGCCCGGGTCAGCATCACGTTGGCTGGCTTGATGTCGCGGTGGATGATCCCGTTGCGGTGACTGTAGTCCAGCGCCTGAAGCACGCCCGAGGTGATCTCCATCGCGCGCTCCGGCAGCAGTCGCCGGCCGGAGTGCAGCAGATCGCGCAACGTGGAGCCGTCCACATACTCCATGACGATGTAAGGCAGCGACACGCCGCCGATGTAGTCCTCGCCGGTGTCGTACACCGCGACGATCGCCGGGTGGTTGAGTGATGCGGCGGACTGCGCTTCGCGGCGGAAACGGGCCTGGAACGTCGCGTCCCGCGCCATGTCGGCGCGCAGCGTCTTGACCGCGACCGCGCGGCCCAGCCTGATGTCGCGCGCCATGAACACCTCGGCCATGCCGCCGCGACCCAGTACCGCGCCGAGCTCGTACCTGTTGCCCAGGCGACGCGGCTCTTCCATCAGTTCAGCCCTTCCCCTGTCGCCGTTCCGCCGGGCCTTGTGCCCGCGGGAGGCGGCGATCCGCCGGGTTCCGTCTTAAACGTGCTCTGCGCGATTGTTTCACGGCGAGCGAGGCGCGCAGTAGAGCTTGGCGGCAGTGGCGTCGTACCTGCGCGCCGGGGGAGCACGAGCCGGGTGTCCGGAAGGTTCACCCGAGCCGGATCACCCCAGCTGGATCGGCCTTGCCGGATTGCCGGCGCGGGCCGCTTACCGCGGATCACTTCTGCGAGCCGAGCACCGCCTGAATCACGTCCTTAGCGATCGGCGCGGCCAGCGTGCCCCCGTACACGTCACCCGCGTTCGGTTGGTTGTCCTGCACCAGCACCGCGACCGCGACCTTCGGGTCGTTCGCCGGGGCGAAGGAAACGAACCAGGCCAGCGCGTTCTGCCCGGCGCCTCGTTGCGCGGTGCCCGTCTTGCCTGCGACTTGGACGCCGTTGATCTGCGCCGCGGTTCCCGTGCCGTTCTGCACTACCGAGACCATCATGTCCCGAAGCTGCCCGGCCTGGTCGGAAGTGATCGGGTTGTACAGCTGCTTCGGCTCGGTCGTAGACATCACGTTGCCCTTGGTGTCCAGCTCCTGCTTGACCAGATAGGGCGCCATCATCACGCCACCGTTCGCCACCGTCGCGGCCATCAGCGCGCCCTGCAGCGGGGTCATGCGGACGTTGAACTGGCCGATCGCGGACTGCGCGACCGATGCGTCGAAGGTCACGTTCTTCGGGAAGGCCGAGGAGGCCGCGGTCATCGGCACCGAGGGACCGGTCTGGTTGAAGCCCCACTTCTCCGCCTCGGCCTGCAACTTCGCGCCGCCGACGTCGAGCCCGACGGTGCCGTAGACGGTGTTGCAAGACTGGGTGAAGGCCTGGATCAGCGTGGTGTTGCCGCAGGTCTCGCCGGCGTCGTTGGACAGGGTGGCGGTGGTGTCCGGGAAGGTGATCACATTGAGCGGCGACTGGATCACGGTGTTCTCGTCCACCGGCTGGTTGTTGATCCCGTTGGACATCGCCGCGGCCGAGGTGATGATCTTAAAGGTCGAGCCCGGCGGGTAGGTCTGCAGCAGCGCCCGGTCGAGGTTCGGCTGCAGCGGGTCGGCAGCCAGCGCGTTCGCCGCCTTCGCCTCATCCTTGGTGTTGTGCGTGGCGAGCGTGTTCGGGTCGAAGGACGGAGCCGAGACCAGCGCCAGGATCGCGCCGGTCTTCGGGTCCAGCGCGACCACGGCGCCCTCGATCTCCTTGCCGCCGCCGGCATTCGCCAGACCGTTGTACGCGGCCTGCTGCGCTGCGGCGTTGAGGGTGAGCACCACCGAGCCGCCGCTCTTGCCCTTGTTCTCGATCGTGTTGAGGAACTGCTGGGTGGCCAGGCGCGAGTCAGTGCCCTGCAGAATCGAGTTCTCGTAGTGCTCGATCGAGGTGGAGCCGTAGTTCACTGAGAAGTAGCCGGTCGCCTGGGCGTACAGCGGGCCGTTCGTGTACTGCCGCTGGTACTTCAGGGTGCCGGTAGTCGGCGTCGAGGTGGCGATCGCCTTGCCGTCCACGATGATCTCGCCGCGCGGGTTCTGAAAGGCGTAGATCAGGTTGCGGCGATTGTCAGGGTGCGCCGAATACGACGACGCGTTGACGAACTGAATGTAGTTCGCGTTCACGAACAAGGCGGCGAACAGGGCGAGACAGAAGATCGCCACCTTCTTGATCGGCCGGTTCACGCCTGCACCACCTGGGTCATCTCGTCGCTGAGCGGAATCGCGGGCGGCAGCGGGCGCCGGGCCGCGTCGGAGATCTTGATCAGCAGCGCCACCAGGATCCAGTTGGCCATCAGCGCGGAGCCGCCGTATGCCAGGAACGGCATCGGCAGGCCGGTCAGCGGGATGATGCGAGTCACCCCGCCCGCGGTGATGAAGACCTGGAGCGCGAAGGTAGCCGCGAGACCCGCGGCGAACAGCTTGCCGTAGGGGTCCCGGACCAGCAGCGCCGTCTTCACGCCGCGTACCACGATGATCGCGTACGCGATGAACAGCGCGGTGAGCCCGACCAAGCCGAGTTCCTCACCCACGGTCGCCAGCATGAAGTCGGCGTTGTTGGCGAAGCCGATCTGATACGAGTAGCCGCGCCCGAGCCCGGTGCCGAACAGCCCGCCGTTGGCGAACGCGTAGAGCGACTGGGCGAGCTGCCGGGTCTGGCCGGTCACGTCGGAGAACGGGTGCAGCCAGGCGTGTACGCGGACCATCACGTGCGAGGACATGTTCGCCACCGCCGCTGCGCCGCCGACGAACAGCAGCAGGCCGAAGATCAGCCAGCTGGTGCGCTCGGTGGCCATGTACAACATGATCACGAACGCGCCGAAGAACATCAGCGAGACGCCGAGGTCGGTCTCCCGGATCAGGATCAGCATCGCGAAGGCCCAGCAGACCAGGATCGGCCCGAGATCCCGGCCGCGGGGCAGGTAAAGGCCGAGGAACCGGCGGCTCGCCAGCGCCAGCGCGTCCCGCTTCGCGTGCAGGTAGGCGGCGAAGAAGCTGACGAGCAGCAGCTTGCCGAACTCGGCCGGCTGCACCGAGAAACCGCCGAGCCTGATCCAGCTGCGCGCGCCGTTCACCTCGGAGATGCTGGCCGGCAGCACCGCGGGCAGCGCGATCAGGAAGAGGCCGACCAGCGCCGAGATGTAGGCGTAGCGCTGCAGAATTCGGTGGTCGCGCAGGAAGATCACGATCACGATGAAGACGGCGAGACCGAGCACGGTGTAGATCGCCTGGTTCGGCGCGGCCCCGCCCTTCGGAGCCAGCTTGTTGGCGATGTTGTAGGGGTCCAGCCGGTAGATCATGACCAGGCCGAGCCCGTTGATCATCACCGCGACCGGCAGGATGACCGGGTCGGCGTAGGGCGCGAAGCGGCGGACCACGAGGTGCGCGGCCAGCAGCGCCACGCCGAACTCCGCGCCGAGCGCGAACAGGTTGCCCGGGGTCTTGCCGGTCATCGCCTTGCCGACGTCGGCGTATGCGAACATCGCGATGGCGAGCGCGAACAGCAGCAGCATCGCCTCGACGTTGCGCCGCTTTGGAACGTGCGGCTCGGCGGGGGCCTGAGCCGCCGAGGCGGCCAACGGCGTACTCGTCATGCGCATCACGTTCCTGTCATCCTGGTCGCCGACGCCGCGGTCGGCTTTCGCCCATCGCCGTCGTCAGCTTGACCCGTTGCCGGACGCATTGCCCGAAGCACCGGGACATTGCGCCGACAGTTGGTTCGATTCGGCGATGCTCGCGCTGGGCGACGGGCTTGGGGACGCGGGCTTGCTCGCCGTCGTGGACGGCCTTCCAGCCCCCGTCGGTGCACCCGTCGCAGACGCAGAGACGCTCGCGGACGCCATCGGGTTCACCGAAGCGCTCGGGGCCGTGGTCAGTGCGGTGCAGTCCGCGCCGAGCACCGACAGGGTGTGCACGATCGACTGGGCGTCAGACAGGCTGGTCGCGGTTATCGTGTTACGCACCCATTCCTGACTGGCCGTCGGCAGCGTGCTCACCGTTACCTGCGGGTCGGTCGAGTACACGTGCGAGAGGTGGAAGCCGACGAAGGACGTGTTCACGCCTTGGTAGATGGCGACTTTGCCGTTTTCGGATGCAACGTAGTACTGCTGTTGCGTCCAGTAGTACGCGCCGCCGCCCAAGCCGCCGACCACAACCACGACCGCTCCCACGGCGATGACAACGGGTTTGACCCAGCGTCGCCGTTTGGGATCAGGCGCCCAGTCCCCTACTTGGGGACCTTCCGCTTCGTCGGCGGGCTTCTCGTGCCGGTCCCGCTTACGCAGCCGGGCCGCTCTGCCCGCAGGTGTGTCAGCCGGGATCTCATCGGTGTTGCGCGGCGCCTGACCCGTGCCGGGCCCAGCCGCCGGCGCGGGCGGCGCGCCAAAAGACGGCAGCCCGGCACCACCGGCGTGCTCGGCGGCGGCGCCCACCGTCACCGGCATCTCGATGTACTGAGTCTCCGCGTTCGGCGAGGCACCAGGTGCGCTCGGATCGAAGATGTCGGCCACGATGCACGTGACGTTGTCCGGCCCGCCGGCGCGCAATGCCAGTTGGATCAGCGACTCCGCGGCCTGGTGCGGGTCAGCGTATCCGGCGAGCGTTGATTCGAGGGTGTCGAAGGACACGAAGCTGGACAGCCCGTCGCTGCACAGCATCAACCGATCCCCGGCTTGAATATCCGTCGGGGCCAAGTCGGCGTCGGCGACCTGGCCGCGCCCGTCGAGCGCCCGCATCAGCAGGGAACGCTGCGGGTGGTGCCCCGCCTCTTCCTCACTGATCCGGCCCTCGTCGACCAGGCGCTGTACCCAGGTGTGATCCGCCGTCAGCTGTTCGAGTCTGCCTCCGCGCAGCCGGTATGCCCGTGAGTCGCCGATGTGCGCGAAGGCCACGCTGTGTTCGCTGAATAGGAACGCGGTGAGGGTGGTGCCCATCCCCTCAAGTTGAGGGTTGTCCGTGATGATCGTGTGTAGCCGCTCGTGCGCCTCGCTGATCCGCTCGGCCAGCGCCTGCACCGGATCGGCAGGCGGCTGCGGCGTCGCGGCGGTGTCCAGTTGCGCGATGGTCTGCACCACCACGGAGGAGGCCAGCTCGCCGGCCGCCTGGCCGCCCATCCCGTCGGCCACCACAAGCAGCCGCGGTCCGGCGTAACCCGAGTCCTCGTTGCCGTCGCGGATCAGGCCGACGTGGGAGCGGGCCGCATATCGCAGGGACAGGCTCATCTACGCTTCTTCCGCTACTTCCGCAGCTCGAGGACGGTCTTGCCGATTCGGATCGGCACGCCCACGGGAACCGGGGCGGGGCCGGTGAGCTTGGTCCGGTCCAGGTACGTGCCGTTGGTGGAGCCCATGTCTTCCACCACCCACTGACCCGAGGAGTCCGGGAAGATCCGGGCGTGGCGGCTGGAAGCGAAGTCGTCGTCGAGCACGATAGTGGAATCGTGCGCGCGGCCGAGCGTGATCTGTTGCGATCCGAGCGGAACGCTGGTGCCCGCCAGCGAGCCGGAGGTGACCAGCAGCTTGGTCGGGGTGCCGCTGCGGCGCGGCCGGGCGGCCGCCTGACCGACCGGGACGCCGCCGGAGACCGGTCGGGCCGAAGGCCGCGCGGCGCGGATGCGCGAACTGGCCGCCCCGAACAAATCGGTGCGGATCACCGCGATCGAGATCAGGACGAACACCCAGAGGCCGACCAGCAGCCCCAGCTTCATCAGGGTGAGGGTGAGACCGGTCATCGTCCTTTACTAACTCCTCGAAGCGATTGCCGCGCGGTCACCGTACCCTGAGACCCCGGATACGCCATAGCCGCCGGCCTCGTACGGGCACGCGCTATTGCCCGCACTGACGTCGGCTATGCCCGGTCCGGTTCAGACCTGACGGAAGACGATCGTGGTGTTGCCCAGGTGGATCACCGATCCGTCACGCAGTTGGGCCTGGCGCACATGCTGGTCGTCCACCACGATGCCGTTGGTCGAGCCGAGATCGGAGATCACCGAGGGTGTCCCGGTGCGGATCTCGGCGTGTCTGCGGGACACCGAGGGGTCGTCGACCCGCAGGTCCACATCAGTACCTCGACCCATAGACGTCACCGGACGGTTCAGTGGATGCCGCACGCCGTTGATCTCGACCCAGAACGAGGGAGCCGCCGCACCACCCATCGGCGGGCCGGGTGGCGGAAATCCGCCCGGAGCGGGCCGAGGGGGCGCTCCCACACCGCCCGCGCCCATGCCGCCCGCCGCAGGTGGGTAGCCCGGTGCGCCGCTGTAAGCCGCGTACCCTGCCGCAGGGTCCTGGTAGCCGCCTTGGCCCCCCGGACCGGGCATCTGCACAACGCCTGCCAGCGCCTGCGACCGGATCCGGAACATGCCGGTGGCCAGGTCGGGAGCGCGCTCGAACTTCACCTCGACCGGCCCGACGAACATGTAGCGCTGGTCGCGCCCATGCTCCTGAACCAGATCGGCGAGCTCGGCGGACAGCGGGGCGGCGTACGTCGTGAGCCGGTCGTAGTCGTGGTCGCCGAGCTCGACGGTGAAGTCGTTCGGCACCATGGTGCGGCCGCGGCTGACCACCGCCGCGCGATCGTCGCATTCGCGTTGCAGCGCGCTGGCGATCTCGACGGGCTGCACCTCCGACTTGAAGGCTTTCGCGAAGGCGCCGTTGACCAATCCCTCAAGGCGACGCTCGAAGCGCTGTAGAACTCCCACGGACACCCCCTTCAGGCGTGTAGGCGGTCGCTGGCTGTGGCTGCACGCGGCTCCGCGCCGCGGCCGTCGACCGGGCCGGTTACGTGTGCACCTCGTACTCTCTCATTGCGCGCGCGTTCGCCGCAGCGCCGCGCTCGTAAGAGTGAGTGCGAAGCAGGTCAAGCTGACGTTCCGGCACTGATCGTATCTGCGCCGACCGGACGGACGTCACCTGTTCGCCACCATCCTCCCCCGCGGCGCGTATTCCACGCGTCCCCGCTATGCGACCGTCTCGAAACGATTTGGGACGCCGACTGGTCGACTGCTATGGTCATCCTCGTTACGCGCGAGTGGCGGAATGGCAGACGCGCTGGATTCAGGTTCCAGTGCCCGCAAGGGCGTGGGGGTTCAACTCCCCCCTCGCGCACCAAAGGTGCACCAACGGAAGTTGGGTGCCGAAGTGACGCAAATTGGCGGTGACCGTGTTTATGGTCATCGCCAAGTTCGTTTTCGGGGGTGTCCGCAGCGGACCGCTGCGAGAGGGTGTTTGAGCTCAGTCGGAACCGCGGTTTCGCGAAGCCGGGCCGAGAGCCCACGGCAGACAATCAAATCAGCTGCGCTCGGCGGCGCCCGCGCCTTCCAGGAACCGCAGCACTGCCAGGACCCGCCGATGGTCGCCTTCGGCCGGGGACAGGTCCAGCTTGGTGAAGATGCTGTTGATGTGCTTGGCCACCGCGCTCTCGCTGACCACCAGGCATTCGGCGATGCCGGCATTGGAGCGGCCTTCGGCCATCAGGGATAGTACTTCGCGCTCCCGGGCGGTCAGCCAGTCCGTCGGGCGGTCTTGGCGGCGCAGTAGCAGTTGGGCTACCACCTCCGGATCGAGAGCAGTCCCGCCCGCAGCGACCCGGCGCAGCGCCTCCAAGAACACGTCCAGGTCCGCGACCCGGTCCTTGAGGAGATAGCCGATACCGGTCGTCTGGGTGGCCAGCAGGTCCGCGGCGTAGCGCTCCTCGACGTACTGCGACAGCACCATGATTGCCGCCTCCGGCCATTGGCGTCGGATCACCAGGGCCGCGCGGATGCCCTCGTCGGTGAAGGACGGCGGCATTCGCACGTCCGCGATCACCAGCTGCGGGCGGTGCTTTTCCACCGCGGCCAGCAGCGCGGTCGCGTCGTGCACCGCCGCCACCACCTCGAATCCGGTGGTTTCCAGCAGCTTGGTCAGTCCGGCGCGCAGCAGGACCGAGTCCTCGGCGATCACAGTTCGCATGGCAGGTCCACCTTAATCGTCGTCGGTCCGCCGAGCGGGCTGCTTATCCCGAAGCTGCCGTCCACCGAGGCGGCCCGCTGCGCCAGCCCGGTCAAGCCGGTGCCCCGGCCCGCGTCCGCGCCGCCGATCCCGTCGTCCGTGATCGAGATCCGCAGCATCAGGCCGTCCAGTCGCACGTCCACCTGCACCGCCGTGGCCCGGGCGTGCTTGTTCGCGTTGGCCAGGGCCTCAGAGACGATGAAGTACCCCACCGCCTCCACCGTGGGCGAGATCCGGCGGGGCACGTCCACGCTCAGCCGTACCGGCACCGGGGAGCGGGCGGCGATCCCGGTCAGCGCGGCGTCCAGACCGCGGTCTTCGAGTACCACCGGGTGCAGTCCGCGCACCAGTTCGCGCAGCTCGGTCAGTGCCTCCTTCGCCTCCTCGTGCGCTTCCTGCAGCGCCTGGCGGGCCCGCTCGGACAGCTCGTGCGCCAAGGTCGCCCGGGCCAGGCCGAGGTTCATCGCCAGGGAGACCAGACGTTGCTGTGCGCCATCGTGCAGGTCACGCTCGATCCGACGGCGCTCGGTGTCGGCCGCGTCGACCGTCGCGGCCCGGCTTTCGGTCAGCTTCGCCACCCGCTGCGCCAGCTTCTCCGCCCGGCTAGGGCCGAGCAGGTCCGCGGCTGCCCGGGTGTCCATCCGCACCGCTGCCGAGACGATCCACGGGCTCACGTACATCAGCACCACGCTGAGCAGCATGAACCAGATCAGCGCGCCGCCCCAGAGACGCGGGCCCGTGTAGTGGAAAACGCCGACGGCGGTCGCCAGCGCGAGCACCGCCGACGTCGCCAAACCGATCAGCGCGGCGACCCAGAGCAGGCCGGCGAGCAGGCCGAGCAGGTTCACCGCCGGGGCGACGACTAGGTGGTAGCACGCCTGCCGCCACGTGCGCGGCGAGCGCAGGCGATCGCGAAGCGCCGACCACACGCTGCCGGAGGAGGCCGGGGACAGCTCGAGCGTCGGCGGCCTCGGGATTCGCACTCCGAGCACCTCGTAGAAGCACGCCCTGCGCGGCACCGTCAGCCATGGGCAGAGCGCCACCGCCGCCGCAACCGAGACGAACACGCAGGTGAGCACGGCCAGCAACGAAGTCGGCACGTAGAAGGTCCATGGCAGCGCCATGACGAGCAGGGGCAGCAGGTTCAGACCCGCGGACAGGACGGTGAACCCCAGATCGCGCCAGGTTCGGCGAGCCCACGGGCTGGCCAGGATGCTGCGGAGCCCTGTCGCTCCCGATTCGGTGCCGGTGGTGCCGGAGCTCATGGAGCTCACCGTATAAGGCCTGATCACCGCGGGTCCATGTCGCTACCTACCGCGTGCGGCTGTACCCAGCACCACCCCGAAGACGGAAAGGCACGCTACTGATTCACCGGCCGGTGGCGGCCAGAGTGGTTCTCGGCCCGAACGATCGGGCGGCGAGACAAGGAGACCACTGTCATGCTCGGCACGCTGAACCAGGCGGATCGGCTCCGATGCCCGGTTCAGTCGGGTAATCCGCCCGGCCCGGCACGCGGCGGTACGCACAGCCGGCTCGGTCGAGCATGCGTCACGGCTGGCCTGGCCATGATCCCATGGCTGCTCTACCTCGCGTTCACCCTGCCAGCCAGCGCCACCGACGGCCACTGGGCGCTGGCCTGGGTGGGCCTGGACAGCTGCGAGGCACTGGCCCTGTTCGCCACCGGCCGACTGCTGCTGCGCGCGGACAACCGCTGTGTCCTGGCCGCCACCGCCACCGCGGTGCTCCTGCTGACTGACGCCTGGCTCGACGTGACCTCTGCCGCACCGGGCGACGAACTGCTCACCGCGATCGCGATGGCCGCCTTCGCCGAGGTCCCGATAGCCCTGGCCTGCATCGCGCTGGCGCTGCGGCTGATCCGTCAGCCGTTCCCATCGGCCACCGAGACTGCCGGAACCGACACGCAGGAGGAGCAGAGATGTCCCTGACCCACGCCGCAACCCGCCTGGCCACGCGACGCACCGGCCTGACCGCCGCGGCCGGGCTGACCGCCCTGGCGGCGGGCGCCTGGTGGTTGACCGATCAGGCGCCCTATCCCTACGCCCAACGCCGAATGCTGGACTTGCAACTGCCGTTCCTGGCCAAGGCAGACCTGGACCAGATCCTGCAGCCCCGGAGCGGCGAGCGGATGCTGGAACTCGGCCCGGGCACCGGCCTGCAGACGCTGCACATAGCGCCACAGCTCGGCCCGGAGGGCCGGCTGGACATCGTGGACATCCAGCAGGAAATGCTGGACCACGTCATGAGCCGGGCTGCCGAGCAGGCGCTGGACATCGTCCACCCGCACCGCGCCGACGCACGCGAGCTGCCGTTCGAAGACCGGACCTTCGACGCGGTCTACCTGGTGACCGCGCTCGGCGAGATCCCCGAACCGGGCCGGGTGCTGGCCGCGACCGCCCGCGTGCTCAAACCTGGCGGACGGCTGGTGGTGGGCGAGTTCTTCGACCGGCATTGGATCCCGTTCAGCCGGCTGCACCGCCTGGCCGACGCACAGGGGCTGCACCTGACTGCCCGCCGCGGCCTGAGCATGGCCTATCTGGCCCGATTCCGCCCCTGCGCTGCGGCCTGACGAATACTTGGACAAGCAAACAGGGGCGAGCCCGACCCTGGGAAACAATCAATCCGAACGCGGGAGAATCAGCCGTCGACGACCTGGCTCAACCAGCTCACCCGACTTTCGTCGGTGCACCATTGACTGAAGTGCCAGATGTAAATAGGTGCTGAAGTAGCGCAAATGACTCGCTGAAGAGGCCGGTGGTCTCTCCAGCGAGTTTTTGTTTACGGCGTCTGTCCGGGCAGCGCCGATCTGCCCGTGCCTGGCGGTTTTGGTGATCGTCATACCGCTTCCCGGCATGCGGGAGGGACCGTACTGGCTCTGGAGCCAGGCGAAGGTCTGCTGCGCGGACGTGGCCTTGGCGAAGAAGAACACGAACACCCGGTCCGGATCGTCCCCGCCAGCTCTGGGTCTTGACAGCCGACCGCGGCAAAGACTTATTGTACTAGGGAACTAGATGAATAGAGGTCACGGTGATCGAGTTCCATCTGGACCCGCGCTCCGGCATCGCCCCGTACCTGCAGATCGTCCAGCAGGTACGCCAGGCGCTGCTGCTCGGCCTGCTGTCCGAGGGCGACCAGCTGCCCACGGTCAAGCAGGTCGTGGCGAAGGTCGCGATCAACCCGAACACCGTGCTCAAGGCGTATCGGGACCTTGAACGCGAAGGCCTGGTCGCGGCAAAGCCAGGGGTCGGCACCTTCGTCACCCGAACCCTGAGTCAGGCCTCGCTCACCGAACACGAACCGCTGCGCCACGATCTGGCTGCCTGGCTGAAGCGGGCCCGCGGCGCGGGCCTGACCGAGGCGGCGATCGAAGCGCTGTTCACCAGCACGTTCCGCGCCACCGCCGAAGAGGAGAGATGACCGCGATTCTGGAAGCCCACGCGCTGGGCATGCGGTACGGCCGGCGCCAAGCGCTGACCGACTGCACTTTGAACATCCCGCCCGGGCACGTGGTAGGCCTGGTCGGCCCGAACGGCGCGGGCAAGTCCACGCTGCTCAAACTCGCCTGCGGTCTGCTGAGCCCGAGCTCGGGAAGCATCCGCGTTCTCGGCAACGCGCCGGGTTCGCGCCCCGAGCAACTCGCCCGCGTCGGCTTCCTCGCCCAGGACGCCCCCGTGTACCCGCAGCTGTCCGTCGCCGACCACCTGCGACTCGGCGCGCACCTCAATCCGCGCTGGGATCAGGACTTCGCCGAACGACGCGTCGCCCAGCTCGACCTCGACCCGGCGCAGAAGGCCGGGAAGCTCTCCGGCGGCCAGCGGGCGCAACTCGCGCTGACCGTGGCGGCCGGCAAACGGCCGGAACTGCTCCTGCTCGACGAGCCGGTCGCCAGTCTCGACCCACTCGCCCGCCGCGAATTCCTCAAGCACCTGATGGAGTCCGTGGCGGACAACGACACCAGCGTCGTGCTCTCCTCGCACCTGATCTCCGACCTGGAGCGGGTCTGCGACTACTTGATCGTGCTCGTCTCCTCCCGAGTGCGCCTGGCCGGCGAGGTCGATCAGATCACCGCCGCGCATCACCGCATCGTGTGCACCCGACGTGACCCCGACACACTTCCGGCCGGTCTGGAGGTGGTCTCGGCAGAGCACACCGATCGACAGAGCACCTTCGTCGTGCGCACCGATGCTCCGCTGCCGGTCGGGGATTGGGCCGCGGAATCCCTCAGCATGGAGGACCTTGTGCTGACCTACATGGAAACCGCCGCCACCGTGCGCCCGGCGCGGCAGGACTCGGAGGTGACCCGATGATCTGGCTGACCTGGCGTCAGTTCCGGACCCAGACCCTGGTGGCCGCCGCGCTCCTCGCCGCGGCAGCCGTCTACCTGCTGATCACCGGGACGCAGCTGCGGCATTCCTACAGCGCTGACCTGATCACCTGTCACTCCTCAAGCGCCGAGTACACCTGCGCGGGGCTGCTCAACGGGCTGGAGAGCGACTACAACGGCACGCTCGACCTCTTCGAGCTACTCGTGCTGGCTGCCCCGGGCCTGGTCGGGATCTTCTGGGGCGCGCCGCTGATCGCCGGAGAACTCGAGCGCGGCACGCACTACATGACCTGGAACCAGTCGGTGACCCGCACCCGCTGGCTCGCAGTCAAGCTCACCGCCATCGCGCTGGCCTCCATCGCGGCCGCCGGAATCATCAGCCTCCTGATGACGTGGTGGGCCAGCCCGCTCGACACCATGTCCGGCAACCGGTTCGGCACCCAGGCGTTCAACGCGCGCAACGTCGTGCCGCTCGGCTACGCCGCCTTCGCCTTCGCGCTCGGCGTCACCCTCGGCCTGCTGCTCCGGCGCACCCTGCCCGCGATGGCCGCCACCCTCGCGATCTTCATCGCCGTTCAACTCGTCGTGACCGTCCTGGTCCGCCCGAACGTGATGCCCGCGATCGTCACCACGGTGCCGATCAATCAGACCACGATGAGTCAGGCCCTGAGATTCGACCGCGCCCGGGAGGTGACCGGCCCGGTGACCATCGACCTGCCCGCGCCGCCCGGCTCCTGGAACCTGTCGCAGACGCCAGCCTTGAACAGCGCCGGCCAGCCGATCCAGACCAGCGAAATCCTGACTTGCTGGAACCAGATGATCAGCCGAGGACCGGTCGCGATCAAGGGCAGCGGTAACGCGCCCTTCGCGCCCCTCGGGGCTTGCCTCGCGCCGCTCAACCTGCACGTCAACGTCACCTATCAGCCCGCTGATCGCTACTGGCCGCTGCAATGGATCGAGACCGCCCTCTACGCCGTTCTGGCCGCCCTGCTCGCCGCGTTCTGCTTCCGGCGTATCCGGCGGCTGGGCTGAACGAGGTGAACGGTTGAGAAACGACCGGCCCTGATTTCGGTCCGGGCTCCGGCCTCGGCTGAGCTTCAACCATCTGGGACCTGCGGCGTCTCTTGAAGTGCAAGTAGTCAGGGATCTGCGGGAACCCGCCTCGACCAATCAAGCGGACTGATAAAGCGGTGCGCGGAGTCGGGGGCTGTGGGCAAGATTCAGCGGTGACGAATCTTGACGACGAACTGATCGAACTGCGCCGGGAGATCCACCACCGTCCCGAGCTGGCTGGCGAGGAGCGGGAGACGGCCGGGCTGGTCGCGCAGCAGCTGCGTGCGGCCGGGCTTGAGGTGACGACCGGCGTCGGCGGCCACGGAATCGTCGCGGTACTCGACGGTTCCGCGGACGGCCCGACGGTCGCGTACCGGGCGGACATGGACGCCGTGGATACAAACGCGAACGTGCTGCCTTTCCCACGTCCGGACCGGGTTTTCGACGAGGGTTTCGCCTCGCGCGTCCCCGGCGTCGCGCACCTGTGTGGACACGACTTGCACACCGCGATCGGCGTCGGCGTCGCCCGGGCGCTGGCTACGGGCGCTGAGCCGGTACGCGGCCGGCTGGTGTTCGTCTTCCAGCCGGCCGAGGAGCCGCTGCAGGGTGCGCGCGCGATGTTGGAAAGCGGTGTGGTGCAAAAGCTCGCGCCGCGCGAATTCTATGCGCTGCACTGCAGCCCGTTTCCCTGCGGCACCATCGGAGTGTCTCCGGGATACGGCCTGCCCGGGATGGACCATGTCCGGATCGTGCTGCCCGGCGGCGACGACGTGGCGGCCGCCTTCACAGCCGAGGTGTCGGCGCTCGGCACCGTCGCTTTCCCGCAGAGTATCGCCGAGTACAACGCGCGCTTCCGCGCGTTGATGGAACCCGAGACCGCCGCGTCGATTCAAGAATCCGTGTGCGTCGCACATTGGACCGAGCGCGAGCCCGACGGGCAGCTTGTCGTCAACGTACTGTTGCGTGTCTGGCCGCAGCAGCGGTTTGCGCAACTGCGTGCGCAGGTCGAGCAACTCGCGGCGGCCGCGGGTGGGCAGATCCAGTTTCCAGGCGACCCGTTCCCCGCCATGGTGAACTCGGCCGAGTTGAGCACAGCGGCCGGCCGGTACTTGAGTGGGGCGCTGGGATCGCAGTCCGTGCTGTGGGCCGGGGCGTCCTGGCCGTTCAACTGCGAGGATTTCGCGCTGTTCCTGGACGAGGCGCCGGGCGCACAGTTCTACCTCGGCGTCGCGAACGCCGAGTCGGGGATGAATGGCGCGCCGCACACCCCGGACTTCGCTGCCGACGAGCGGGCGATCGGCTTCGGCGTGCGTGCCATGGCCGGCTTGCTCACCGAACGGCTGGCGGCTCGGTCGGGCGGGCGTTAGCTCTGCGCCATGTCCACGAAGCGGGAGTAGTGGCCCTGGAAGGCGACCGTGATGGTGGCGGTGGGGCCGTTACGGTGCTTGGCCACGATCAGGTCGGCCTCGCCGGCCCGCGGCGACTCGCGCTCGTAGGCGTCCTCGCGGTGCAGCAGGATGACCACGTCGGCGTCCTGCTCGAGCGAGCCGGACTCACGCAGGTCGGACATCATGGGGCGCTTGTCGGTGCGCTGCTCGGGGCCTCGGTTGAGCTGGGCGATCGCGATGATCGGGAGTTCCAGCTCCTTGGCCAGCAGCTTGAGCGCGCGGGACATCTCGGAGACCTCCTGCTGGCGGCTCTCCGGGCGGCGCGAGCCCCCGCCGGACATCAGCTGGAGGTAGTCGACGATCACCAGGCGCAGGTCGTGCCGCTGCTTGAGCCTTCGGCACTTGGCCCGGATCTCCATCATCGACATGTTGGGGGAGTCGTCGATGAACAGCGGGGCCGCCGAGACCTCGCCCATCCGCCGCGCGAGGCGGGACCAGTCCTCGTCGGTCATCGTGCCGGCGCGCATGTGGTGCAGGGCGACGCGTGCCTCCGCGGAGAGCAGGCGCATGGTGATCTCATTGCGGCCCATTTCCAGGCTGAAGATCACACTGGTGAGGCCGTTGCGGATCGAGCAGGAGCGGGCCAAGTCGAGGCCCAAAGTGCTCTTTCCGATCGCCGGGCGCGCCGCGATGATGACCATCTGGCCGGCGTGCAGGCCGTTGGTGAGCTGATCGAGGTCCGTGAAGCCGGTGGGGACGCCGGTCATCTGGCCAGACCGGTTGGAGATCGACTCGATCTCGTCGAGCGCGCCCTCCATGACGTCAGCGAGTGGGGCATAGTCCTCACCCGCCCGCTGCTCGGTGACTCCGTAGATCTCCGCTTGGGCGCGGTTGACGATCTCGTCGAGGTCCGCGCCGTCGGTGGCGTAACCCATCTGCGTGATGCGGGTGCCGGCCTCGACTAGGCGGCGCAGGATGGCCCGCTCTCGCACGATCACCGCGTAGTAGCCGGCGTTCGCCGCAGTCGGGACCGAGGACATCAGGGTGTGCAGGTACGGTGCGCCGCCGATCCTGGCCAGTTCGCCGCGCTTGGTCAGTTCCGCGGAGACGGTGACGGCGTCGGCCGGTTCGCCCCGGCCGTAGAGGTCGAGGATCGAGTCGAAGATCAGCTCGTGGGCCGGCTTGTAGAAGTCCCGGCCCTTGATGACGTCGATGACGTCCGCGATCGCGTCCTTGGACAGCAGCATGCCGCCGAGCACGCCCTGCTCGGCCGCAAGGTCCTGTGGCGGAGTGCGATCGTACGATGAGCGGCCACCACCGCCGCCATAGCCGGCCGGGCCTGGATCGAGCGGGCCCTCATCCGGGGGCTCTGGAACGCCATCCGGGCCGTTGAAGGCGGACACTGGGTGGCTCGCCTCCTCGGGTCGGGCGGTGCGGGCTGTCTACGGTACGGGCGGGGCCGCTCGGCGCGCGAGCGACACGTCCACAGAGGTTGTGGATAACCTGGGGATAACGGCGCCGTTCCTGTTGAAAACCGGGGCTCTTCCTGTGCGTATGCGGTGGACAACCGGTTGTGGACACTGACGCTCCGCGACCGGCTCACCCTGTGAGGTGCGGTGGTCGGCCGAGCGCTTATCCACCGTCTGTGGAAGAAAAAATGTCGGGTGCCGCCTCTCCGCGGAGGGCGGCACCCGACACCGTGTCGGTACCCGGCGCGACGCGGCGCGGTTGAGCCGAGGCTCAGGCCGCGACGATCGTCAGACCGATGGTGGCCGCTACCTCGGGGTGCAGCCGGATGGAGACCTTGTGGCTGCCGACCGTCTTGATCGGCGTGGTGATCTCGATCTTCCGCTTGTCCAGCGCCGGGCCGCCCGCCTTCGACACCGCGGTGGCGATGTCGGCGACGGTGACGGCGCCGAAGAGCCGGCCGGAGTTGCCCGCGCGGCTGGACAGCCGGACGGTCAGGCCCTCGATCTCGGCCTTCAGCTCCTGGGCGTGGCCCAGGTCGCGCACCTCGCGGGCCTTGCGGGCCTTGCGGATGGTCTCGATCTGCTTCTCAGCGCCCTTGCTCCACGAGATCGCGAAGCCACGCGGCAGCAGGTAGTTGCGGCCGTAGCCGTCCTTGACCTCTACCACGTCGCCGGGAGTGCCGAGGTTGGTGACCTCGTGCGTGAGGATGAGCTTCATTGTTGTTCCGCCCTTCCTCAGCGCGCCGTGCTGGTGTACGGCAGCAGCGCCATCTCACGGCTGTTCTTGACAGCCGTGGCGACGTCACGCTGGTGCTGCGTGCAGTTGCCGGTCACCCGACGGGCACGGATCTTGCCGCGGTCGGAAATGTACTTCCGCAGCAGGTTCGTGTCCTTGTAGTCGACGGACGTGACCTTGTCCTTGCAGAAAGCGCAAACCTTCTTCTTGGGCTTGCGCACGGGGGGCTTAGCCATGATCGCTCTCTGTTTCCCTGCGTAATCGAGATTTAGAAGGGGGGCTCATCCGAGTAGCCGCCGCCCCAGCCGCCGCCGGAGCCTCCACCGGAGGCCCACGGGTCGTCCTGGGGAGCGGAACCGCCGGACGGCGCACCGCCACCGCCGCCGGAGCCGCCACTCGGGCCGCCCCAGCCGCCGCCACCGCCACCGCGCGAGTCGCCACCGCCGCCGAACCCGCCGCCGCCACCGCGCGACGCCTTGGTGACCTTCGCCGTCGCGTACTTCAGCGACGGGCCGACCTCCTCGACGTCCAGCTCGACCACGGTGCGCTTCTCACCCTCGCGGGTTTCGTAGGAGCGCTGACGCAGCCGGCCTTGCACGACCACGCGCATGCCCTTCGTCAGGCTCTCGGCCACGTTCTCCGCGGCCTGCCGCCAGATCGAGCAGCGCAGGAACAGCGCGTCGCCGTCCTTCCACTCGTTGGTGGCCTTGTCGAAGGTCCGCGGAGTCGAGGCGACGGTGAAGCTGGCCACCGCCGCGCCACTCGGGGTGAAGCGCAACTCGGGGTCGTCGGTCAGATTCCCGACGACGGTGATGACGGTCTCGCCTGCCATGGGGTTCTACTCGCCTTTCGGGCTAGCGGTCTTGTGGGGCTGGCCGCCCCGACGGTGACACATGCCCGGCGCAGCTCGGTGTTGGAAGAACACTTACCGCTGGTCGGGTCGGATGACCTTGGTCCGCAGCACGCCCTCGTTGAGGTTGAGCTGGCGGTCGAACTCCTTCACCACCGTGGGCTCGGCGTTCAGGTTGATGACGGCGTAGATGCCCTCGGACACCTTCTTGCCGCCCTTCTTGATCTCGTAGGCGAGCCGGCGACGGCCCCAGATGTCGGTCTTCTCGACCGTGCCGCCGTTGCTGCGGATCACGTTCAGGAAGTTCTCCACCGACGGAGCGATCTGACGCTCTTCGAGGTCCGGGTCGAGGATGACCATGACTTCGTAATGACGCATGCGGAAACCCACCTCCTATGGACTCAAAACGGTCGCGGACTTTCCGCGACAGGAGGGTGATGCGTCGGGCCGTGCTCAGGTGCGAGCACAGACCGGGTTCGGGCAAGTCTACCCGGATGCCGTCGCACCCTTGAAATCGGCGGGCAACGCATCGATGGTGACAGTGGGAACGGCGACAGTGGGAAGGGTGACTTCCCATCGCAGCAGGCAGGAAGGAGCCACCGATGGCCCGCACGATCTCCCCGGAGCAAGCCCACCGGCACCACCTGACGTTCACGCTCAACACCGATGGGGCGCGGCATCCGCTGGAGAACACCGGCAGCGTGCTCACCGCGATCCTCGGCATCGTAGCCGCGGTCTGCGCCTTCTTCCCTTCGATGCACATCCTCGGTTCCTGGGCCGGTCTGGCCGGCATGGGCGCCGGCCTCTGGGCGCAGATGATCTCGGCGACGACGGCCGAGCGTTTCGTGAACATCGCCGGGGTCGTCCTTTCCGGGCTCGGTCTGCTGTTCGGACTCGCTCACGGTGGACTCTACTGACGACCACTGACAGCAACGGCTGTCCGCGGGCGGCAGTACGGTTGCCCCCATGGTGAACAAGAGCCCGCAGCCGCGTATCGGCTGCACCGTCGACCCCGCCGACCCACTCGGCGCCGCGGCCGCGCGCGGCGCCGAGGCGATGCAGATTCTGCTGGGCGACCCGCAGAGCTGGACCAAGCCGGCCACGCTGTACCCGGACGGCGCAGCGGCGCTGAAGCAGGCGGTGAAGGACGCCGGGCTGGCGCTGTATGTGCACGCGCCGTACGTCATCAACGTGGCCTCGGCGAACAACCGGATCAGGATCCCCAGCCGCAAGCTGCTCCAGCAGACGCTGGATGCAGCGGCCGAGGTCGGCGCGCTCGGCGTGGTGGTGCACGGCGGGCATATCACCAAGAACGACGACCCGGCGGCCGGCTTCGACAACTGGCGCAAGGCGGTGGAGGGGCTGGAGTTCTCCTGCCGGTTGTTCATCGAGAACACCGCGGGCGGAGACCACGCGATGGCCCGGCGGCTCGAGTCGATCGCGAAGCTGTGGGACGCGGTCGGCGGCCACGATGTCGGCTTCTGCCTCGACACCTGCCACGCCTTCGCCGGCGGCGAGCCGCTGGAGACCGTGGTGGACAAGGTCGTCGGCATTACCGGACGGATCGACCTGGTGCACGCCAACGACTCGCAGGGTGGTCTGGACTCGGGCCGTGACCGGCACGCGAACTTCGGCGACGGCGCCATCCACTTGGACGATCTGGCGGTAGCGGTGCGCGCGGCGGCCGCGGTCGGCGCCGATTTCGTGTGTGAGACGCCGGGTGACGTCGCCGCGCAGGCGGCGGATATCGCCTGGATCCGCGAAAGGCTCGCCGAGCCGGAGTAATCTGCATCGGCGTGGCACTACTCTACGCGAGCAGATCATCACGTAAAGCGACCAGCGGACTGGTCATTCGACCTCTCGGTCGCGACGAGCACCTGGAGTTTGTGCGCAGCCGAAGCGACGACGGAGCAGGGCTGTCTTTCTTGCAGTGCCCCTCGTGGGGAGCCGTGAAGAGCGGTTGGCGCTGCGAGTCGCTGGGCTGGTTTCGCGGCAGCGACCTGGTCGGCGCCGGTCTGGTGCTATACCGCGCTTTGCCGCGCATGGGGCGGTCGCTGGCCTATCTGCCCGAGGGGCCGATGATCGACTGGTTCGGCGACCAGACCGGCATTGCGGTCGAGGACTGGCTCAAGCCACTAATCGGCGCGCTGCGTCGGCGCGGCGTGTTCACCGTCAAGCTCGGGCCCAAGGTGATCGCGCGTGCCTGGTCAGCCGCGACGGTTAAGCGGGCGATCGCAGAGGGCACGTACCGACGGCTGGGCGATGTTCCGGCCGACCAAGCAGACGCGCGCGCTGACGAGCTGTCACTTCGCCTTCGGTCGCTCGGCTGGCGGCGCATGGACCGCGGCGGTGACGGTTTCAGCGATTTCCAGCCGCGCTACCTCTTCCGGCTGCCGCTTGACGGACGCGACGAGCAGCAGGTCAGCGCCGAGTTCAGCCAGCAGTGGCGGCGCAATATCCGGCTTGCCGAGCGGGCCGGCGTGCAGGTGGAGCGAGTCGACAGCGCCGGACTGCCCGAGTTTCACCGCCTCTATACGCAGACCGCGGCGCGTGACCAGTTCACGCCCCGGCCGCTGGAGTACTTCCAGCGCATGTTCGACGTCATAAACGCGGAGGACCCGGAACGCATCCGGCTGTACATCGCACAGCGCGGTACCGAGTCTTTGGCCGCGGCCACGATGGTGCGTGTCGGGTCGTACGCCTGGTACAGCTACGGCGCGTCGGCGAACGAGGGCCGCGAACACCGGCCCTCTAATGCGTTGCAGTGGCGAATGATCGAGGACTGCCTTGCCGACGGTATGAGCGTCTACGACCTGCGCGGCATCAGCGACACCCTGGACCCGGCGCACCACCTTCACGGCCTGCTGCGTTTCAAGGTCGGGCTCGGTGGCGAAGCGGTCGAATACCTCGGCGAATGGGATTACCCGATCAATCCGGTGCTCCATCGGGCCTTCCAGTTCTACCTGGCACGGCGTTGACATGCCTCTCACGCTGTATGTCGATCGCGGAGCTTGGCGCCACCACCAGATGTGCGTGACCGAGGCGGAGCCCGATCTGGTCCCGGTGGCCAAAGGCAACGGCTACGGCTTCACGGTGCCGGTGCTCGCCCGCGCCGCCGCCGGGCTAGGCGTAGATCAGTTAGCGGTCGGGACCGCGGAGGAAGCGGCCGCGGTACTCGGCTGCTTCTCCGGTGATGTGATCATCCTTGAGCCCTACTTGGATGGAGCCGAACCGGCGCTGTCTGACGGCCGCATCGTACGCACGGCCGCCTCGGTCGACGCGGTGCGGAAACTCGCCGGACACCGGATGATCATCGATTGCCGCAGCTCGCTGCGACGCCAGGGCCTTTCCCGCGCCGATCTGCCGCTCGCGGCTCAGGCGCTCGGCGGACAGCAGATCGACGGCTTCTCGCTGCACCTGCCGCTGGACCGGCCCGCCGCGACCGATCCGGCGGCCGAGACGGTGTCGTGGGTCAAGGCCCTGACCGAGTCTGGGTTCAGCGTGCGGACGATATACGTCAGCCATCTGAGCCGCATGGAAATCGCCGGGTTGGAGCGTGCCTGTCCCGGCACTCGGTTCCGGCCGCGGATCGGGACCCAGCTCTGGCTCGGCGAGCCCACCGCCGTCGAGGCCCGCGCGACCGTACTCGACACCTTCCCGGTACAACGCGGCGACCGAATCGGCTATCGGCAGGCCCGATCCCGGCAGGACGGCTGGGTCGTCGTGGTCAGCGGCGGAACCGTGCAGGGCGTCGGGCTCGAAGCGCCGCGCATCCTGCGCGGTCTGGCGCCGCGAGGCAAGGAGTTGCTGCGCTCCGGGCTGGCAGCGGTCAACCGGACGCGCTCGCCGTTCAGCTGGCAGGGCCGGAAACAGTGGTTCGCCGAGCCACCGCACATGCTGGTCTCGATGCTCTACTTGCCCCGGCAGGTGGAACCGCCGCAGCCGGGTACCGAACTGCCCGCGGAGCTGCGGCACACCTCCACGCACTTCGACCAGGTCATCATGCGCTGATTTCAGGCGGGTTCGCCCGACTGCTGCCGCTGCTGCTGCCGCCGCCGTCCTCGTTCGCGGCCGCACCTTTCTCGCCAAGCTCGACGACTTCGATGGCGTTCTCGTCCGGCTCGGATTCCGAGGCGGTCTCGCCATCGCGTTCGCCGGCGTCGCCGTCATCCTCCTTGGCCGTTGGCTTGTCGGCCCGCGCTTGGGCGGGAACAACGGCGGGCGCGAACGGGTCGCGGAACCCGTATACGTCGGGCGCCTGGTCGAGCACGCCGCCGCCGGGATCGTCGAAGCCGCCGGCTCGTACCGGGTCGCGCCGGTTGTCGAAGATGTCGCGGATCACTTGAACCACGAAGAAGAGCGTGCCGCCGATGTGGATCGCGATGGCGAAGTCATAGCCGCCCTCAGGCAGACCGCGATTCGCATCGTTGCTCACGGTGATCAGGTACAGCCAGATCGCGCCGTAGTAGATGACCTCGCAGGCCTGCCAGATCAGGAAGTCGCGCCAACGCGGCCGGGCCAGCACCGCCAGCGGAATGAGCCAGAGCACGTATTGCGGCGAGTACACCTTGTTGAACAGGATGAACGCCGCCGCCGCGAGGAAGGCGATCTGCGCGACCCGCGGCCGGTTCCTGGCCAGCCAGGCGATCAACCCGATGCCGACGCAGGAGACCGCGAGCAGCACCGCGAACAGTGTGTTGATCTGGTTGGCATTGAAGGTCATGTGCAGCGGGCTGTACTCAAGGAACAGCCAGAGCGAGCCCCAGTCCGCGCCGCGATTCTCGTTGAACGTGTAGAAGTAGATCCAGGAGTGCCAGTTCTCGATCATGAACGGCAGGTTCACCACCAGCCAGGACCCGATCGCGCCGGCCATGCACAGCGCCCAGGCCTTCATCTTCCCGGCCCGCCAGCACAACAGCACCAGCGCCACCAGCAAGAGGGCAGGGTACAGCTTCGCCGCCGTGCCGAGGCCGATGAAGACTCCGGCCAGGATCGGCTTGCTGCGTGCCCAGGCCAGCAGCGCGACCGCGGCCAGGCCCACGGCGATCAGGTCCCAGTTGATCGAGCCGTTGAGCATCAACCCCGGCGCGATCGCGAACATCGCGGCGTCCCAGGGGCGTGGCCCGGAGATCCCGATCAGCGCTACCACGGTGATCGCGGCGAAGGCCAGCAGGAACCAGGTGGTGAACACATAGAACCAGCGGCCCTGGTTGTTCGCGTCCCCGGGCACATGCCTGGCCAGCAGCGCCGCGGTCTCCATCGCGGCGCCGGTGATCACCGGGTACTCGAGGTAGTTGTTCGGATTGGTCGAGTAGTAGGCCACCTCGCCCTGCGAGAACCCGCGGCCCTGGTACATGAAGGGGATGTCCGTGTAGCACATGTGCGTGTACTGCTGGTTCCCGCCGCCGGTCCACGCCGTGCTGAAGCAGGGCTGGCGCATTCCGATGCCGACCGCGGTGGACAGCAGGGTCAGCAGGAGCAGCAGGAAAGCGACGGTGGCCCGGCCGCGCGGCAGCCGCGCGCGCCGGCCGATCACGCCGCCGAAGCCGTCCGAGCCGAGGTTCGCCACAGGGTCGTCCAGGCTCGGCGCGGTGACCACGAACGTCTTCGGGCGCGCCTCGCGCTCGGGCGCCCGCGGCGGCTCAGGAGCTTCGTCGACTTCGGCAGTGCTGACGGTCATGCGCGTAACCATAGCGAGCGACGCAAGGACTGATGCGACGGCATGGCGTATCTGTGGCCAGTTGGTTGCGGTACGTCGCTCTGACGCGCAGTTATCGGCGTGAACACGGCTCACGGGCGTCGCTATGTCGTGAAAGCGTCAGCGTGATTGGGGACTTATCGAGCTAGAAAAGCCGCGTGGCCCTGCGATCCGGAGACCGCAGGGCCACGAGGCGCTGCTGGAGCCGGGATGACCCGGCTAACCGTGTTTTCGCGACGCGCTGGGCGACGGCGACGGGCTGGTGCTCGGCGTTCCGCCGCCACCGCCCCCTCCGCCACCGCCGCAGCCACCCGCGAGACCGCCCAGGAACCCGGTCTGACAAGTCGCGCTACTGCTCGGGCTCGCGCTCGGCGATGTAGACGACGACGGCTGCCCGCCACCGTTCGGTGCCTTGCTCGCCGAAGCCGAGGGCGAGGCGCTGGCGGCCGGGCTGTTCGAGATCGTCATGTTCGCGGTGTTCGGCGTCGGGAAGGGTGTGTCGCCGACGAACTTCGAGTGCGTGCCCTGCATCAGCTTCATGAACTCGGACCAGATCGGCAGCGAGACCGAGGCGCCGAAGGAGAACCCGGCGCCGTTGATGTTGTCCACTGGCGCCTGGATCTGGACGCTCTTGCCGGTCTTCGGGTCCTTCTCGGTGATCCACCGGGACACCGCGACCGCCGTCTCCAGCTTCGCGCTGTACCCGTTGAACCACACCGCTGCGGTGGTGAAGTAGCCGTTCTGGGTCTTGTTGTAGATGTCCGGATAGTTCTTCTGCAGGGAGGCCAATTCCATCGTCGACGTGCCGGTCTTGCCGGCGATGTTTTGTAACCCGCTCTGGTTCGTCGCGCCGTACGCGGTGCCGTCTGAGTCGTGGGTCACATGCGACAGCGTCTGGGTGACCGTCTCGGCGACGTTCGGGTCGAGCACCGGCTTCGGTTTGGCCTCCGGCTTCCAGTCGAAGCCGGTGCTGGCGTTCTTGATCTCCTTGACCTCGATCAACGGATACTGACTGCCGTTGTTGGCGAACGCGCTATACGCGGCGGCCATTCGCGCGGGGCTGACCGAGGAGATGCCGAGAGTGAGTCGGGAGTCCGCGTGGAGGCCCTGCGCGTTGGCATCCGTGATGCCGAGGTTGTTGACCGTCTGCATCACGTCCTTGTAGGTCACCTGGTTGGCCAGGCGGACGAACGCGGTGTTCACCGACTCGGAGGTCGCGGTGTTGATCGTGATCATGCCGTGCCCGCCGTCGTCGTTCGACACGGTCTTGTCACCCGTGGCCTCGGCCACCTCGGTCGG
This sequence comes from Actinocrinis sp., assembly GCF_035605935.1. Taxonomy (GTDB): domain Bacteria; phylum Actinomycetota; class Actinomycetes; order Streptomycetales; family Catenulisporaceae; genus Actinocrinis. The sequence continues at coordinate 28,079 of NZ_DATNGK010000022.1, read as the reverse complement.
ATTGTTCTTATCCGGCCAGGGCGAGTTGCCGTTGATGTAGCTGTCCGGCGAAATGTTCTGCCCGAAGGCGGTCGCCAGCGTGAACGCCTTGAACGTTGAACCCGGCTGCACCTGACCCTGCGTCGCCCAGTTGAACTGACTGGTCCCGCCGTAGAAGGCGACCAGCTCACCGGTCGATGGATCCACCGCGGCCAGCGCTGGATACAGATTCTGGTCGTACCAGTTCTTGCTGTTCAGCTTCGAGAGCAGTTGGTCCTGCACCGCCTGCTTCGCCAGATCCATGTAGTGCTGGTTGAAGGTGGTGACGATGGTATAGCCGCCGTTGCCGCGCTCTATCTGGTCCATGTTCGGCAGCCCGCTGTTCGGGTTGGCGGCCGCGTACGAATCGATCCAGTTCGAGACCGCCTGCTTCATCTGCTGCTGTTCGATGGTCTCCGAGGTGTCATTCTGCGCGATCACAGTCGGGAACTTGGCGACCGCGGCGTCGTAGTCGGACTGCTTGATCAGGCCGTAGTCCAGCATGTTCTTGAGCACCGCGGCCCAGCGCGCCTTCAACTGGCCCTGCCAGTAGAGCTGCGTCGCCTGATCTACCGAGGAGTCGTAGCCCTTACTGAAGTTGGTCGGCTGGTTCACCAAGGCGGCAAGCAACGCGGCGTCGGCTGGATCGCTGACCTGTGTGACGTCCTTGCCCAACCAGGCTTTGGACGCCGCCTGGATGCCGTAGGAGTTGCGGCCGAAGAACACCGTGTTCAGGTACTCCTGCATCACCCGGTCCTTCGACCAGGTATGCCCGATCTTCAGAGCGATGAAGATCTCATCGATCTTCCGGCTGAAGGTCTGATTCTGGGTCAGATAGGCGTTCTTCGCGAACTGCTGGGTCAGCGTCGAACCGCCCTGCAGTGGCTTGCCCTCCACGTCGTTGATGAACGAGCGGATCATGCCGGTGTAGGAGATGCCGGGGTTGGTGCGGAAGGTCTTGTCCTCAGCGGCGATGATCGCGTTCTGCATCGTCATCGGGATGTCGCTTATGTTCACGTCGCGCCGGTTGGTGGCACCGAGCTTGGCGAACGTGGTGCTGGCATCGTCGTAGGTGAAGTTGGTGATCTGTGCCTGCGAGGCCAGCGACTCGGCGGTCGGGATCTGCACCGTCGCGTACTCGAACGCGATCAGGCCGATGACCAGGAAGAATCCGGCCAGCATGAACGAGCAGACCTGCTTGATCGACGGCACCCAGTGCCGCCAGCCGTTCTTGCCGGTGCGCGGATAGTCGAAGTAGCGGTGATAGCCGACCTTCTTCGCCGGGCGTGCGGCCGCGCGCTCGCTGGCTCGGCGGCCGGCTCCGTTGCGGGTGGGACGGCCGTCGATCGCGCTCGGGCCGTAGCGGTCCGAACGCTCCTGGCCGGGGGCATACTCCGGCGCGTCGGTGGCGCCGTTTCGCGCGGCGCGGCGCTCCTCCACGCGGCTGCGGCGCGGGGGTGCGCTTACCGCTGCGTCGCCGACACTCGTCGGCTGATCGGGGAAGCCAGGCATCTGCCGGGTTCCGCCCGAAGCGCCGTCCCCGTACACGACCTCGCCCTGAATCGGGCCCTGCTTACCGCGTCGGGTGCCCGAATAAGGGTCTGGGGAGGGCTGGCCGTAGCCACGTGAGCCTCCGTAGCCGCGGTCTGATCCGCTGTCCCCGCTCTGCCCGTAGCCGCGTGCGCCGCTCCCACTGCTCGGCGCACCACCTGATGCTGCCCCATAGCCTCGGTCGCCGTATCCGCGCGGCTCGGACCCGGGCGACTGCCCGTATCCCGCACCGGCCCCGTACTCCGACTGTGCCTCTTGGCCGGAATGGGCACCGTTACCGCCGCCCGAGCCGTTGGCCTCGTCCGAGCCGGCGCCGTAGCCGCGTCTGCCGCCCCCATAGGACCGCGAACCGTCTCCGGGCGCGTTACTGCGCCCGTACTCGTGATCTCCGCCCATAGCCGCGTCTGCTCCCTGTGCCTGTTGCCTGGCCTTCCCCAGAAGGACGAGAGCCTTTCCGGGGGCGGTTCCCCGCGCCCAAACGAACACGATTGGCAAGCAGAGTACGCCGACACCCCAAGCCCGCTGAAGCCAGGTGATCGTTTTCTGCGTGTTCGCGGTTAATGTCCGCAAGACGGATGAATCGACGGTATTCGCATGCGTGTCGCACGGCGGACTTGTCAGCCACGCCGCCTCGGATCTATCGTGTCGATGTATCGAACCGATACATCGGTTAGAGTCTTCACCGTCTGGACACGCAAAGTACCGCCAGTGTCCGGCACGTGGAAGCCCCGCGGCCGCCCGATCCAACGCCGGATCGGCACGCTGACGACCAGGAGGCCTGATGGCGAAGCGCTCCGGAGTGCTGGAGTTCGCTGTCCTCGGCCTGCTGCACGAGTCGCCGATGCACGGATACGAACTGCGCAAGCGGCTCAACGTCCTGCTCGGGTCGCTGCGCGTGTTCTCCTACGGCTCGCTCTACCCGTGCCTCAAGGAACTGGTCGCGCGCGGCTGGCTCATCGAGGACGCGGAAGCCGAACCGGCCCCGCGCCGGGCCACGGCCAAAGCCGCCGCGGCCAGGACCGCGGCTCGCGGCGAAGCCGGGCTGAGCGCCGCGCCGCGCCGCTCGAAGATCGTCTACCGGCTCACCCCGGAGGGCGAGGACCGGTTCAAGCAACTGCTCTCCGACGCGGGCCCCTCGGCCTGGGAGGACGAGAACTTCGGTGTGCACTTCGCCTTCTTCGGCCGCACGGACGCCGCCGTCCGGCTGCGGATCCTGGAGGGGCGCCGCTCCCGCCTCGAGGAGCGGCTCGACCTGTTCCGCCAGTCGGTGATCCGCACCAGGGAGCGGCTCGACCGCTACACCCTGGAGGCGCAGCGGCACGGCATGGAATCGGTGGAGCGCGAGGTGCGCTGGCTCAACGAGCTGATCAAGACCGAGCACGACCAGCAGGTGGGCCCGCATTTGGGCCCGCCGGCCGGCTGACCCGACAGCGCGCGGTCCGCCGGAAACGTCCCACGATCGAGGGCGCGAACACCCCCGCCCACCGAGAGATCGACTAATGAAGAAGGAGCAACACCGCATGGGTTCGGTTCGCGTAGCCATCGTGGGCGTGGGCAACTGCGCCTCATCCCTCGTGCAGGGCGTCGAGTACTACAAGGACGCCGATCCGGCCACCAGAGTCCCCGGCCTGATGCATGTTCAGCTCGGCGAGTACCACGTGCGCGACATCGAGTTCGTGGCCGCGTTCGATGTGGACGCCAAGAAGGTCGGCCAGGACCTGGCGCACGCCATCCACGCCTCCGAGAACAACACGATCAAGATCGCCGACGTGGCTCCCACCGGCGTGATCGTGCAGCGCGGCCACACCCTCGACGGTCTGGGCAAGTACTACCAGCAGACCATCGACGAGTCGCCCGATGAGGCCGTGGACATCGTCAAGGCGCTCAAGGACACCCGCGCCGACGTGCTCGTGTGCTACCTGCCGGTCGGCTCCGAGCAGGCCGCCAAGTTCTACGCGCAGTGCGCGATCGACGCGAAGGTCGCCTTCGTCAACGCGCTGCCGGTGTTCATCGCGGGCACCAAGGAGTGGGCTGACAAGTTCACCGAGGCCGGCGTCCCGATCGTCGGCGACGACATCAAGTCGCAGGTCGGCGCGACCATCACGCACCGGGTGCTGGCCAAGCTGTTCGAGGACCGCGGCGTGGTGCTTGACCGCACCATGCAGCTGAACGTCGGCGGCAACATGGACTTCATGAACATGCTCGAGCGCGAGCGGCTCGAGTCGAAGAAGATCTCCAAGACCCAGGCGGTCACCTCGCAGCTCTCGCACGACATCGGCAAGGGCAACGTGCACATCGGCCCGTCCGACTACGTGTCCTGGCTCGACGACCGCAAGTGGGCGTACGTGCGGCTCGAGGGCCGCGCGTTCGGCGATGTGCCGCTGAACCTTGAGTACAAGCTGGAGGTCTGGGACTCGCCGAACTCGGCCGGCGTCATCATCGACGCGCTGCGTTGCGCGAAGATCGCCCAGGACCGCGGCATCGGCGGCCCGATCCTGTCGGCCTCCTCGTACTTCATGAAGTCCCCGCCGGTGCAGTACTTCGACGACGAGGCGCGCGACGCGGTGGAGAAGTTCATCCGCGGCGAGGTCGAGCGCTGACCAAGCGACCGAAGCGTTGGCTCGGACGTGCCGCTGACCTGCGGCGTCTCCATAGCGTCAGCGCTCTGTGAATGCACGACGTGGCGACATGCGGCCGGGCCGGTAGGCTCGGCCGCATGTCGCGCAAGCTGTTGTGGGGGATCGTCGCCGGGGTGCTTCTCATCGGCGGTTACCTCTACTGGGTGAGCCAGGGCCGCAGCCACTACGCGGCGGTCGGCGATTGTGTGTCCAGCCCGAAGTCAGGGCAGTTGGTGCACGTCTCCTGCGGTAGTGCCGGCGCTTTACAGGTGCTGGCGAAGTTCTCCGGAGACGACTCGAACCAGTGCGACGCGGTCAGCGGCACGACGCAGGCATTTGTGGAGTACCCCAAGACCGCGGCGGCCTTCGTGCTGTGCACCGCCGCGGCGAATGGCGCAGCAAAGAAGTAATCGCTCATGAGAGACTGAGCGCCACGGCGGCCCGTCGATGCAGGCCGCCGCGAGGAGGGCTTGCATAGCGGCCTAATGCACCGGTCTTGAAAACCGGAGTGACGCAAGTCACCGTGGGTTCGAATCCCACGCCCTCCGCCGGGACTGAATGTCATGCGGTGGACGTCACTCCGGTCCTCAAGCGGCCGTGGAACTGAAAGATCGTCAGCTCAAGTTCACCGGTCAATTCGCCAAGGCTGCGCGAATTGCCGACACGGCGTGATCAGTGGGACGGCGCGATCAGCCGAGCGGCGAGATACGCACCGCAGTCCCGTACGCGCAGATCTCGGTCCACACGTCGCCCATCTCCGAGGTATCGAAGCGCATCGCGATGACCGCGTTGGCGCCGCGCGCCTGCGCCTCGCCGATCATCCGGCCCATGACCTCGTTGCGGCTCTCCACCAGATTCTTGGTCATGCCGCGCAGCTCCCCGCCGAACATCGACTTCAGGCCCGCGCCCATCTGGCTGAAGGCGTTGCGCGAACGGACGGTCAGGCCGAAAACCTCGCCGAGCACCTGCTCGATCCGGTAGCCGGGCACGTCATTGGACGTGACGACGAGGAACTGCGGGCCGGTCCATCCTGATGAATCGCTCATCGGTGCGCTCCAAGCTGGTTAAGTGACAGGGTGTTCACCGGTACTTCCTATCGCCGTCCGGTGTGTATCACCAGACACGCCACGCGGCCTGAGACTATGGGCCTGTGGAGCATGGGGTTGTGAAGCATGCGGTAGCGCAGTCCGAGTACCAGCGCCCCCAAGTCGTCGCGCACCGCGGTGCTTCAGCCGAAGCGCCTGAGCACACCCTGGCGGCGTACCGCACAGCGCTCTCCGTAGGTGCTGATGCATTGGAGTGCGACGTCAGGCTGACGATCGACGGGCATCTGGTGTGTGTGCACGACCGGCGGGTCAACCGGACCTCTGACGGTCGCGGCAAGGTCTCCACGCTGGAGTTGGCCCGGCTCGAGGAACTCGACTTCGGCTCCTGGCACGATTCGCACGACCCCGAGGAACCGGACCTCGACCGCAATCGAGTCCTGACGCTGCGTCGATTGCTGGAGCTGGTGGCGCAGCATCCGAAGCGGGTGGAACTCGCCATCGAGGTGAAGCACCCGACCCGATACGCCGGTCTGGTGGAGCGGCGGCTGGTCGAACTGCTGGACGAGTTCGGCTGGGCGCATTCGCGCGGCGGGGAGCCGTCGCCGGTACGGATCATGAGCTTCTCCCGGCTCGCGGTGCGCCGGATCCACCGGCTCGCGCCGCGGCTCGAGACCGTCTTCCTCATGGAGCCGTTCTCGTATCTGCTGCGCGACGGGATACTGCCGCGCGGGGTGCCGATCGGCGGGCCGGCGATAGAGATTCTGCGCTCACGCCCCGAATACGTAGAGCGGTTGCACCGCGCCGGGCGGCGGGTGCACGTGTGGACCGTGGACGATCCGAGCGATGTCGAACTGTGCGTCAAGCTCGGCGTGGATGCGATCATCACCAACCGGCCGCGCGAGGTCCGCGCGTTGGTCGATGCTTGAACGACATACGATCTGACGGGCATACAGTCTGCGCCGAACATGATTGAGCCACGGTTCACGTTCGAACGGGCTGTCTGGTCGTGTGCGTCGCGTATTCGCATGAACACGCTCTGAGATGCCGGATCCGTAACCTACTTTGCCTGCGCTGCCGCCTGCCTCAAATCTCGGTAAAGCCGAGGCATCGGAGGGGTTGCGCGACTAAAGCGCCCGCCGCGCGATGGCCAGGGCGGTTTCGAGGTGACGGGTCGTGACCTGGAGCCCGATGGGGCGCACGCGGCGCGAGCTAGGCGTGAAACCGCCGTTGCAAACCGAAACGGGTCGTTTCCCCCGCAGCGGCCATGGGCATCGATCCCATGGTGCCGTCCGGATTCCGACCGGGGCACCCGGGAGCTGCGAGAGGGGTCGGTGGGGGTGATCATGCCTGTGGCGCGGGTGTCACCTGCCTCGTACACCGGCTATCTGCCGCACTCCTCGGTGAGCGTCCGGCAGGCCCGGGCTCAACTCGCCTCGGCACTTTACGAACGCGACGTGCTTGGGTCGCTCGTGGACGACGCCGTGCTCATACTCTCCGAGTTCGTGACGAACGCGCTGCGCCATGCCCGCGCGCTGAACTCGGGCACGATACGGGTCTCCTGGGAGCTCAGCGGCGAAGGCCTGCTGCGCATCGAGGTGACCGACGGCGGCGGCACCACTAGGCCCTCCACGAAGCCGTACTCGATGTCCGTGTCGGCGCACGCCGGCCGCGGGCTGGAGATCGTGGACCGGCTAGCCGATCGCTGGGGCTCCCAGCGGGAGGAAGGCGGCGACGAGTACACGGTGTGGGCCGAGTTGGCCGTGCGCGCCCGGCACGCCGGGCGCAGGCTGCGCGCGGATCGCACCGGACCGGTGACCGCGACGGTGACCGCACTGCCGTCCGCCCCCGCCAATCCGAACGACGGCGCGCCGGCCGAACCCGCCAAGCAGCCGAAGGCGACCGCCCGCAAGCGCCCCTCGCCGGCCGAGCAGCCAGCCGCCGCAGTGATCCATCTGCTGCCGACATACCCGCAGAGCTAGCGGGTTGCCGACGCGCTAGCCAGGTCGCGTGTGCGCCGGTCCGGCCGCGTTTCTTGAACCGTAAGGCCGCATCGCGTGGATCCGCGGCAGCCCAGCAGGCCGAGTATTGAAGAACCCTGTAATGCGGCGCTCATCCACCGGTCAAGACCGGGCAAAACAGTGCTCTCATTTCGCTCAGTGGTCTTGCGAACGCGCTACGCATTCGGGGTAAGGTCGAGATCGGTTCGGTCGCCGGTGCATCCCCCGTCGCCGGCGGCCGGACCGCTCCCGTCGACGGGCTTGTCGACCGGCCGTTCCTCCCCCTCCGCGCGGCCGGCGTCCGGCCCGTCGTCGCGGCCAGGTGCCAGATAGGCGTCCAGCATCTCGGCGAGTTCCGCGAGCAGTCTGGAGACCGGCACTGGACCGCTGGCCGCGGCCGAGACGATGAAGGCTTGCGCGGTAAGCACGATCGCGTGAGCCTGCACCGCGATCGAGCCGCGGCGGACCGAACCGTCCCGATATCCGGCGTCGAGCCGGTGCGCCAGCAAAGTGATCGCGATCTGCTGCGTGCTGCCGAACCGGCTGACCAGGTATGGCATCAGGATCTCCGGCTCGGCCTGAAGCACCTGATGCATGAGCGGGTCGGCATGAAAGGCGCGGACCACGTTGAGCACCGTGTCCACCAGCTTGCGGCGGGCCGGGCGCGGATCCGGCGGCGCATTCGGCGGCTCCGTGGTGTGCTCGCGAAGAATGCGGGCGAACTCGTGTCCCAGCACCTCGCTGATCAGCGAGCCGATGTCGGAGTAGCGCCGGTAGAGCGTCATCCGGCTCACGCCGGCCCGCCGGGCGACGTCGTTGAGTGTGGTGTCGTGTACCCCGGCGGCAAGGATGCAGGCCCGCGCCGCGTCGAGGATCTGCCGCTCGCTCAAACGCAGGGGGCGGGGACGGCCGCCGTTGGCCGTGGGCACCGAGGGGGTAGTACTCATCACCGCCAGCGTACGCAAAAAGCTACCGGACAGTAACCACCTTGCCCGCAACGGCCGCTCCGTTGCCGGAACGGGGACGCGGGCCGGGCTGACGCCATTGTCAGCCGCGACGCTTGAACAACAGCTTCAGTCACGCTGAAGCACGACCGGATCGCCGGATGAGTTCACTGTTTGAGAAAAAGGGGCGGAACGAGCTCGACACGACGCCGACCCGGTGCAAAGCGGTCGGGCGCGGCGCCGACCTGATAAGTGCGCCGTCCTGATCACTGCGCGGCGGTCTGCGCCGCGGCGACCAGCCCCGACTCCGCGTGCAACACACCCGCCGAGAGCGGAGCGCCCTGCGTGGCAATTTCCGCGATGGCGTTGTACGCGCCGCTGCCGTCGCTGATCGCGGTCGGGCTCGTCGCGCACAGACCCGCCGCGTCGCCGGCGGCGATCGTGCACTGCACCTGCACGACGCTGCCGTCGGCCCGAGTCAGATTGAGCGCCACGGTCTGCTGCGCGTTCGTCCCGTTGGCCACGTACACACGCGCAGACGCTGAACCGGCGGACTGGTTGACGCACGCTTGGACGCGCACCGCGCCCCCGGCGACCGTCGCCGTGAGCGGCGCGCCGCAGTATTCCGGCGCTAGAGCCTGTGCTCCGGACCCCGCGGACGGTGAGGGCGTCGCCGAGGCTTGACCCGCCCCCGGCTGGCCGCTGTTCGCACCCTGACCTCCGGAGGCGGACAGGATGTCGTGGTTTTTCGCCGGTGGGCTCGCCTGGGCGGCGGCGATGGGCAGCACCACGACGCCGACTACCGCCCCGGCCAGCGCGATCGAGCGCACATGGTGCGGCCGCAGCGGCGAGGATTCGGTGCTGCGGCGGACGGGTCCGGCGGTTTGCGGCATGGAGGGCGGCCCCCTTCGAGCGGGGAGTTAGTGAGAAGGATCAATGGTCTGATCGGATGAACACCGGATCAGTGCCGGACCGAATGTTAGTCCCGCGATCTATCCGGCCGGTAGTGGATTCACTCTTCCGGGCTGCACTTTTGCCGGATCGTGACGACATAGGATCAGAGCGTGGAAATCAGTGACCTAGCCGTGATCATCCCGGCGTTCGACGAGCAGGCCAGGATCGCGGCCACAGTCGAGGCCGCGGCCAAGGTGCCCGGCGTCGATCTGGTGTTGGTTGTGGACGACGGCTCGGCGGACGGAACCGCGCGAATCGCACGCGAGTGCGGTGCCGTCGTGGTCCGGCACTCACGCAACCGCGGCAAGGCGGCGGCGATGGAAAGCGGAGCGGCCGCGGTCGCCGCGATCGAGGGCCGCGAAGGCCGCGGCGAGCCCCGGCTGCTGCTGTTCCTCGACGGCGACCTGGAAGCCACCGCCGGCAACGCCGGGCCGCTGGCCGAGCCGGTGCGCTCGGGCGCGGCCGGCATGACCATCGCGACATTGCCGCCACAGCCGGGCGGCGGACACGGCCTCGTGGTGCGGCTGGCTCGCGACGGCATCCGCGCCGCGGTCGGCTTCGAGGCGCGTCAGCCGCTGTCCGGGCAGCGCTGCCTGAGCCGCGCGGCCTTCGAGGCGGCGCTGCCGCTGGCCCGCGGCTTCGGCGTGGAGACCGGACTGACCATCGACGTGCTGCGGGCCGGCTACCGGATCGCCGAGGTCGAGGTGGAGTTCCGGCACCGGGTCACCGGCACCGACCTCGCCGCGCAACTGCACCGCGCCCGGCAGTACCGGGACGTCGCGCTGGCGCTGGCGACTCGGCGCCTCCCGGCCGAGCTGCGCCCGGCGACCTGGCGCGGCCGTCGCTCGGGATGACGGCCGTAACAACGGCGAACCGGCGCGGTCGGCTCGGGCTCGTCCTGATCACCGCTTCCCTGGCGCTGATCGTGCTCACCGGACTGCTCGGGCCGTCCGTCGCCGAAGCCGCGCTGCCCGGCCGCATAGCCGGGCCGCCGTTCTGGTTCAGCGCCGGGCCGCCGGCCTGGCTGGTGACCGCGCTGCCTGATCTCGCCCTCGGTTCCGGCGCGGCCGGGCTGGTGCTCGCCTGGTCCGCGCTGCGGCGGGGGTGGGCTCCGCGCCTCAGGGGTCTGATCGCGGGCTCCTGGGCGGCCGCCGGAGCGATGGTGCTCGTACCGCCGATGCTTTCCGCCGACCATCTCGTCTACGCCGCCTACGGCCGTCTGGTGACCACCGGCGGAAACCCGTACACCGAGACTGCCGCCACGCTCGCCGCGCATGGCGACCCGGTCGGCCTGGCGGTCCAGCCGCCGTGGACCAACACCTCTTCCGTCTACGGACCGCTGGCCACCGCCGAGCAGGCGCTGGCCTCGTGGATCGGCGGCGACTCCATCCACACCGCCGTCTTCGTGCTCGCCCTTCTCGGCGCGGCGGCGTTCGTCGCGATGGGCGCGATGCTGCGGCGACTCGGCGATCCGGTACGGGTGACCGTGCTATTCGGTCTCAATCCGCTGCTGCTGCTGGAGACGGTGAACGCGGCGCACCTGGACGCCTTCGCGGTCTTCTTCGCGGTCGCGGGACTCTACGCGCTGCACCGGCGTCAGGACGCCCTCGGCGCGGCGCTCGCGGGCGCGCTGATCGGTCTGGGCTGCGCGGCCAAGCTCTCGCTCGGCTTGGCCGTTCTGGCGGGGATCTGGGGGCTGCGACGCCGCTGGCGCAGTGCAGGCGTCTTCGTGTTCTGCGCTGCTGTCGTCGGCGGACTGACATACCTGTCTTACGGACGGGTCGCGCTGCAGCCGGCGCGTGAAGCGGCACGCATGGTCTCGCTCGGTTCGGCGTGGCGACCACTGCTCGCGCCGCTTCAGCACGCGGTAGGCGACGGCACGGCCAGGGACCTGATCTCCGCGTTCGGCTGGCTTGTGCTCGTCCTGCTGGTCGTGTTGCTCGCCCCGCTGCTGCGCGCACGCCGTGCCGATCTGGCCGGAGCTGATCTAGAGACGTCTGGCTTAAGCCGTGCCGATGTGGAAAGGGCTGCATCGCCTGGCGTTCAGGCGGCACACGCGCTCGCTCTGCTCGGCATCGCGTGGGTCCTGGCGGCGCCCTACACGCTGCCTTGGTACGACATCGTCGCGTGGGCGCCGTTGGTCGTGTGCGCGTCCGGCCCGCTGGATCTGCTGCTCATCGCGCGCACCACGCTCCTCGCCGCGGCCTACGTGCCCGGCCTCGACGTACCACTGCCATCGGGCGTTGCCGGCTGGGCATCCTGGATCAGAGCCGACGCCGCACCTGTGTTCTCGATCGCCGCGTTGCTCGCCTGCGTAGCGCTCGGCATCCGGCAGTGGCGCGTGCCACGCCGCTCAGCCGCCATGGCTCTGCCTCAGGCGACGTCTCAGGCGACGAAGGGCTGACCGCCGCTCTCACTCACCATGGGCTTACCGGCCGCCTGCCACGCCAGCATCCCGCCCAACACGTTCACCGTCGTGCGGCCAGCCTGATTGAGGTAACGCACCGCCTGCTCCGAACGGCCGCCGACCTTGCAGATAACGTATACATCACGATCAGCCGGCACCTCCTCCATGCGAACGACCAGTTCGCTCAGCGGCAGATGCACCGCGTCCGGCGCGTGGCCCGCCTGCCATTCGTCGTCCTCGCGCACGTCGATGAGGTAGGCGTCGGCGGGAAGAGCCGCGACGTCCACGGCGGGGTTCGGGGACTTGAAGATCATCGAGGCCTCGCTCCGTCTCTGCTGGGTCTGGTGTGGCGGGTGCGCCCTGAAGATCGGGTCAATGCAAGGTTAAGCGAAGCACAGGGCGCGCCGGATAGTTCATCGAGGGTTCCGCGGGCTCTTGACACCCGATCTGGTCTAGTCCATTTTTGGCATGCCGGGTTGTGCAAGCGCCGGTCGGATGCGGTGTCCTGGAAACCTCCGAGGAGACCGCGCACCGAACCGCGCTGCCCCGCCACGGCCAAAACCCGACTCGGGACGAAACACGGGGGCGGACTTCGGTCCCCCAAAATGCCGGGGAGGCAGGCGCCGCTGCCTCCCCGGTCCCCGGGTCGCCAGGCCGATCTCATTACCGATCAGCACCGCGTTCAAGGTAGCTTTTGCCCTGTGATCGACCTACGAGAGCTTCGTGACGAACCGGACCGCTTCCGCGCGTCCCAGCGCGCCCGCGGCGAAGATCCGGCCCTGGTGGACCAGGTGCTGGCGGCCGACGAACGGCGCCGATCGTCCTCGCTCGCGTTCGACACACTGCGCTCCGAGCAGCGCAATCTCGGCAAGCAGATCCCGAAGGCCACCGGCGAGGAGAAGGCCGCGCTGCTTGCGCGGGCCAACGAACTCGCCGCGGCGGTCAAGGCCGCGGACGCCGAGCAGAGCGAGGCCGTGGAAGAAGCGCGCCAGCTCGCCCTCGGGCTCTCCAATTTGGTCGAGGAGGGCGTGCCCGAAGGCGGCGAGGACGACTACGTGGTCCTCGAGCACGTCGGCACCCCGCGCGACTTCACCGCCGAAGGCTTCGAGCCGCGCGACCATGTCGAGCTCGGCCGGATCCTCGGCGCGATCGACTTGGAGCGCGGGGCCAAGGTCGGCGGTGCGCGTCAGTACTACCTGACCGGGGTCGGCGCGCTGCTGGAGTTCGCGCTGCTCAACCTCGCCATGGAGCAGGCGCTCGGGTACGGCTTCACCCCGGTCGTCACGCCGTCGCTGGTCAAGCCCGCGGCGATGCAGGGCACTGGTTTCCTCGGCCAGGCCGCGGAGAACGTCTACCACCTCGCCGAGGACGACCTGTACCTGGTCGGGACCTCGGAGGTGCCGCTGGCGGCGTATCACATGGACGAGATCCTCGACGCCTCCGCGCTACCGCTGCGGTACGCCGGCTACTCGTCCTGCTATCGGCGCGAAGCCGGCTCCTACGGCAAGGACACCCGTGGAATCATCCGCGTGCACCAGTTCGAGAAGGTCGAGATGTTCTCGTTCTGCGCTCCCGAGGACGCGCTCGACGAACATCGCCGGCTGCTCGGCTGGGAGAAGGAGTTCCTCGACCGGCTCGAACTGCCATTCCGGGTGATCGACGTGGCGGCCGGCGACCTCGGCTCCTCGGCCGCGCGCAAGTTCGACTGCGAGGCGTGGATCCCGACCCAGGGCCGCTACCGCGAGGTGACTTCGACCTCGAACTGCACCGGATTCCAGGCCCGCCGGCTTTCAGTGCGGCTGCGCGACGCCGACGGCGTGCGCCCGCTGGCCACGCTCAACGGCACGCTGTGCGCCATGCCGCGCACGATCGTGGCCATCCTGGAGAACCATCAGCAGGCTGACGGGTCGGTCCGGGTGCCGCAGGCGCTGCGGCCGTATCTCGGCGGCCGCGAGGTTCTCAGCCCCCTGGCCAAGTAACCGGCTGACTAAGTCGGCGCTGACCTTAACCGACCGGTTTGAGCCGGTTTGTCAAGGCCAGACTGTCCGGCCTTTGAGATGGCATGGCGGGAGGGGAGCGCGTTCCGCAAAACGCGCTCCCCCGGCGTGCGCGCGGGCGTAAGGTACCGCCATGCCACGCCACTCACCGCTGGCGGCACTGCTTCGGCGGTATGGGATCGCCGATGTGCTCGGGTTCAAACCGCTCGACGAGGGCCTGCTCAACCGCGCCTTCGTGGTGAGCACCGGCTCCGGCCGGCTGTTCCTGAAGCACTACCTGGATCAGGAGCCGCATACGATCCGGTCGCAGCACGCCGCGACGGCCGCCCTCGCCGCGCGCGGACTGCCGGTGGTCGCTCCGTTGACCGACCTGTCCGGCAGGACCCTCAATCGCTATGGATCGCGCTTGTTCGCACTCTATCCATGGGTTGACGGCGAGCATCGGCCCGGCCTCACCTTCGAACTCGAACAATGCCGGGCCCTCGGCGCGCTGCTCGGCCGGCTGCACGACGCGCTCGCCGGCATCCTCGGCCCGGCCGCCCAACCGCTGGCGCAGCCGACGACGCAGGTGGCCGAGGCGCGAGCCAAGGCCCTGCGATTGCTGGACCTGCTGAATAACCGGCCGATACGCGAGGGCATCGACGACCTGGCCGAGTTCCGGTTGGTGGAACGGCTGGGTCTGCTCGACAAGCTGGCGCATCGGCGGCCGACCGATCTGGCGCAGTTGACGGTCGGCCATGTGCACGGGGACTTCCACGGTCTCAATGTTTTTCATCGCGCGGACGGCGAGGTCTGCGCGGTGGTCGACTGGGACCGGCTCGGCGTGCAGCCGTATGGCGAGGAGCTGGTGCGCTCCGCGCTCATCCTGTTCGTGGATCCGCACGACGGCCAGCTCGACCTCGCCCGCGTGCGCGAGTACGTGCGCGGATACGTTGATGTGCGGCCGTGGATGGCAGACGAGCTGACCGCGGCCGTGCACCGGCTGTGGTGGGAACGGCTGACCGACTTCTGGATGCTCAGTTGGCGCTATGAACGCCAGGATGCACGCACCGACGAGCAGTTCCCGGCCGCCTCGGCGCTCGTGGTGTGGTGGACGCACCACTACGAAAAAGTGCTGGACGCGTTCTGCGGCCGTTGAGCTCGCTACGCAGAGTGTTGAGCTAGTGGCAGGGTTCTTAGCGCAGAACCCTTAGTACAGATTCTGAGTGCGGGGCCGCGGTTATTGAGCGCACTGATACCGCAACAGCTCCACGCCGTTGCCGAAGGTTCTGCTTTCCAGCAGCCGGAAATCCGTCCGCGCGGTGCCCTGGGGAAACAGCGGTTTGCCGGCGCCGAGCACGACCGGCTGGATGTAGAGCCGATACTCATCGATCAGCCCGTGCCGCAAGAAGGCCGAGGCGAGGTCGGCGCCGCCGAGCGCCAGGTCCCCGCCCGGTTCCGCTTTCAGCCGGCGGACCTCCTCCGGAACGACTTCGCGCACGACCCTGGCATTCCAGTCCAAGTCCGTCTGTGGCAGGGTCCTGGAATAGACCAGCTTCGGCATTTCACGCCAGATCCGCGCGAACTCGACGATCGGAGCGGGCGCGTCAGGATCCTGGTCCGCGGTTGGCCAGTACCCGACCATCAGCTCATGCATCACGCGTCCGTTGAGGAACGCGCCCATCGAACCCAGGTACTGGTTGAAGTGGGAGTGCAGTTCCTCGTCGACCAGGTGCCAGTCCAGCTCGCCGTGCGGTCCCTCAATGAATCCATCGAGGGACACGCAGAGTTGAACGACGACTTTTCGCATCACACTTCCCGGAGCCTGGTAGGCGTGGCTTACAGGTACGGACCGGACACCACGGCGTTACCGGGCTGCGCCTGGTCCACGGACATGCCGGGCGGCAGCGCCCTGCGCATCTGCTCCAGTTGCGCCCGCGCCGCCATCTGCTGCGCGAACAGCGCGGTCTGGATGCCGTGGAAGAGCCCTTCCAGCCAGCCGACCAGTTGCGCCTGGGCGATGCGCAACTCCGCCTCGCTGGGCACGCCTTCCTCGGCGAACGGCAGCGAGAGCCGCTCAAGCTCGCTGATCAGCTCGGGCGCGAGGCCCTTTTCGAGCTCGGCGATCGAGGACTTGTGAATCTCCTTGAGCCGCACCCGGCTGGCCTCGTCGAGCGGCGCCGCGCGCACTTCTTCGAGCAACTGCTTGATCATCGAGCCGATCCGCATCACCTTCGCGGGCTGCTCGACCATCTCGGCCACGCTGGTCGGGTCCTCGCCGTTGCGCTCGTCTGCCTGCTCTTCGGGCTCCGCGCCGGCCTCGAGCACCGGGTGCCCGTCGGGGCCGACCACGACGTAGCCGCCGGTCCGGTAGTCGGTCTGGTCCTGGTATTCCGAGTCCTGCGCGTTCATCGGCTGCTCCGGCGGGAGGGCGGTTCGGCGGTTGACAGGCATGATTTATCTAACGAGCAGCACTTTACCGACGTGCCCCGACGATTCGACGAGCCGGTGCGCCGCAGCGGCCTCGGCCATGGGAAAGCGCTGGTCGGCGACGACGGTCAAGGTGCCGGATTCGGTGAGCGGCCAAACATGTTCACGCACCGAGGCCACGATCGCGGCCTTTTCGGCGACCGGACGAGCGCGCAGGCCGGTCGCCAGGATCGCGGCGCGCTTGCCCATCAGCCGGCCGAGATCCAGTTCGCCGCGCACGCCACCCTGAAGCCCGATGACGACCAGGCGCCCGTTGACTGCCAACGCATCGAGGTTGCGGCCTAAGTAAGCAGCACCCATGTTGTCCAGGATCACGTCCGCGCCGTGCCCGGCCGTGATCTCGCTCAGCCGCTCAACGAAGTCCTCGGTGCGGTAATTGATCGCCGCATCCGCGCCCAGGTCGCGGCAGCGCGCCACCTTCTCCGGCGAACCCGCGGTCGCCACGACGCGCGCGCCGAGCGCCTTGGCGAGCTGGATCGCGGTCGTGCCGATGCCGCCGGCACCGCCATGGACGAGCAGGGTCTCGCGCGGCTGGAGCCCGGCGCCCATGAACACATTCGACCAGACCGTGCAGACGGCCTCCGGAAGGCCTGCCGCCGAAACGAGGTCGACCCCCTTCGGTACCGGAAGCACCTGACCGGCCGGCACTACCACCCGTTCGGCGTAACCGCCCCCGGCGAGCAGCGCGCACACCTCGTCGCCGAGGTCCCAACCCGTGACGCCGTCCCCAAGAGCCGCGATCCGGCCCGAGCACTCCAGACCCAGGATGTCGCTGGCGCCGGCCGGCGGCGGGTAGAAGCCAGCGCGCTGCAACAGATCGGCGCGGTTCACCGCGCTCGCGGCGACCTCGATCAGCACCTCGCCTACTCCGGGTACCGGATCGGGAACGTCCGTCCAGTCGAGTACGTCAGGACCGCCAGGTTCCGTGATCTGGATCGCCTTCATGACGCCCACCCTAGGACCTCGCGCGGCGAAGCTTCTGGCCGCCATGGCCCATCGCCGCGGGCGTCCGAGTGCGATCCGCGACTCCGGTCAGGCTTCGTGCGCCTTCTCGTGAGCCTGTGCGTGCGCCTCAGCCGCAGCAGTGAGCGTGGCGGCAACGCTGTCCAGCCCGTCGAGGCTTCCGCCGATCCCCAGCGCATAACCGGCCAGGAAGGTGGTCAGCGGCGCGGCTGGGCGAGCGACCGAGTGCGCGGCCACTCGGGCCAGTTCGAGCAGGGCCGTCTGCTGCTCGGCGGTCAGCGCGAGTTCGGGGCGGCCGAGTTCGGCAGCCGCCTCGCCGAGCCAGGAGTCGAACATGCGCTGTCAGTTCCCTTCCTCAGCCTGCACCGGGACCGTCGATCACGGTCCGGGGTGCGGAAGCGGCGATTCGGCGCGCCGCGTCCACATCCTCCCAGGTGTCGCAGTCCAGCACGGCATTCCCCGTCTGTGCGATCCGAAGCAGCCGCAGATCACCGACCAGCCGACGCAGCGGGAGGCCGTGCACCCCGTCTTGCCCGTACTCAGCGACCTTCGATCGGAGCGTGTCGCGTCGGTACACCGCCGCCAACCATTGCTCACGCCCTTCCGCATCCACGGCGACCGCGCCGTCGCAGCTAGTCTCCACTTTGGCGGCCGCTGTCCACAGGCTGTGGACAGTCTCGGCGGTCAGGAAGGGAAGGTCGGCGGCGAAAACGCCGATCCAACGGCTCCACCGGCCGGTAGATCCCGGAAGCGCACTTAGGCCCGCCGCGATGGCCGCCGCCGGCCCGCCACCAGGCGGCTCTTCACGGACCCAACGCACGTCGCGTTCTGTCGTGCGCGGCGGTCCCACGACGACGATTTCCCCCGAGCTGCCCACGCCGGTGAGAGCCGCGCAGGCCTCGATGACCCGATCGAGCAGGGTCTTCCCCCCGATTTCGACCATCGGCTTGTCCACCCCGCGCAGCCGGCGCGCTTCGCCGCCCGCGAGTATCAGAACGTCCACCCGCCCAGTAAACGCACTCCGAGGGACCGTCCGCTACGCGGCGAGCGACTGGCTCGGCTTCAAGTCCCGCTCGAAGTGGATCATCGCGCCGCGCGCGGGGTGATTGCGGATGTCGACCCGATCGCACAGAGCCTCGATCAGCATCAGCCCTCGTCCGCCCTCAGGGGTATCCGCGATGCTCACCGCCGCGATCCGCGCCGGCCGCTTGTTTTTCGCCGTCGCCGTGTGCTCAGTAAGCCGGCGCGGAGCGAATCCGACCCCGTTGTCGATCACGTCGATCCAGCAGCGCTCGTCGCTGATCCCGGCCGCGACCCAGTAGCCCTCGGCCTGCCCGGCGTGCTCGATGACGTTCGCGCACGCCTCGGTCAGCGCCACGCCCAGATCGAAGGAGACCTCGGGATCCATCCCGGCGAGCGTCGCGGTATCCCGCAGCATCCGCCGGGCCTTCCCCACGCTCTCCGCCTCTCGGGGCAGCAGCAGGGTCCAGTTGACGTCCACGAGCCACAACCTCCCACGGTCGAGGGGCACGCAGTTACGTATTACCGCTAGTGCGCATCAATACGCGCTCGAAGAGCGTGAAACGCGACACCGTGTCGTAACGGGATCACTCATAAGGCTGTACGCCGCCCTCTAAAGGCCTTCTCGAGACAGCGGCACATCGCGGCCTTGAGGAGGGATACGGTGGTGACCATGTCCGTTGAGCAACCACTCCGTTACGCGTACCTCGGGCCGGAAGGCACGTTCACCGAGGCGGCGCTGCTCGCTCTGCCGGAGTCTGGGTCGGTCGAGCCGGTGCCGTGTCCGACGGTGCCGGCCGCGCTTGAAGCGGTACGTCGCGGTGAATGTACGGCCGCCATCGTCGCCATGGAGAGCTCAGTCGAGGGTGCGGTAACCGCGACCATAGACGAATTGGCCTCCGGTGAACCGCTGGTCATCGTGCGCGAATTGTTGCTTTCCGTTAGCTTCGCGCTGCTCGTGCGGCCCGGTACCGCGATCGAGGACATCAAGACGGTCGCCAGCCACCCGGTAGCCGAGCCGCAGTGTCGACGCTGGCTCAGCGAGAACCTGCCCGACGCGCGCTGGGAAGCCGCCACTTCGAACGCGCACGCGGCCCGCCAGGTGCAGGACGGGGTATACGACGCGGCGCTGGCGGGTTCGTTCGCGGCCCCGCGCTACGGGCTTGAGGTGCTGGCCGAGCCGGTGCACGACATCGCCGGCGCACAGACCCGATTCGTGCTGGTGACCAGGCCCGGCCCCGTGCCGCCGCCGACCGGAGTGGACAAGACCTCGATTACGGTCGGTTTGCGCGACAACCACCCCGGCGAGCTGATGGAAATTCTGGAGCAGTTCGCGACCCGCGGCGTGAACCTCAGCCGGATCGAATCCCGGCCGACCGGGCAGGGTATGGGCCGCTATTTCTTCTTCATCGACTGCGAAGGACATATCGCGGACGCGCGGGTCGGCGAGGCGTTGATGGGGCTGCGCAGGTCGAGCGCGAACCTGCGTTTCCTCGGCTCGTATCCGCGGGCTGACGGCCAGGCCCCGGCGGTGCGATTCGGCACCAGCGACGAGGAATTCGCGGCGGCGCGCGCGTGGCTCGACGACGCCCGCGGCGGCGGCGCGGAGTGACGCCGGGGCAGGTCGCGCATAACGTTGTGAGGCGCCGCTACTGATACTGCGTCAGGCGCCGCAATGCGGAATGCAATGCCGAATGCATCGTCACAAGGACGGCAAGTTCCCGCCAGAGGTCTCACCTGGCGTCTTGGGTCGGTTACGCTAGGCCACAAGACTGATTCCCGGCCGTTCGCACGTTTGTCGAACGGCGGCGTCGGAGAGACGGCGCAGGGCGGCGTAAGAGGGCGTACCGGGGCGGGATGTCCGCCAGGCCGCGTCGGCGCGGGGAACAGCGCGCAGTCCAGCGAGCACAGTCCGACGCACGAGGGGGTTGACATTGGCGCTCGTAGTCGTGGTTCCGGGACCGAGCGGACCAGGCGGCTCCCGATCGCCCGGCGCGCGGTCGCTCGGACCGATCTCCGTGGGACCGCTGTCGGTCGGTCCTGTCTCAGTCGGCCCGCTTTCCGTCGGCTCCGGGGTGCGCCGCACCGATCCGGTACAGCGTGTCGTCACTGCCCTGTCATCGTCGGTGCGCGCGGTACGAGGTCCGGTGCCGCGAGCGGGGGACGTAGTAGTGCTCGACTTCGCCGACCTGTTCGCGAGGCGTCCCACGGAGCACGATGCGGAGACTTACCCAGGCGCCGGAAAGGCGTCGGCGGAGCCGAAAGCAGAACCGAAAGGCGCCGCGGCGCCCGTCGACGCCGATGAACTGGCCGAGACACTGCTGAGCGGTTGGTGGACCTCGGCGACCCGGATCGGCACGTTGGAGTCGCACGCGGACCGGCGGCGCCGGCCGGCCCACCAGCCAGAAACGCAGAACTCGACATCTCAGAGTGCGGCGCTCTCCGCCGCGCTGGGCAGCAGCGCCTACTTCCGTGGCTCACCGGAGCTGGCCGGGGCGGAGGCCCGCGCGCTGAGCCGCTACCTGACCGACCTGAAACTGCGTCACGAGGTGCGGGACCGGACCCAAGCGGCGATCCTGCCGGACACCAAGGTCGTCGTTGGCCACGGAATCGGTGCGCTGATCGCTTACGAGGCGCTGTGCGCGCTCAGCGACGCGGTCTCGGTCGCCTTCGTCTCGCTCGGCGCAGCCATGTGCGGCCCCGAGCCGGTCTTCGCCCGGCTGGAACCGGCCCCGCGCAACGAACAGGGCCACTGGCCCGCCGCGATACGCCGCTGGTCCAACGTCGTGGCGCATACCGACCCGACCGCGATGATCGCCCCGCAACTGACTGAGCGCTTCGGCCCCGGCATCGAAGACGAGGTCATCGAGATCAAGAGCAGCTGCGGGGACCTACAGCCGTACCTACTCGACCGCGCCACCGGCCGAGCCCTGGCCACCGGGTTGGCCGTCTAGCGCGAAGCCGGGCTATCCAAAGAAGCCCAAGCCCGGCGGTTCCGGCTGCGCCTGAGTCGGGTACGGCGTCGTGTACTGCATCGGACCGGATTGGATCGGAGCCGGTGATTCCGTCGCGTACACGCCCTGGGCGCTGTGCACACCCGCCGCATACGCAGATTCGGTGGCGAAGGCCGGATCGGGCGCATAGGCATGCTGCGCCGTGTAACCCGACTCTGCCGCTGCGTGGGCACCGTTCGTCGTGTGCGCCGGCTGCGGCATGTACACGTCGTGAAGCTCCCGCTCTTTGTACTGGATCTGCTCGTAGAGCCGCGCATACAAGGCATCGAGCGCCCGCTCCGCACCGAACTCGGCCAGCACTTGGCCAAGCGGGCTGGAAAGCAACGTCTCGCGCTCGACGCGCGCCTCAGCGGTGCGGGCGCGCAGCCATATCAAGCGCTGCCGCAGCCACAGCTGGCGCTCCTCGCCGCCCATCTCCGGGCCCTCGGCGCTGATTACCGCCCATTCCTCGGCCAGACGCTGCAACTCGTACAAGTCGGCCCGGCGGTACGCGTCGTTCACCCGCGTTATGAACGCGTTGCGCCGCTCCTTCTCCCGGGGATCCTGCGTGAAGTCCGGGTGGGCACGCCGAGCCAGGTCGCGGTAGAGCCGCTGGAGGGTCTTGGCAGGGTCGTTGCTCTGCGTCTGCTCCTCGACCGGCTCGGTGAAGCGCAGTGTGCTCGCGTACTCCGGGTCGATCAGCGGCGCCGGTTCCGGCTCGCCGGTCGGCAGCGGATCCGTCAGCGGGTCGAACGTAGGCTGACCCGAAGATCCGTACCTCAGTTCGTATGCGCGGCGAGCCTGTTCCGGATCGCCGGTCATCGCGGCCTTCGCCTCGGCGATCAACAGGTCGAGCTGGTCGAGCCGGTCGTAGAGCGGCCCGAGATGATGGTGGTGCAGCCTGGTCAGCCGGTCGAGGTCGAGCCTGCTGGTCTCCAATGCGATCTGCGCCTCGGCGAGTGCCGATTCGGCGGTAGCTACGGTTTCCTCCAGCGACGGCGCCGCCTGACCCCCCGTGGGCGGTGGTGCCGTGCCGAAGGGGTTGGCTGCCGTGGCAGACGTCGTGGAGACGTCCATGGCCCCTCCTTGCTGCGTCCTTACGCGGTAAAGATATCGGCGGCCGGCGCAGACGCCATGGGGCGGGCGGCGTCTGACGCAGGATCGATATCTAAGCGGCGCGATGCTCCGGGCGGTAACCACCTGGTCACGGTCACGGTCGTGCGGCCTTCTCGGTTCAATCGGCCGGTGCATTGGTTCAATGATTGGCCCCGGACAGGTTGAGCCCGACCACCCCCGCCACGATCAGCGAGATGGAAAGGATCTTCACCGGGGAACTGCTCTCGTCGAGAAACAACATTCCGAACAGCACTGTTCCGGCCGCGCCGATCCCGGTCCACACCGCGTACGCGGGGCCGACCTCCAGCCGGCGCAACGCCGAGGTAAGCAGACCGAAGGAGGCGAGCGCGAACAGCGCGAAGCCGATCGTGGGCCAGATCCGGCTGAAGCCGTCGCTCATTTTCAGACAGACCGCGAACCCGGTCTCCAGGAGACCGGCGATGATGACGAGGAGCCAGGCCATGCTCCCAGTCTCCGGGGGCGCGCGGTCCCGCACAAATACTCAAACCAGACGAACCCCTTCCTTCGGTTGGATCCCCGGCGTGTCCGGGGAAAAGCGGCCGATCACATCATGCATCAGTCATAAGGGCGCATGGGGTGGCCGACTGGGGGCGGTTGGGTCACGCTCGTTGGGTGGGCGCCAGCTGGAGCGGCCGGGAGGAAGGGTGGTGGCGGTGGCGATGTCGATAGGCGGATCGACCCGGGGCACGCCGATGGAGCGGGCGGTGAATATCGGCCCGGTGCTCTCCGAACGGCTCAGTTCCGTCGGCATCGATACCCTTGAGCAGCTCAAACAGCTCGGTGCGCTGCAGGCCTGGGAGCTGATCGCGGACAAGACCCCCGGCGAGGAGTGCGTGCACACCCTGCTCGCGCTGGAAGGGGCGATCCGCTCGGTCCGCTGGACTGCCATCAGCAGGCCTGAGCGGGACCGGCTGCTCGCTGCAGCCGGGCTGCGCTGATCAGACACGACCTGTGATCATCCGACGATCGAGCCGGATTGGAGCGCGGCCCACGTCTGCGCGTTCATCGTTCCGGTGGGTGCTACGCCGACCCGGGTCTGGTAGCTGGCTACCGCGAGGAACGTCGCCTGGTCGTAGCGCCCGCTGACGTTGAGCCCGGCACCTTCCGCGCTGTTGAGCGCTTCCTGGAGCCGCTTGACGTCGCCGGAGCGCTGCCCGACGTGCAGGTTCGGCTGCGAGCCCGCGGCGATCAGCGCGGTGAGCGTCGACCGGCCGACGGTGCCGGATGGATCGCCGGTCACCTGGGCCTTGGCCTGGAACGAGATGACCGCCTGTGCAGTCGCCTGGTCGTACTGCCCGGTGATGTCGCCGTGGTAGTAGCCGAGTTGCCGCAGCCGGGTCTGTACGTAGTGGACGTACGTGCCGGTCGAGCCAAGTGACAGCGGAAGCGTCGTGCCGCCATTCCCCTGCATCGACGCGGCCGGCGAGGGCGACGGGCTGGCGGAGGGAGACGGCTCCGCCGAACCGGGTGCGAGCGCGACGCTGCCCAGGCTCGGCTGCGTCGAGACCACGGCGGAGGGTGTACTCGACGCGGTGCTGCCGGCACCTGCGGCGTTCCCCGTGTCCTTGCTGCCGATGTAAAGCAGGCCGAGGATTACCGCCGACGCCGCGACGACTGCGCCGATGGTGCCCCAGAGCACCGGCTTGCGCATACCGGGCTCGTCGTCGTTCCACTCATCAGTCGCTTCGTTACCGGGTCCGGGTGGGTAGACCCCTCCGCCGGGATGCGACGGAAGGACGGTCGTCTTCTCCGGCGTACCGCTGAACGAGTTGAACTGCTGCGATCCAGGCGGCGGCATCCGGTAATCGGCCTCGACCGGCGGGATCATCTGCGTCAGGCTGTGCGGATTGATCTGCCCGTCCGGCTGCCGGAACAGCGATTCGAACGCGGATTCGGGCGGCTGTGCATGGGTGGGAAGGTGCGCAGGCGAGGCCGAGAAGAAGCCCTGTTGCATGCTGGTCGCCGCGACCGCTTCCGCGGGAACCACCTCATAAGGGGTGCCGCACATCCGGCAGAACCGGCCTTCCACCGGCTCGCCACAGGAGCTGCAGTAGCTCACCGCTCGTCACGCTCCATAGGTAGCCCGTGAGTCAATGCCTTATCCCGCCGCCCCGACTGCCGGTCGGCAACTGTAGTACGGCTGTGCGCGTGTCCGGTACATCTACTACCGACCCTTTGCTCTCCTGCGACAGGACTGTCACATTGTGCGTCCGGGATGCTATCGCCCCGATAAGTCCGGATAGTCCGATTCCGACCCGCGTCGGCGTAGTACTTCGAATGTGTCACACGTGCGGCGCCGCCGAGGCGGTTCACCGCAAGTCTGAAGGACGACCTGTACATCGTGGCGCTTCGCGCGCTGCGCTGGGCAAGTAGCGCCCTACAAATACTGGCGCGCGGCGGCTACGGCCTGCGCCCCATAAGAGGAGCCGAACAGCACTGCGTGCACCAGAAGCGGATGCAACTGGTGTAGGCCAACGCGCTCGCGCCAGTCCTCGTCCAATGGATGCACCTCGTCGTACGCGGCGATGATCGTGTCCAGATGCGGCGGCTCGAACAGCGCCATCATCGCCAGATCGGTCTCCCGGTGACCGCCGTGCGCCGCCGGGTCGATCAGCCAGGCGCGGCCGCGGGTGTCCCAGTGGATATTGCCCGCCCACAGATCCCCGTGGATCCGGGCCGGCAGCTCCGGCGGCCCGGCCAGATCTTCGATCCGGTCGCACACCCGCTCGATGACGGCCGCGCCGTCCGCGTCGACCGAACCGCGCTCCACCGCAGCGCGCAGGTAAGGCAGCACTCTGCGCCGCGTATAGAAGCCCGGCCACTCCTCTTCTTCGGTGTTGTCCATCGGCAGCGCGCCGACGAAGCCGGGCCAGGAGGCGCCGTACGACTGCGCGCCGCGCGCGTGCAGCGTCGCCAGTTGCCGTCCGAACTCCTCCGCGCCCTGCGGCGTCGCGCGGCCGGGCGTGATCCAGGTGGTCACCAGCAATGAGTCGCTGAGCCCGAGCACTTCGGGCACAGGCACGCCCTCCGCCTCGCGCAGCCAGCGCAGCCCGGCCGCCTCCGAGGCGAGGAACTCCGGGTCCTGGCCCCCGGTGGCCTTGACGAAGACGTTGCCGCCGGCGAGCAGCGAGACTCGGTACGTACCCGCACCACCGGCGCCGGTGCCGAGCGCAGTCACCCCGGCCACAGCGCCCCCGAGCACCGCGGCCACCTGGTCGCCGATCACCCTGCCCTCGTCTCCAAAGCCAACCCGATGTGCGACAGCAGGCCCGGTATCGCGTCCTGCACCATCGCCAGGCATTCTTCGAAGCCTGCTAGAGAACCGTAGTACGGATCCGGTACGTCAAGCCGGTCGGGCCCCGCGGCCGGGTCGAACTCGCGCAGTAGGCGCAATTCGGCCAGGTGCGCCCGGTCTTGTTCGGAGCTGGTTTTCACTGATTCGGCGGCGGCGGTGCGATCCGAAGGGTTGCCGGCTCTGGTACCCCAGGTTCCGGAAAGCGACGAGGCCCAGCGCCGCAGGGTGCGCAGATGTCCGTGGTCCAATGCGATCACCAAGTCCCTGCGCAGCAACTCGGCCGGCTGGAATTGGCGTGCTACATGCCGCGACGGATACCCGTGGCGGGCAAGCACTCGCACCGTGCGCGGATCCGCGCCGTCGCCCACATGCCAGTCGCCGGTACCGGCGCTGTCCACTTCGACGACGTCCGACAGCCCGGCCTCGGCGACACGCGCGCGCAGCACCCACTCCGCCATCGGCGAGCGGCAAATGTTGCCCGTGCAGACAAAGCAGACCCGGTACAGACCCCGGGTCTGCTTGCCACCGTGCGAGCGTTGCAGAGCACTGCGCTCGCCGTCCCGGTGGTCCGCACCGGTACGGATGTCTGCGTCGTTGTTCACTGGTCTTGTTCTTCGGTCATGATCGTGTACCCGGACCTTGAGCTTCGAGCGCTGTCTCCACGCCTACTTACGCTTCTCGTCGGGCAGCACCGCGTGCAAGATCAGCGAGACGGCGGTGATGATCAGCGACCCGAGCAGCGCGTATCCGAAGTTCTGCACATGGAAGCGCACCGCGAAGTGGTCGGAGATCTTCGAGGTCAGCAACAGCATGAGAGCGTTGATGATGAAGGTGAACAGCCCCAATGTGAGCAGCAGGATGCCGAAGCTGAAGAGCTTGACGAGCGGCCTGATGAACGTGTTCACCAGGCCGAAGATGAGCGCGACCAGCAGCACTGTCCACACCAGTTGGAAGCCTGTGCCCTGGAACGCGATGCCTGACTTGACCACGATTGAGGCCACGTACAGGCCCACCGCGTTCACCAGGATCTTGATCACGAATTTCTTCATGGCCGCATGTTCCCGCAAGTAGCGCGCTTCGGCCAAGAAGGTGTGGCAAGCTGTTGTAGAAGGGTACGGGTGGCGCTCGCAGAGCGTTGTGTATCACCCATCCGCGTCAGAGCCCGCCGCAAAAACGGGCATTTTGTGCGACACAGGATATGATCGACGCCATGACAGCAGTGGATGACCGGCTCGGCCACATGGTCAAGAGCCTTGAGCAAGAGCTCTCCGGAGCGAAGGACGCGGCACTGCGCCCGATGGGCCTGACCGTCCCGCAATACTCGGCGCTGTTGGTGATCGCTGACACGCCCGGTATCAGTGGTGCGGAGCTTGCCCGAAGGTGCTTGGTGACCCCGCAGACGATGACCACGGTTCTGGGCAACCTGACCGTCAAGGGTCTCATCGAGCGGCGCACCGTACCGGGTCAGGGCCGCGCGATGGAGACGAACATCACCGCGGCGGGCAAGAGATTGCTCGGCCGCGCCGACAAGAAGATCCTCGAGGTCGAGGAGCTGCTCAACGGGCAGCTCAGCAAGGCGGACCAGCAGTCGCTGCGCAAGCTGCTGGAGAAGTGCCGCAGCGCGTTCGCCACCGTGACCGCTCAGGTCGAGGCGGAGGAAACTCCTGCCCCGGCTGCGCGTCCGGCTCGTAAGGCGACCGCGAAGAAGGCACCTGCCGCCGCCAAGAGGCCCGCCAAGAAGGCCGCAACGAAGCGCGCTTCAACCCGCGCCAAGAAGGCCTGACCCGCGATCCCGACAGCCGGTGTACATCACGGCCGTCACAACTGACTGCTGCGATAGTGCGGCAGCAGTCAATGCTCTGCCGTATCAGAGGTTTCAGTGCGACACTCTGGTATCAAGCAGCAGCAGAAGCAACAGCAGTAAAGCGTGACAACGCTTGGAAACACCAGCCGCGCCCACAGCACGCAAGCGCTGTGCGGCGAGGCGCTCAACAGCCCGCCGGGGTGCGCTAGGTCCCGGCGGGCTTAGGCGCGTCTGAAAGGTGTCGCCGGGGAGGCGCGTTTCGGACGTCTTGACTAACGGGGTTCGTACCGGCGAGGTCTCCAGGCGCGGGATACGTTCCTGGACGCTGGCGATGGCACTGGCGCAGGAGCCGAACGCGATATATCGTGGATCGGGAACGGGGGCGAGAGCCCGAACGTTCTTCTGGCAGACGCCGTGACGCGCGGTGTCCCGAGGCTCCTGAAGGGGTTGGGAAGGCAGATGCCAACCTGGCTTAAGGCTGTGATCGCGGTCGCCGGTGTGGTGATCGCCGCCAAGATCGTGATCGCGGTGGTCACCGCCGTGTTCAGTTCGCTGTTCTTCGTCGCGCTCGCCGTCGGGGCGGTGGGCGTGCTCTGGTATGGATACCGCCGGTTCATGAACTCGCTGCCCGCCTACCGGCGGCGGCAGATCCGCAACCGTCGCGACTACTGAGAGGGCGGCTGATCCCATTTTGGGGTCTCACGTCACGCACTATCAGCGGCGGATTGCCGCAATTGTCGGGTACGGCACGGCGAATCGGCCAAGCGGCGGGCCTGGCAAGGCGCCGGAGCATCCTCGCGCTCCTCATTCAACACCGTGGGTCGTCTGTGGATGTTTCGGCAACGCAGCCAGGGTCGTCGATCGGC
>NZ_DATNGK010000021.1:0-14960 GCF_035605935.1 Actinocrinis sp. | reverse complement strand
GACATGGCCATCCTCGTGCTGCGGGCCACCGCCTGATCCGCGCTGAACGCTTTCTAGTTCCCAATCACGCCCTAGACGGTATGAAGGTGCCGGTTGAGGGCCGGGCCTTGCTCGCGGCAGGTCACATCGCCGCGAGAGCCTGGGATTGATTTTAGCTACCTGTGATGATTTTAGCTCGTTAGGGCGATATGAGTTTTGGAAATGCGTCAGCCCATCTGCTCTAGAGCCTTGCCCTTCGTCTCCCGCACGAAGAACAGGACGAACGGGATCGACACCGCGGCGAAGCAGGCGTAGATGACGTACGCGCCACTCAGGTTCCACCGCGACATGCTCGGGAAGCTCTGGGTGATCGCGAAGTTGGCCATCCACTGCGCCGAGGCGGCGATGGACAGTGCCAGCGCCCTGATCCGGTTCGGGAACATCTCGCCGAGCATGACCCAGACCACCACGCCCCAGGACATCGCGAAGAAGAACACGTACACGTGCGCGGCGACGATCGCGACCGTGCCTTCGCCGCTGGGGATGTGCGCGTTGCTGCCCGATCCGGTCGCATAGGAGAACGCCCACGCCGCCAAGCCCAGCGAGATCATCATGCCGGTCGAACCGATCAGCGCCAGGGGCTTGCGGCCGATCCGGTCGATCACCAGGATCGCCACGATCGTGCCGACGATGTTGACCAGCGAGGTCGACACGCTGATCAGCAGCGAGTTCGCCTCGTTGATGCCGACCGACTGCCAGAGCAGCGAGGAGTAGTAGAAGATCACGTTGATGCCGACGAACTGCTGGAAGACGCTCAGGCCGATGCCGATCCAGACGATCGCCAGGACCCGGCCGGAGGGGCCGAGCAGGTCGCGCCAGTTGGCGCGCCGGTCTGAGGCCACCACCGCGCGGATTTCGGCGATGCGCGCGGTGGCGTCTTCGTGCCCTTCCACCTTGTTCAGCACCTCGCGGGCACGTTCGTCCTGTCCGGTCGCGATCAGATAGCGCGGCGACTCGGGCACGATGAGGGCAAGCGCGCCGTACAGCACCGCCGGCCCGACCTCCATCAGCAGCATCCACTGCCAGGCGTCGAGACCCCACAGCCGGTTCTCGCTTTTTCCTCCCGCGGCCTGCGCGAGCGCGTAGTTGACCAGCTGGGAGACGAAGATGCCGAGCACGATCGCCATCTGCTGGAGCGAGCCGAGCCGGCCGCGGTACGCCGGGGGCGCCACCTCGGCGATGTACGCGGGAGCGATCACCGAGGCGATGCCGATACCGAGGCCGCCGACCACGCGCCAAGCCGCCAGGTCCCAGATGTTGAACGGCAGGCCCGCGCCGACGCCGCTGACCGTGAACAGGAATGCGGCCAGCAGCATGACCCTGACACGGCCGATCCGGTCGGCCAGTTGTCCCGCGATCCACGCGCCGATGGCCGAGCCGATCAGCGCCGCCGCGACGGCGAAACCGGTTTGGTTAGCCCCGACGTTGAAGTGCTTTTGGATGCCGGTGACCGCGCCGTTGATGACCGCGCTGTCGTATCCGAAGAGGAATCCGCCCATCGCGGCGGCCGCGGCGATGAAGACCACGTATCCGAAATGGGTCTCGTCATGTGGGAGCACTGAGGGCGTGGTTTTGACGGCGGCCATAGTACGAACAACATCACGGCGCGCAGGCGGATGCCATCCAGGCGGGGTGTCCTACGTCCAAAAGGACGACGGGACACGGCGGCGATGCCGGACTCGCAATGCGATGGGCGCAGTGCCGGTAGCAGACAGCTGACCGCGGACAACTGACGCCGGACAAGCGGCCGCCCGCCGGTCCCGCACGTTTGGCAGCTGCGTGCGGGGCGACGGCGGGCGGTGGAAGCACCCTGCCAACCGGCCGGCCGGGCAGTCGGCCTTCCGGCCGATCCGCCGACGACCGGTCAGCGCATCGCGGCGAAGCGGCTCATCGCGTGCTCGACCAGGCGGATCAGCGTCAGCTTGGTCGACTCGCGCGAGCGCGCGTCACAGGTCACTATCGGCACGTCGCTCGGGATCGACAGCGCTTCCCGAACGTCGTCCACGGCGTGGCTGAGCGTGCCATCGAAGCAGTTGAGCGCGACGATGTACGGCAGGCCCGCGTCCTCGAAGTAGTCGATCGCGGAGAAACAGTCGGCCAGCCGGCGGGTGTCGACCAGCACCACGGCGCCGATCGCGCCACGGGTCAGGTCGTCCCACATGAACCAGAACCGGTTCTGCCCGGGCGTGCCGAACAGGTACAGGATCAGTTCACGGTCCAGGGACACACGGCCGAAGTCCATCGCGACCGTGGTGGTCGTTTTGTCCGGCACCTTGCTCAGGTCGTCGATGCCGTCGCTCGCGGCGGTCATGACCGCCTCAGTCGTCAGCGGATTGATCTCCGAGACCGCGCCGACGAACGTGGTCTTCCCCACCCCGAAGCCCCCGGCGACGACGATCTTGACTGAGGTCGTCGGCCCCGCGGTCCTTTCGGGCGGGCTAGAGGTTGCGAAGTCCAATGAGCACCCTTTCCAGAAGTGCGAGGTCCGGCTTGCCCTCGGTCGTGTTGGACTGGTGGACGGCGATCAGGCCTGCTTCGGCCATGTCGCCGACCATCACCCGTGCGACGCCGAGCGGCATCCGCATGAGCGCGGCGATCTCGGCCAGCGACTTCACCTCGACGCACAGGTCGCAGATCCGCTGGTGCTCCGGCATGAGGCCGAAGCCACCGGTGCGGCCGCGCGGCGTGGTGGACACCAGCGCCTCGATGGCCAGCTGGTAGCGCGCCCGGGTCCGCCCGCCGGTCATGGCGTACGGCCGCACGAGCGGTGACGAATCGTGTCCTGAGCTCAATGAAACCGTCCTTCACGCTGAAATCGTGCGCCGCCGTTTCGGTGCGTCCCGCCGTCTGCGGCCCCGGGCTGCTCGCGCGGTCCCGGTCCGCAGACTACCGGGGAAGCGCGTTCTGCAGTTCCGCCCGCAGCGCCGGGGTGAGCACGTCGCCGGCCCGCTCCACCAGCAGTGCCATCTCGTAGCCGATCAGGCCCATGTCACAGTCCGAGGAGGCGAGCACGGCGAGCACGGAGCCGTCGCTGATCGCCATCACGAACAAGAAGCCGCGCACCATCTCGACCACGGTCTGGGTGACCGCCCCGCCCTCGAAGATCCGGGCCGCGCCCTGGGTCAGGCTGGACAGGCCGGAGGCCACCGCCGCCAGTTGGTCGGCGCGGTCGCGCGGGAAACCGTTGGACACCGCGAGCAGCAGGCCGTCCGAGGAGACCACGACGGTGTGCGCCACCCCCGGGACCCGGTCGACGAAGTTGGTGATCAGCCAGTTGAGATTCTGCGCCGCCTGGCTCAGCTCACTCACAGTGCATCCCCTTCCGAAGGGAACGTCGGTACATGGTCGGGCAGGTGCAGCGGGCCGGCTGCGCGGACCGGTCGATCCGTACGGCCGAGGAGCGGGTCGAGCGCCGCCGGGCGTCCCCCACCGGACGCGGGGCGGTCATCAGTCGTCATTGTTCCCGTCCTGGCCCGGCTCGTGGTCGGTCGACGCGGCGTCGCGGCCCTGCCGCAGGCCCTGGTGGAAGCTGGAGAGCCGGCCGCGCACCGCGTCCGCGGAACGCGGCGGGATGACCGGCGGAGTCGCCTTCGCCGCGCCGGAGCCGCCCGCGGAACCGGGTACCAGGTTCGACCTGGGCACCCGCTTGGGCAGGCCCTTCGTGGTCAGACCCGCAGCCACCGGCTTGGCCGCCGCTTGTGCGGCCTTCCACCCCTCGTCCCCCGGCGACGACCAGGCGGCTGAGGTGTTCTCCATAGGCGAGGCTCCTCGGGAGTCGGCGGCGGGCTTCTCTGCTGTGGCGGGCGCCGTCGCCAGGGGCTGCACGGGGAGGCCGACCGAAGCGGAAGCTGGCGGCGCGGCGGAGGCGGCCGGTGCGGGCGCGCTCGCCGAAGCCGCCGGTGCCTGCGCGGCGACCGGAGCTGACGGGGCCGGGACGCTCGGCGCGCTCGGGGTGGGAGCGGCCGGGCTGGAGACAGGGCTGCTGGTGCTGGTGCCCGTCGACCCGAGGTCGAACTTGACCGCGTCGACCTTGGCTCCGGTGCCGTTGGACGAGGACCCCGTGGTGGGGGCCGGGGCGCTGGAGGTGGTGGCTGATGCGGTCGCTGAGGTGGTGGCTGGGCTGGGTGCGCTGATCGGCCCGGTTCCGTTGCTGATGCTGGACCCGCCCGATCCGCGCGCCGGCGAGGGCGCGGGGGCGACCGGCGGCGGCATCGTGGGCAGCGGCGGCAACACGGTGTTCGACTGGGCGAGGGCGGCCTGGGCGCGTGCCTCGTCCCGGCGGCGGAACCACTCGGATTCCATCGCCTCGAAGATCGGCAGCCGCTCGTCGGTGGCCGGGGCCGGCGGCAGCGGGTCCTGGGCGAACAGCCGCTCGACGGCCGTCGGCGAGGAGGTCGGCAGCAACGGCGCGGCCTGCGGCAGGTCGAGCTCCGACGGAGCGTGGGCCGACATGGCCGGCGGTGCCGGGGGCATCGCCTGGGCGGCGGGTGCGTCCGCCGGGGCTGTCGATGACGGGGCCGGGCCGGACGGCGGGAAGGCCGGTCCGGGGAAGCCGGGCTCCTGCGGCGCGGCCGGGAACCTGCCGCTGGAGCCGGGACCCTGGCCCGCCGGGTCCTGCACGCGCGGGAACTGGCCCGTGGTGGCAGGGTCCTGCGGGCGTGAGCCCGGCGCCGCGGCATCCGGGCGCTCGGTTGCCGGGCCGGGGAACTGCGGCGCGGTGTCCGGGCTGGGTACCCGCGGGAACTGGCCGGTCGGGGCCGGGTCCTTCGCCCGCGGGAACTGTCCCGCGGAGGAGGGGTCCTGGATCCTGGGGAACTGACCGGTCGAAGACGGGTCCTGAATCCGCGGGATCTGCCCAGTGGAGCCGGAGTCCTGTCCTCGGCCGCCGCCCGGGCGGCTGACGCCGGCTCCTGGGCCGGTTGCCGGACCGGGCTCGCTCCTGAGGCCCTGGATGTCGAACTGACCGCTCGAATCCTGACCCGAGCCGTCTCGACCGCGCCCGGGCCGCTCGGATTCAGCATCGCGGCCGCCGCCGAAGGACGGGAACGGACCCGGCTCGTCGGGGGCGCTGCCGGGACGGCCGGAGCTGATCGGCGGGAACTGCGTGGTGGCATCGGGGTCGAGCAGCGCGTCGAGGCCGGAGGCCATGCCGGGACGGTCCTCGAACGGCGTGCGCGCGCCGGGGATCGTCGGGCTCGGCGCCGGTCCGCTGTCACGGGTCTCGCCACGGCGCGGGAGCACGTCCGGGCCATTCGGCGGGGTCGGCCCGCCGCCGAACGGCGGCAGGTCAGCGAACTGGTCTCCGTTGGACAGTCCCGAAGGTGCGTTACCGACACCTGTGGGAGAGCCGCTGCTCGGGCCTGCCGGTGCGGTACCGAAGCCGGACGGTGCCGCGCCGCGATACGGCGGGGCGCCGGCGCCCTCGGCCGGGAACGCGGCGATGTCGACGGACCCTTCCTGCTCCGGGAAGCTCGCCTGGCCGGCGCCGCGACGGGGCAGCGCGCCGAGCGACCGGGCGCCGGTGGCCGAAAGCTCGGGCGTCGGGGCCTGCGCCTCGCCGTCCGCGCCGGCCAGCAGGGTGCTGGGCACCAGCACGAGGGCGGTGATGCCGCCGCCGGCCGAGCGGCGCAGCCGGACCTGGATGCCGTGCCGGGTGGCCAGCCGGCCGACCACGTAAAGGCCCATGCGGCGGGAGATGGCGACGTCGATGACCGGCGGGTTGGCCAGCCGCTCGTTGGCGTCGTCGAGCTCCTCGGGGGTCATGCCGATGCCGGCGTCTTCGATCTCGAGCATGACGCCGCCGGTGTTGAGCATGTTGGCGGTGACCGAGACCTTGGTCTCCGGGGCGGAGAACGAGGTGGCGTTCTCCAGCAGCTCGGCGACCAGGTGCACGAGGTCGTTGACGACGCGGCCGAGCACGTTGACGTCGGGCAGGTCGCGCAGCGCGACCCGCTCGTACTGCTCCACCTCGGAGGCCCCGGCGCGCATCACGTCGAGCAGGCGCACCGCCTGGCTCCACTTGCGGCCCGGCTCCTCGCCCGCGAGGACCAGCAGGTTCTCCCCGTTGCGGCGCATACGGGTGGCCAGGTGGTCCAGCTTGAACAGGTTCGCCAGCTGGTCCGGGTCCTGCTCGCTGTTCTCCAGTTCGTCGATCAGCCGCAGCTGGCGCTGGACCAGCGACTGCGAGCGGCGGGAGAGGTTGACGAACATCGAGTTGACGTTGGATCGCAGCAGCGCCTGCTCGGAGGCCAGGCGCACGGCCTGCTGGTGGACCTCGTCGAAGGCCCGGGCGACCTGGCCGATCTCGTCGTTGGAGTTGATCGGGATCGGATCGACCGCGGCCTCGGCGTCGAAGTTGTCCGCGTCACGCAGCCTGCGGACCACTTCCGGTAGTCGGTTGGCGGCGATGTCCAGCGCGCCGGTACGCAGCGCTTGCAGCGGGCCGACCAGTGAACGCGCCACCACCGCGATGCCGAGGAAGGAGAGCAACAGGGCGATCACGATCATCGCCACGTTCTTGTACAGGTCGGACTGCGCGTTGGTCAGCAGCGTCCCGGAGTCGGTGATCATCTGCTGGATCGCGGTGCCCTGCACGGTGCGCAGGTCGCCGACAGTGGCCGGCAGCGACTCGTCGACGATGGCCGGGCCGAGCTGCGAGCTGCTGCTCTGCCAGCTGGCGCTGCCCTGCAGGATGGACAGCACCCGGGCCACCGCGGCCTGCGCGGCGGTGATGTCGGGGCCGGAGACAGTGGCCTGGAAGGACTGGACCAGCGAGGGCGCGCCGACGTTGAGGAAGGCGCTCTGCGCCGAGGTCTGCAACGCGATCGCCTGGTTGAGGTTGACCGCTTGGACCTTCGCCTCGACCGGGTCCGGGTTCGGGCCGTTGCCGCCGATCTGGCCGTTGGCGATGACTTCCTGGGTGTAGAGCTGCGCGATCGATTCGGACTCGACCAGGTTGTCCAGCGCGACCAGCGCGGAGTTGTCCTGGGCGACCAGCGCGTCGGAGGTGTCGCTCGAGGTCTGGCCGATGACGGCGATGACGTCGTCGATGATGCTGCTGTACGCGCGGAACATCAGGCCGGACTGCACCGGGCTGCCGGTGGCCACCTTGCGTATCTCGCCCAGGTCGGTGACCCGGCCGAAGGCCTCGGTCGCGGCGGCGCGCAGGTTCGGGTTGAACGAGGCGTTGCTGATGACCTGGTTGGCGACGGTGCTGACCTGGGTGATCGCGGTGGTGGCTGCCTGCTGCGCGTCGGTGTAGGCGGTGACGTAGGACTCAAGCAGCGGCTTGAGGTTCAAGTTCTGCTGGTCGGCCTGGTTCTGCTGGGCCCGCGCGTCGGCGGCGGCCATCGTGCACGGCTGCATCACGGTGAGGCACACCGAGGCGGCCAGTCGCTCCTGCTGGAGGGCGAGCAGCACCTGCTCTACCGACGTGGTGGTCTGCGCCTCGAAGTGCGCATTGCTGAAGTGCGTCTCGTCCTGATACAAGGTGTTGATACGCGCGGCGGCCAGGCCGACCGCGGCCAGCAGCGGCAGCAGCACCAGCAGCGTCAACCGATTGCGCACCCGCCAGCTGCGCAGCGAGAACAGGCCGGGCCGAGCTGACTGCGCCGGGGCGGGGTCGGCGGGCTGGGACGGACGGCGGCGCTCCGGCGCACCCGGCCGGCCCGCGCGCGGCCCCGGCTGGGCAGGCTCGCGGCGCGGGGTCACGGGACGTGTCTGCACTTGCCCTCACCAAGTTCGTGACCGCACCAAATACTGCGCGCGTCATGTCAGTTGTAACACTGCGGCCGGTCACACCGGCCGCGATCGGCGGGCTGCTCGGCGGGTCGTCGCGACTCGACCGCCACGGGCCTCGCCCGGCGGTTCTTTCAGGAAACGCATTCCAGCACAGCTCCGGCACCGAGGCCAAGACGGGGCCGACATAAATCACTCCACTCGGCGCGACATTTCGGGACATAACACAATGATCCGGACAGGATTCCCGAGATTTTCCCGCCGCGCACTGGCGTTTACGTCGGCCGCGCTGCCACACTTGCCGACCGCGCCACGGATTGCGCTTTGAGCAGCGAGAATGCGATCTTTCTACGTTTCGTGGCCGGGTGAGCGCGAAGCGTAGCGAAGTGGCGAATCGGCTGCCAACCGGCGTGCGGAATATTCCGTATCCGTGTTCTCATTCAGCACGGGCCGCGCCGCACCGGATTTCCGCGCCCGACTATTCAGGCCGGGTATCCGGTGGATTAGCATGGCGCCGCCGAGCACTGAACGTCCCGAGAGGTAGCCATGTTCCAGCCGAGCCAGCCAGCCCGCCGGTCGCGCACACGCTCCGGAATCGCGCTCGGCCTGGCCGCAGCGGTCCTCGCCGCCGGGGCGAGCGCGTGCAGCGGCAGCTCGAACGGGCTCGGCAGCCCGGACCAGCCGAACCTGCGGGTCGGGCTGGTCGACTCGATCGGCGCGGTCCCGTTCCAGATCGGCAGCTCCACCAGCACCCACGCGTTCATGGACTCGGGCCTGACCATCTCGGTGCAGAAGTTCGAGAGCCAGCAGGAGGAGCTCGCGGCGCTCGCCTCCAACAAGATCGACGTCGCCTACGGCGAGTACGCGCAGTTCCTCAGCGGCGCCTCGACGCTGGCGACCAGCGACAACATCCGCGTGGTCAGCGAGGCCTACGACGCGGGCGCCGGGACGATCGCGCTGCTGAAGCGCAGGGGCTTCACCCTGCCGACCTGGGGTGCCGGGGCCGGCAACGCGTTCAATTGCAACGGTTCGGTCTCAATTGTCGTGCCGAGCAAGCAGGGCACCGAGTACCTGGCCCTGGCCGCCTGGTTCCAGTCGCTCGGCTCGCCGCTGCCGACCAACTGCCCCGCGATCGTGGCCAACCCGAACCCGACCCAGGCGATCGGCGCCGTGGCTTCAGGCCAGGCGACCGCGGCGGTCCTGCAGGAGCCGTACGTGACGGCGGCTCAGATCAGCGGCGGCCTGCAGTTGGACCAGGACCTGGCGACCGGTAACGCGTCGGCGGTGCCCGTGGACGGCTACTTCGCGACCAAGGCGTTCGTGACGAAGTACCCGCACACGACCGCGATCTTCGCGGCGGACATGGCCAAGCTCCAGGCTTCCAGCGGCCAGCGCGTCGTGGTGGAGACCGCGCTGCGCAGCGCCGGCGGCATCGACTCGCGGGTGATCGCTGCGATGCAGCTGGGCACGTACCCGTCCGTGGTGCTGCCGGCCAAGTTGGACATCGTGCTGCGCCTTATGAGCAACGCGGGAACGGTCAACGGCCTGCTGGACAGCGGGAAGCTGACCAACCTGAGCCCCGGCAGCTGACGCACCGCTGCGCCTCGGCGTGCCTGTCGGCCGGCCCGGCTAACCTGGGGCTCGACCCGCCAGGACGATCGACCACAGCAGGGAGCAAGGCCGTGACCGACCCGCAGGAAACACCCGCCGGCTTGACGGAGGTGCGCTTCCGCTCCGATGTGACGGTCGAGCTCGTCAAGTCCTCGGCCGCCGACGCGGACGTGCTGTTCGCCGCGCGCGTCTCCACCGCGGGTGAGCAGTCTCTGGCCGAGGTCGGTTCGGATGCCGAGCGCTCGGCCGGTCTTATCAACTACCTGATGCGCGACCGGCACGGGTCGCCGTTCGAGCACAACTCCTTCACGTTCTTCGTCTCCGCGCCGATCTTCGTGTTCCGGGAGTTCATGCGGCATCGCGCCGGGTTCTGCCTCGCGGGCGACACGGTTATCGCGTTGGAGAACAACTCCGGCCTGCGCTACACGACCATTGCCGACCTCTACCGGCGTTGGCACGTGGGAGTCGATGACCAGATGTCGGAGAGCCGCGGCGGCGTCACATGGAACGAGCGCGCCGCCAGATGGCAGGCGCAAGCTGGCTACCAGGGCAAGAACCACCACCTCGGCCTCTTCGAAAACCGCGTCGAGGCCGAGACCGCGGTGGCGACGTTCAGGAGCGAGAACCCCCCGACGCGCCGGCGTCTCCTGGCCTCTGCAAAGCGCAACCAGGTCCGCTGCTTTAACGAGGAAACACTTCGGCCGCAGCGTGCGCGGATCCTCGATGTGATCGAGTCCGGCGCCAAGCCTCTCCTGCGCTTGGAGACTGAGACCGGACTAGTCTTGCGTTGCTCAAAGGATCACTCGATCTTCACGCCGGACGGCTGGCGCAAGGCGGGCGAACTCGCCGCCGGGGACTGCGTGTTCGGTGCGGGCTTCGCAGGCGTGCCCAGCCAGGCGACCGTACCGCCGAGTTTGCGCAGTGGCATCGGGGTCTGGACCTCGATGCAGCGCAACCGACTTATCGGCCCGGTCGACCGCTGTTATCGCTGCGGCGACCTGTTTGACCGCGACGAACTCGTGCTCGACCACGTCGTTCCCGTCGCCGAGGACCTGAAGCGAGCTCTGGATCTCGACAATCTCGCACCCTGCTGCGCGGACTGCCACCGGCAGAAGACGAACCTGGAGCAGGCTCTGGCCAACCGCGGCGGCAAGACCGCCGCGGCCGTCCCGCACCGGCTTGTGCTGGTTGAGGACGACGGGGTGGAGATGACCTACGACCTGTCAGTCGAGGGGCCTTGGCACAACTTCCTGGCGAACGGCATCGTCGTGCACAACTCGTACAACGAAGAGAGCGGAAGGTATCGCAGGCTTGAGCCGGTGTTCTACCTGCCGGGCGCCGACCGCAAGCTGGTGCAGCAGGGCAAGCCTGGACGATATGTGTTCGTGGACGGCACCGCCGAGCAGCAAAAGCTCGTCGACGAGGCGACACGCGCGGTGTGCACCGGCGCCTATCGGGCTTACCTGGAGATGCTGGAGGCGGGGGTCGCCCGCGAGGTGGCGCGCGGGGTGCTGCCGGTGTCGATTTACTCCTCGATGTACGCCACCTGCAATGCCAGAGCGCTGATGCACTTCCTGTCGCTGCGCACCAAGCGGGAGGACTCGGCGTTCCCGTCGTTCCCGCAGCGGGAGATCGAGATGGTGGCCGAGCGGATGGAAGAGGTTTTCGCCGAAGCGATGCCACTGACTTACGCCGCCTTCAACCGCAACGGCCGCGTCGCACCGTAGCGGCGGCGGTAGCGCTGCGTGGCGAGAGCTGCGCGTGAGGAGTGCGGAGCCCCGAGCTGACGCGGCCTCGGATTCACGGCTGGTAGATCGTAGTTCTGCAAAACACCCAATCGGATGAACGTGGCCCCGGCGCCCGTGTCCCGGACCGGGCGCGCCTCGATAGTGATAGTGGACCCCGTCGCCTCCCGGACCCCCGAGCGGGCGGCGATGGGGTCCTTCCACAGCCCGAGAAGGCCATGCGCCGGGAATCTGCGGCGAAGTTATCCACAGGCCGGGGATGCGGACCTGACGGGCCTGCTCGCCGCCCGGTAGCTTTGTCTCATGGCTTCTCCCGTTTCCTCACCCCGCATGCCGTTCGGCCGGATCGCGACCGCGATGGTCACGCCGTTCACCGCCGACGGCGCGCTCGACCTCGACGGAGCGCAGGCGCTGGCCGCGTACCTGGTCGACGCCGGCAACGACGCCCTGGTGCTCAACGGCACCACCGGTGAGTCGCCGACCACCACGGACGAGGAGAAAGCCGCACTGGTCAAGGCGGTGCGCGGCGCGGTGGGCGATCGCGCGCTCGTGATCGCCGGGGTCGGCACCAACGACACCCGGCACAGCGTCGAGCAGGCGAAGGCGGCCGAGCAGGCCGGGGCGAACGGGCTGCTGGCGGTCACGCCCTACTACTCGCGTCCGCCGCGCGAGGGCGTCTACCGGCATTTCACGGCCATCGCCGACGCCGCCGAACTGCCGCTGATGCTCTATGACATCCCGGTGCGCACGAGCACACCCATCGATACCGATACCCTGGTACGGCTCGCCGAGCACGAGCGGATCGTCGCGGTCAAGGACGCGAAGGGGGATCTTGGCGCGTCCAGCTGGGTGATGGCACGCACCGATCTGGCCTACTACTGCGGTGACGACATGCTGAACCTGCCGCTACTGTCGATCGGCGCGGTCGGCGCCGTGTCCGTGGCGAGCCACCTGGTCAGCGCGGACATTCGAGCCCTGTTCGACGCCTACGCGGCCGGCGAGGTGGCCAAGGCGCGGGACATCCACCGCTCGCTGCTGCCCGTGTACACCGGTCTATTTCGCACCCAGGGGGTAATCACCACCAAGGCGGCGCTCAACCGGCTCGGCCGCCCCGCCGGCCCGGTCAGGCTCCCGCTGGTCGACCTGACCGACGAGCAGTTGGAGGTGCTGCGCCAAGATCTCGCCGCCGCCGGCGTGCACATCTAGGCGTGCACATTCAGCAGCGCCAGAACTCCGACCGGAGACTCCGAACGCTGCGACAAGCTTGAAGTACCGCGCACCACGCACCACGCACGTCCAGACCTGGACGCGCCGAACACAACTTCACAACGGACACCACGCGCGACGAGCCGCCATGGCCGCCGCGCCATCGCACCACGCGAACGAAGGAACTGGAGCCGCCTGATGAGCCACCCGCATCCCGAACTGGGGCTACCGCCGGAGCTGCCGGAAGGCGCGCTGCGCGTCACCCCGCTCGGCGGGCTCGGCGAGATCGGCCGGAACATGACCGTGTACGAATACGGGGGCAAGCTCCTGATCGTGGACTGCGGTGTGCTGTTCCCGGAGCCGGAGCAGCCCGGCGTAGACCTGATCCTGCCGGACTTCACCTCGATCAGGGACCGCTACGCGGACGTGGTCGCGGTGGTCCTCACCCACGGCCACGAGGACCACATCGGCGCGGTGCCTTACCTGCTCAAGGAACGCCCGGACATTCCGCTGGTCGGCTCGCAGCTCACGCTCGCGCTCATCGAGGCCAAGCTCGCCGAGCACCGGATCCGCCCGTACACCCTCGAGGTCAAGGAGGGGCAGACCGAGCGCATCGGCCCGTTCGACTGCTCGTTCCTCGCGGTGAACCACTCGATCCCGGACGCGCTGGCGGTGGTGGTGGAGACGGGCGCTGGGGTCGTGCTGCACACCGGCGACTTCAAGATGGACCAGCTCCCGCTCGACGGCCGGCTAACCGACCTGACCGGGATCGCGAAGCTCGGCGAGCGCGGCATCGACCTGATCCTGTCCGACTCGACGAACGCCGAGGTGCCTGGGTTCGTGCCGAGCGAGCGGGAGATCACCCCGGCGCTCGAGCGGGCCTTCGCGCAGGCCACCCGCCGCGTCATCGTGGCCTCGTTCGCCAGCCATGTGCATCGCATCCAGCAGGTGCTCGACATCGCGGTCAAGAACCGCCGGAAGGTCGCCTTCATCGGGCGCTCGATGGTGCGCAACATGGGCGTGGCGCGCGACCTCGGGTACCTGAAGGTCCCGGACGGCCTGGTGGTGGACGCGCGGGCGCTGGACGACTTCGCGCCCGAGCAGGTCGTGCTGATCTGCACCGGATCGCAGGGCGAGCCGATGGCGGCGCTCTCGCGGATGGCGAACCGGGATCACCAGATCCGCATCGTGGAGGACGACACGGTGATCCTCGCCTCCTCGCTGATCCCGGGCAACGAGACCGCGGTCTACCGAGTGATCAACGGTCTGACGCGCTGGGGCGCGAAGGTCGTGCACAAGGGCAACGCGAAGGTGCACGTCTCGGGGCACGCCTCGGCCGGTGAGCTGCTGTTCTTCTACAACCTGGCCCGGCCGCGCAACGTCATGCCGGTGCACGGTGAGTGGCGGCACCTGCGCGCGAACGGAGAGCTGGCGGTGCTCACCGGGGTCCCGGCCGACCGCGTCGTCATCGCCGAGGACGGCGTCACGGTGGACCTGGTCGAGGGCGTCGCGCGGATCACCGGCAAGGTCCCGTGCGGCTACGTGTACGTGGACGGCATTTCGGTCGGCGACGTCACCGAGGCCAGCCTCAAGGATCGGCGCATCCTCGGCGACGAGGGCTTCATCTCGGTCTTCGTGGTCGTCAACGCGGACACGGGCAAGGTGTCCGGCGGCCCCGAGGTCCAGTCCCGCGGCGCCGGCATCGACGACTCAGCACTGGCTGCGGTCACCCCGCTGATCGAGGAGGCCC
This sequence comes from Actinocrinis sp., assembly GCF_035605935.1. Taxonomy (GTDB): domain Bacteria; phylum Actinomycetota; class Actinomycetes; order Streptomycetales; family Catenulisporaceae; genus Actinocrinis. The sequence goes on along the minus strand of NZ_DATNGK010000021.1, from coordinate 872 downwards.
TGGCGCACGCCGCGGCCGACGGCGTCGGCGATGCCTACCAGTTGCAGCAGTTGGTGCGGCGCACGGTCGGCAAGTGGGTCTCGGACACCTTCCGCCGCAGGCCGATGATCATCCCGGTGGTCGTCGAGATCTGACGCTGCGGGAACTCTCAGTCGAGACAGAACTCGTTGCCCTCGATGTCCAGCATCGGGATGCACGCCTCTTCGCCATCGGCGGCGTACAGCGTTCGCACGTGTACCGCGCCAAGCGGGACTAGTCGTGCACATTCGGCCTCAAGTGCGGCGAGACGCTCCGCACCCACGAGTCCGGTGGCGACCCGCACATCAAGATGCAGCCGGTTCTTGGCGGCCTTGCCTTCGGGGACGCGCTGGAAGAACAGACGCGGGCCCACACCAGAGGGATCAGTGCAGGCGAACCACGAATCGCGCTGCTCAGGGGGCTGCGAGCGCTTGAATTCGTCCCACGTGGCGAACCCCTGCGGTGGCGGCGGTACGACGTACCCCAACACCTCGCACCAGAATCGCGCGAGGCGCTCGGGTTCTGCGCAGTCAAAGGTGACCTGGAAGCTCTTGATCGTCGGCACCGGCGCACCATACCAAGGAAGGTTCTGCTGCTGCGCCTATCTCCCAGGCGGATCCGCAGGTAACCCGTGGTGGCCGCGGCCCGGGCCGGCCTCGGCGTGCAGGCGGATGGCGTGACGCATGGCGGCGCGGGCGCGCGAGTTGTCCTTGGCCGCCGAGTAGGCGACGGCGAGGCGATACCAGGCTCGCCAGTCCTGCTTGTCCGCCTCGGTCTGCGCCTTGCGCCGCTCGAACAGGCGGTCCGCCGCGGCGCGCTCGACCCGGCCGCCCGGCGATCGGGGCAGCGTGTCG
>NZ_DATNGK010000020.1:0-26537 GCF_035605935.1 Actinocrinis sp. | reverse complement strand
GTCGTGCCGAACCCGCTCAAACAACCGCCCCCCGCGACCGGCCAGCCGAGACCGGGACACACTCCGCAGCGCAGCCTCGCGGAATTGGCCGAGGCGGTGCCCGAAGCGTCGGTCATCGGCACGCGCGACGCACATGCGGTGATCATCACCGGCTTTACGCACGATTCGCGGGCCGTGCTTCCCGGCGACCTATACGCCGCGATGGCCGGCGCTACCGTGCACGGCGCCGAGTTCTCCGCCCAGGCCGCCGAGCGCGGCGCGGCGGCGATTCTGACGGACCGTGACGGAGCCGAGCGCGCGGCTGCGACCGGCCTGCCTGTGATCGTCGTGCCGTCCGTGCGCCCGGTTCTGGGCCCGATCGCCGCGAACCTCTACGATCAGCCATCCGCGCGCCTGAAGATGCTCGGCGTGACCGGCACCAACGGAAAAACCACGGTCAGCTACCTGATCGACGGCGGTTTGCGCGCGGCCGGCTACCACACCGGCCTGATCGGTACCGTCGAGACGCGCATCGGCGACCGAGCCATAAAGTCCAGCCGCACCACGCCAGAGGCCCCCGATCTGCAGGCACTGCTGGCGATGATGATCGAGGACGGTGCCGGCGCGGTCGCCATGGAGGTCTCCAGCCACGCGCTGGCTTATGGCCGGACCGCTGGGATCCGCTACACCGTCGCCGCGTTCACCAACCTGACGCAGGATCACCTCGACTTCCACGCCGACCTTGAGGACTACTTCGAGGCCAAGGCGAAGCTGTTCACGCCCGGCTACACCGAGTTCTCGGTGATCAACGCCGATGACGGCTACGGCCGGCGCATCGCGCAGCGGCTCACCGACGCTGACCTGCCGCACTGGACCTTTTCATCGCGCGGGACGCCGTCGGCGCACTGGCGCGCCGAAGCCGTCGAACCGATGCCCGAGGGCTCTCGGTTCACCCTCGTCGGCCCGGATGACATCCGGCTGGCCGCATCGGTCCAACTTCCCGGCGGATTCAACGTCTCCAATGCGATGGCCGCCATCATCACCCTCATCGCAGCCGGGGTTGAGCCGCAGACCGCGGTCGCCGGTGTCGCGTCCGTTCCCGGCGTACCCGGCCGGATGCAGCGAATCGACGCCGGACAGCCGTACCTGGCCGTCGTGGATTACGCGCACACGCCCGACGCCATCGACACGCTCCTGGCCGCCATCCGGCCGGTAACCGCTGGCCGGGTGCGTATCGTCATCGGTTGCGGCGGCGACCGCGACCGTGGCAAGCGGCCGCTGATGGGCGCGGCGGCTGCGCGTGGGGCCGACGAGGTCATTCTCACCAACGACAACCCGCGTTCCGAGGACCCGCTCGCGATCCTCGAGGCGGCGGCGGCCGGAGCGCGCGAGGCCATTGCCGCAGGGGCCGCGTCGATCGTGCACGTCGTACCGGACCGCGCCGAGGCCATCGCCGAGGCAGTGGCCGCGAGCCGCGCCGGAGATGCGCTCGTGGTCGCGGGCAAGGGACACGAACAAGGACAGGAGATCGCCGGAGTGGTGCATCCGTTCGACGACGCGGCGGTGCTGCGCGCGACGATCGAGGGATCGCCGGCCGACAGGTCCGCACGACCCGCCGCGCCCGCTTCCGACTGGTCGGAGCCGCAGTGATCCGAATGACTCTCGCCGAGATCGCGCAGGCGGTCGAGGGGACGCTGACCGAGGGCACGGACGGCACCCTGGCGGTCGCCGGCCCGGTCACCGTGGACTCCCGTGCGATCGAGCCCGGCGGCCTGTTCGCGGCCTTCGTCGGCGAGCACGTGGACGGCCACGACTTCGCCGCCGCCGCGGTCGCACAGGGCGCGGTGGGCGTTCTGGCGAGCCGTCAGGTGACCCGCGAGGCCGGGCAGATTCCGGCGGCCCACATTCCAACGGTGCTCGTCGCCGACGTGCAGGACGCACTCGGCAAACTGGCCTGCGCCGTGGTCAGTCGCCTGCCGCAGACCACTGTGATCGGGCTGACCGGCTCCTCCGGCAAGACCTCGACCAAGGACATGCTCGGCCAGGTCCTCGCGGCCCACGGCACGACGATCGCGCCCAAAGGCAGCTTCAACAACGAGATCGGGCTGCCGTTGACCGTCCTGCGCGCCGACGAGGACACGCGCTACCTCGTGCTGGAGATGGGTAGCCGCGGGATCGGCCACCTCACCTACCTTTGCGGGATCGCGCCGCCATCCGTCGGACTGGTGCTCAACATCGGCAGCGCGCACGTCGGCAAGTTCGGCTCGAAGGTGCAGACCGCGCAGGCGAAGGGCGAACTGGTCGAGGCGCTGCCCAAGGATGGCCTGGCCGTGCTGAACGCCGATGACGCGCTGGTCGCGCCGATGCGTGAGCGGACCGTCGCCCGCGTGCTGACTTTCGGCGAATCCGCCGACGCCGACGTGCGTGCTTCCGAGATCGAACTTGCACCGGACGGCCGCGCCTCCTTCCTCCTGCACGCGGACGCCTACGGCGAGCCCGCTCAGGTCGCGCTGCGTGTGGTCGGCGAGCACCAGGTCGCCAACGCGCTGGCGGCCGCGGCCGCGGCGCTCGGCCTCGGCCTGCCGATGGCGGCTGTGGCCCGGGAACTGTCGGCGGCCGTAGCGCTCAGCTCGGGGCGGATGGCCGTGTCGGAACGCGCCGACGGCGTCGTCGTGATCGACGATGCCTACAATGCCAACCCGGAATCGGTCAGGGCCGCGCTCAAAGCGCTGGCCACGCTGGCCCGTGCCCGGCCCGGCGCCCGCACCTGGGCGGTGCTCGGGGAGATGCTTGAGCTGGGCGAGCGGTCCGGCGAGGAGCACGACGCGATCGGGCGGCTGGCCGTCAGGCTGCGGGTGGACCGGCTGGTCGCGGTCGGCGAGGGCGCCGCGCGCGTGCACGCCGGGGCCAGCCACGAAGGCTCGTGGGGAGAGGAATCCGTGATGGTGGCCGACCCGGATGCGGCCTTGGCGCTGCTGCGCGAGCAGCTACGGCCCGGAGACGTGGTGCTGGTGAAGGCGTCCAACTCGATCGGCCTCAGTCGCGTGGCCAAGGCCCTGCTCGACGACGACCTGCCCGGTCAGTCGCCCGACGCGGCGCTCGGCACCGCGGAGGCCGACCGGTGAGGGCGGTCCTTTACTCCAGCGTCATCGCGCTGGTCTGCTCGCTGGTCGGCACCCCGCTCATCATCAAGATGCTGGTCAAGCGCGGCTACGGCCAGCTGATCCGGGACGACGGTCCGAAGAACCACCTGACCAAGCGCGGCACGCCCACCATGGGCGGGATCGTGATCGTGCTCTCCACGCTGATCGCCTACGGCGCGACCAAGCTGGCCACCCAGCACTGGCCGAGCGCCTCCGCGTTGCTGGTGCTCTTCCTCATGACCGGGCTTGGCGCGGTCGGCTTCGTGGACGACTTCATCAAGATCTACAAGCAGCGCTCGCTCGGGCTGCGGGCCAAGGCCAAGCTGATCGGCCAGGCACTGGTCGCGGTGATCTTCGCCGTGCTGGTGCTGCACTTTCCGGACCAGTACGGCCTGACCCCGGGCTCCACCAGCGTCTCGTTCCTCACGGACACCACGCTCGTGCTCGGCCCGGTGCTGTTCGTGGTCTGGGCTTACCTGCTCATCTCCGGGACCTCGAACGCGGTGAACCTCACCGACGGCCTCGACGGCCTGGCGACCGGGGCGTCGGCAATGGTGTTCGCCGCGTACGTACTCATCGGCATCTGGCAGTACGGCCAAAGCTGCGTTAACGCCCCCGGCCCCGGCTGCTACGCGGTGCGTGACCCGCTAGACCTGGCGATCGTGGCTGCGGCGTTGATGGGGGCCTGCTTCGGATTCCTGTGGTGGAACGCCAAACCGGCGAAGATCTTCATGGGCGACACCGGCTCCCTCGCGCTCGGCGGCGCGCTGGCCGGCCTGGCCATCTGCTCGCGTACGGAACTGCTCATCGCGCTGCTCGGCGGCTTGTTCGCGATCATCACCCTGTCCGTGATCATCCAGGTGGGCTCGTTCAAGCTGCGCGGCAAACGGGTGTTCAAGATGGCCCCGCTGCAGCATCACTTCGAGCTGATGGGCTGGGCCGAGGAAACCATCGTGATCCGGTTCTGGATCATCGCCGGGCTCTGCGTCGCGCTCGGCATCGGGGTGTTCTACGCCGGATGGGTGACCGGGTCGTGACCGAGGATCTGACCTCACGTCAGGATCCGGACTGGCGGCGGCCGGACGTCGAGGGCCACGCCACCATTCCCTGGCAGGGACTGCGCGTTTGCGTCGTCGGCGCACGGGTGGTCGGCCTTTCGGCGGCGCGCGCAATGCGCAAGCTCGGCGCGGACGTCACAATCGTCGACCGCTACGACGACGAGACGACCACCGAGCGCGCCGCGCCGCTGACCGCCGAGGGCATTCACGTCCGACTTGGCGACGATGCCACGTTGCCGGACAGCTGCGAACTACTCGTCCTTTCCCCGGGCATCCCGCCGACCGCCCCGATCGTCGCTGCGGCGCGTGCTGCCGGCAGTCCGGTGTGGGGCGACGCGGAACTGGCCTGGCGGCTGCGTAAGCCGCTCCCGGATGGCTCTTACGCGCCCTGGCTGCCAGTCACGGGCACCAACGGCAAAACAACCGCGGTGCGAATGCTCGCCGCGATGCTGGAGGCCGCCGGGAAACGCACCGTCGCGTGCGGCAACGTCGGTCTACCGATCGTCGACGCGGTAACAGCGGACGAGCCCTACGAGGTGCTGGCTGTCGAGCTGTCGAGCTTTCAGCTGCACTGGACCGAGTCATTGAGTCCGCTCGCTTCGGCCGTGCTCAACATCGCCCCCGACCACGTGGACTGGCACGGATCGCTCGACGAGTACGCCCGCGCCAAGGGCCGCATCTACGAGAACTGCCAGATCGCCTGCGTATACAACGTCGCCGACGACGCCACGCGCAAGCTTGTCGAGGACGCGGACGTGATCGAAGGCTGCCGCGCCATCGGATTCACCCTCGGGGCGCCCGGACTGTCCATGCTCGGCGTCGTGGACGGCATCCTCGCCGATCGTGCCTTTGTCGAGGACCGGCAGCACAACGCGGCCGAGCTCGGCACGATTTACGACGTCGAGCCGCACGCCCCGCACAACATCGCCAACGCGCTCGCGGCCGGAGCCCTTGCCCGCGCGTATGGCGTGTCTCCCGCGGCAGTACGCGACGGTCTTCGCGCCTTCCGGCCGGACCCCCACCGCATCGCGTTCGTCGCCTCCATCGACGGCGTGGACTTCGTCGACGACTCGAAGGCCACCAACCCGCACGCGGCCGCCGCGTCCCTGGCCGCGTACGACGACGTCGTCTGGATCGCCGGCGGGCTGGCGAAGGGCGCGACCTTCGACGAACTGATCGCCGGCGCGGCCAAGCGGCTGCGCGGCGCGGTACTGATCGGTGCGGACCGCGCGGTGATCGCCGGAGCGCTCGCGCGACACGCCCCCGACGTGCCGGTCGTGGACATCGGCGGCGCGGAGGATGGGCTGACCGGGGCGGAGGCGATCGACCGCGTGGTGGACGCCGCGATGCGGCTGGCCGCTGGGAAGGCGGCCGCGCTCGGTGCCGCGGCGGCGGACACCGCGCCGGTCACCGTGTTGCTCGCGCCGGGCTGCGCGTCGATGGACATGTTCGTCTCCTACGGCGAGCGCGGTGACTTGTTCGCGCGCGCCGTCCGGGAACGCAAGGCGGCGCGCGGGTAGCGTGCGCTAGGAAGGTGCCGAAGCTCTGGGCCGGATCAGCGGAACGGTCAGCCGCGCCCGGATGGCAAGGCGCCGGGCCGTCCCCAGGCCGCGGTTGCCTGTGGACGGTTCGGCAACGTAGCCAGGCGGGATGCGGGGGCCGTTTCCGCCCGGCCCAGAGCTTCAGCACCTTCCTACAAAGCGTTTCTCGGGAGATGGGCGGACAGGCGTGGTTGAACAGCAGGATCGACCTACACGCTTGCGCCCGGCTTCCGCGACAGCTGACGGTGCGTCAGCTAGTGCTGCATCAGGTACCGCATCGGACGGCGCTGGCTTCAATAACGCCGTGCTTGCCGCCTGGAACCTACTCAGCCGCCTGAGACCTGGTCGCGTGCGTATTGGCGAAGGTCACCCGTCGCTGCCCCGGTACTTCCTGATCGGCGGGACTTTCCTCCTTATCGCGGTCGGCCTGCTCGAGGTGTATTCGGCTTCGACCGTGCACAACCTGCTCACCGGCAAACCGGAACTCGGCACCATCGAGCGGCAGGCGATCTCGGCGGCCATCGGTATTCCGATAATGGTTATCGCGGCGCGCCTGCCGGTGCGCTTCTACCGCGCGCTGGCCTACCCGCTGCTGATCGTGACCCTGATCATGCTGATGATGGTCCTCGCGCTGGGCGAGGTCTCCACCGGCGGCAACCAGAACTGGCTGGTCTTCGGTCCGCTGACCATCCAGCCCAGCGAGTTCGCCAAGTTCGCCCTGGTGCTGTGGGGCGCGGACCTGTTGGCCCGCAAGGAGAAGCGGCTGGCCAGCTGGGACCACCTGATCGTGCCGCTACTGCCGATGGCCGGACTGATCATCGGACTGGTCATGCTCGGCGGCGACATGGGCACCTCCATGATCATCGGAGCGATCGCCTTCGCGTTGCTGTGGATCGTCGGCGCCCCGGGCCGGCTGTTCACGATTCTGACCGGGTCCGCCGCGGGGCTGGCGACCATCGCCGTGCTGATCCGGCCGAGCCGGGTGCGGCGGTTCACCGCATTCCTCGACCCGGCCTCAGACCCGCAGGGCACCGGGTTCCAGGCCATGCACAGCTTCAGCGCGCTCTCCACCGGCGGCTGGTTCGGCGTCGGGGTCGGGGCCAGCCGGGAGAAGTGGGGCTCGCTTCCCGAAGCGCAGACCGACTTCATCTTCGCGATCATCGGCGAGGAACTGGGCCTGATCGGCTCGCTGGCCGTGCTCGCACTGTTCGCGCTGATCGGGTACGCGGGCGTGCGGATAGCGCTACGGGCTCAAGACACCTTCGTGCGCCTGGCCTCCGGAGCGGTTACCGCGTGGCTGATGGTGCAGGTGATGATCAACCTCGGCGCGGTGCTCGGAGTGCTGCCGATCGCCGGCGTACCGCTGCCTTTCGTGTCCTACGGAGGCTCCTCGCTGCTGCCGTCGATGGCCGCTATCGGCATGCTGATCTCGTTCGCACGGACCAGCGTCGGTGCCCCTGAGACCGGTGACGGGGCCGCGGGACGAACGGATATGCTCTCGACCCGGGCCGGTGCGGCGTCCTCGGCGGTCGCCGGCTCCGGCCGTCCGCGCCCGCAGGCACAGCGAAAAGAGGGACGCACAACGTGACCGACGCAGCCCGCCCGATCCATGTCGTGCTTGCCGGCGGAGGCACCGCGGGGCATATCGAACCGGCCCTGTCCCTGGCCGACGCGCTGCGCAGACGTGACCCGCGGATCGGCATCACGGCGCTCGGCACGACGAAGGGCCTGGAGACCAGGCTGGTCCCGGAGCGCGGCTACGACCTCGAACTCATTCCCGCGGTGCCGCTGCCGCGCAGGCCCACCTCGGAACTTTTCACGGTGCCGAGCAGGCTGGCCGGAACGGTCCGCCGGGCCGCGGAGGTGCTCGACAAGGTCGGCGCGGACGTCGTGGTCGGCTTCGGTGGTTACGTCGCGCTGCCCGCCTACTTCGCGGCCCGCCGCCGCACGGTGCCGATCGTGCTGCACGAGGCCAACGTGCGTCCCGGCTTGGCGAACCGCGTTGGCGCGCGGATGACGGACCGGATCGCCACGGGCTCGCCGGACTGCCGGATCGGCGGCGGCCGGTACATCGGCATGCCACTGCGCCGCGCGCTGGCCACACTCGACCGTGCGGCGTTGCACGCAGAAGCCTGCGACGCGTTCGGTCTTGAGAAGGATCGGCCGACGCTGCTGGTCTATGGCGGTTCGCAGGGCGCGCGGCGGCTGAATGAGGCGGTCGCTTCGGCCGCGTCCACCTTCACCAGCGCCGGAATCCAAATCCTGCACGCGGTGGGCCGCACGAACTACGACGAGTCGGCGGAGCGCAATGCTGCCGCAGCGGGGGAGAGCGGCAGCGGCGCGAGGTACGTGGCGGTGCCTTACCTCGACCGTATGGACCTCGCCTACGCGGCCGCGGACCTCGTGCTGTGTCGTGGCGGCGCGATGACGTGTGCCGAAGTCGCCGCAGTCGGCCTGCCTGCCGCTTACGTGCCACTGCCGATCGGTAACGGCGAACAGCGGCTTAACGCACAGCCGGCCGTGCGGGCAGGCGGTGGCCTGATGGTCGACGACGCGGATCTGACCGCGGATTGGCTCACCCGTGAACTGGTCCCGTTGGCGCTGAATCGCGAGAAGCTGGACCTGATGGGCCGCGCCGCATTCGAACTCGGTCGCCGCGACGCCGACGAGGCACTGGCCGATCTCGTCTTCGAGGCCGCCGGGAGCACACCGGCCGTCGCCGCGGGACCTACCGGCCTCGACGCCGCCGGAGCCGGCGCGTGAGCGTCGAGGGCAGCGAAAAACCGTCGGTCGACCCGCGCGGATATCAGCCACCGCAGATCATTCCCGCGGCCGAGGAGCTCGGCCACATCCACTTCGTCGGCATCGGCGGAGTCGGCATGGCGCCGGTCGCGCGTATCGCGGTCGAGCGCGGTCTGCCGGTGTCCGGCAGCGATATCAAGCGCACCGCGACGATCGACGCGCTCAGCGCCGCCGGGGCGATCATTCGGATCGGGCAGTCGCCGGACAACCTCGACGGCGTGGACACCGTCGTGGCTACGACCGGCGTTCGGCCGGACAACGTGGAGCTCGTCGAGGCGATGCGGCGCGGCCTGCGCATCATCCACCGGGCGACCGCGCTCGCCGCGCTGATGGTCGGCCGCACCGCGGTCCTCGTCGCCGGCACCCACGGCAAGACCACGACCACCTCGATGCTCGCCGTCGCACTGGAAACGCTCGGCTCCGACCCCTCGTACGCGATCGGCGGAGAGATCGGCGCCTCCGGGATCAGCGGACACGCGGGTGGCGGAGACGTGTTCGTCGCCGAGGCCGACGAGTCGGACGGCACGTTCCGGCACTACCAGCCCGATGTCGCCGTGGTGACCAACGTAGAACTCGACCACACCGACTACTTCGGCTCGCTCGACGATGTGCACAAGGCCTTCGTCGAGTTCGTCGACCGGCTCAAGCCCGGCGGCCTACTGGTGGCCTGCGCGGACGATCCGGGTTCTGTCGCGGTCGGTCGGGTGGCGCAGGACAGCGGCTTGCGCGTCGTCTGGTATGGCGAGGCGGCCATCGTCCCGGGTCACCCGAGTGATCAGCGGGTTGATTACCGGATTACCGGCGTGGAACTGGTCGGTGCGGCAGCCCGCTTCGAAATCCACGCCAAAGACAGCGGTGCGGTACACCGCCTCGCGCTTGCGATCCCGGGCCGCCACAACGCCGCCAACGCCACCGCAGCATTCGCCGTCCTTAACGCACTCGGCGCGGACCTGAACGAAGTACCGGCCGCGATCGCCGCGTACCTCGGTGCCCGTCGTCGCATGGACTTTATGGGCGAGGCTGCCGGCGTTCGTGTCTACGACGACTACATGCACCACCCGACCGAGATCGCCGCCACGCTCGCCGCCTTCCGGGCACTAGCGGGCGAGGGCCGGTTGCTCGTCGCCTTCCAACCGCAGCGCTTCACCCGCGCCCGGACCTTCTTGCGCGAATACGGGCCGCCGCTCGGTGCCGCAGACGCCGTAGTCGTCCTCGAGGTCTACCCCGGCTCCGGGGAGGACCCGATTGCCGGGGTGACCGGCGCGGTCATCGCGGCCGACGTACCGCTCCCGCCCGACCGCGTCGTCTTCGAGCCGGACACCTCGGCCGTCGCCGGCCGCCTCGTGGACTGGGCCCGGACCGGCGACGTGATCGTCACCGCAGGAGCCGGCGACGTGACCACCCTCGGCCCGAAGATCCTTGAGTTGCTCGCGGCCCGCGGCGGCGCGGCGGCTGCGCAATCGCCGGATCGGGAGGCAGGATCGGGCTCGTGAGCGACGACGTCACCGATCCGCCGCGGTCAGGTTCCAAGAACCGCGACTCGGCGATGTCGGACGAATCCTCAGTCGCCCCGAACTCTTCGTCCACCCCGAGCCCTTCGCTCACCTCTGTCTCGCGCCTGCCCGCACAGATCTATGCCGCTCGCATGCGTTCGCGCGAGCGCTGGCGCCGGCTGAGCGTGACCATAACGGTCACCCTCGTGCTGTTCGCTATCGCCGCGTACTTCGTCATCTGGCACACCTCGATGCTCGCGCTCACGACCGTGCGCGTCGCGGGCGAGAAGAACGTGGGCGCGCGGCAGATCATCGCGGCTGCCAAGCTCGTTAACGGCACACCGCTCGCCTCACTCGACACCGGCGGCGCGGCAGCGCGCGTGCAGAAGCTGCCGCAGATCGCCACCGCGAGTGTGTCCCTCGATTGGCCGCACACCGCGGTGATCACCGTCACCGAGCGGGTCCCGGCCGCGTTGATCCCCAATGGTTCGCGTTACGACGTCGTGGACGTGTCCGGAGTGGTCTTCGGCTCGGTTAACGCACCGACCGGTGGGTTACCGGTCATCGATGTCCAGGGTGGCGGAGCAGTCAAGGCAGCCGTCGTACCTGGCGCACTCGCCGCTCTCAAGGCGCTCCCTGCGGACATCGTCCATCAGATCACTGGGATCTCAGCGACGAGCGCGTACTCCATCTCGCTCAAGCTGCACAGCGGCTCGGTCGTGAACTGGGGCGGAGCCGACGACGCACCGGCCAAGGCGGCCGATCTGGCCGCGCTGCTGCGGCTCGGCAAGGCCGCCCGATACGACGTCAGTGCCCCGGAAGCTCCCGCAATGTCCGGACGATATGACTGATTGACGCCGGGTCAGTTGAACTGTGCTCGAGGAACTTTCGGCGTGTTCGTTGAACAGGGGCTCTGAGAGACCTACTGTCGATTCGTCGATCGAGTCGTCACCTTGATGACTGCCATAGTTGATGTTGACCCTAATTGATGTTGACTCAGTCCGAGGGCGATAAGGTCGTTCGCGAATAGAGCGCGGCTTCTGAGAGCCAGCAGACACCGAGCGCCGACCATCCGTACTCACCAGCGCGAGAGGCCTTCGAACCGTGGGTGCACCGCAGAACTACCTCGCCGTGATCAAAGTCGTCGGGATCGGCGGCGGTGGCGTCAACGCGATCAACCGGATGATCGAGGTCGGGCTCAAGGGCGTCGAGTTCATCGCGATCAACACCGACGCGCAGGCCCTGCTGATGAGCGACGCGGACGTCAAACTCGACGTCGGCCGCGAGCTCACCCGCGGCCTCGGCGCCGGGGCCGACCCGGACGTCGGCCGCAAGGCGGCCGAGGACCACGCCGAGGAGATCGAAGAGGTCATCAAGGGCGCCGACATGGTCTTCGTGACCGCCGGCGAGGGCGGCGGCACGGGCACCGGCGGCGCTCCGGTGGTCGCCCGCATCGCCCGCTCGCTCGGCGCGCTGACCATCGGCGTGGTGACCCGGCCGTTCACCTTCGAGGGCCGGCGGCGCGCGGCCCAGGCCGAATCCGGGATCGCGCAGTTGCGCGAAGAGGTCGACACCCTCATCGTCATCCCGAACGACCGGCTGCTTTCCATCTCCGCGCCGGGCGCCACCGTGCTCGACGCGTTCAAGTCGGCCGACCAGGTGCTGCTCTCCGGTGTCCAGGGCATCACCGACCTGATCACCACCCCCGGCCTGATCAACCTGGACTTCGCCGACGTGAAGTCGGTCATGTCCGAGGCGGGCTCCGCGCTCATGGGCATCGGCTCGGCCCGCGGTGACGACCGCGCGGTCGCGGCGGCCGAGATGGCGATCTCCTCCCCGCTGCTCGAGGCGTCCATCGACGGCGCCCGCGGCGTGCTGCTGAGCATCTCCGGCGGCTCCGACCTCGGCCTGTTCGAGATCAACGAGGCCGCGCAACTGGTCTCCGAGGCGGCGCACCAGGACGCGAACATCATCTTCGGCGCGGTCATCGACGATGCGCTCGGCGACGAGGTGCGGGTCACCGTCATCGCGGCCGGTTTCGACGGCGGCCAGCCGGCCAAGCGACGCGAGGGCAGCCCCCGCCGCGCCGACGAATCCACCCCGGCCCCTAATACCACCGTGCACAACGCGATGCTCGGCGCACTGCCCCGGCCCGAGGAGAATGAGGACCCGCTCGCGGCCACCATCCCGGGTACCCGCACCGAGGACGCTGCGCTCGCCGCCGATGAGCTGGACATCCCGGACTTCCTCAAAGAAGGCAATTAACACAGTCTCCAAGGCGGACAACTGGCCCGGTCTTCAAGCGGGCGACCAACCCGCTCCCGGCCCAGGGCTGACGGTTCGTCGGAAAATGATCACCGCCGGGCCCGCGGTTGGTGATCGCGGGCCGATCTGACAGGCTCGGGGCATGACTGTCGCAATCAGCGGCCCGCTGCGCTTCACCTTTACCGACCGCCGCGGCGGAGTCAGCCAGCCGCCGTACGACTCGCGCAACCTCGGCGACCACGTCGGCGACGATCCGCAGGCCGTGCGCGCCAACCGCGCCCTGACCGCCCGCGAGTTCGGCGTCGCCCCCGAGCAGGTCGTCTACATGAAGCAGGTGCACGGCACCGACGTCGCGGTAGCCCGCGAACCATGGCCGGACGAGGAAGCGCCGAGCGTGGACGCGCTCGTCACCGACCAGCCCGGCCTGGTGCTCGCCGTGCTCGTCGCGGACTGCACGCCGGTGCTTCTCGCGGACGCCGCCGCCGGTGTCGTCGGGGCAGTGCACGCAGGCCGCGCCGGAATGGCCGCCGGTGTAGTGGACTGCGCGATCGCTGCGATGTGCGAACTTGGCGCGGAGCCGTCGCGCATGCAGGCCTTCACCGGCCCTGGCGTATGCGGGGCTTGCTACGAAGTGCCGGAAGCTTTGCGCGCCGAAGTAGCCGCCAAAGAGCCCGCGTCCTGGTCCGCCACACGCCAGGGCACGCCGGCGATCGACGTACCCGCAGGAGTGTCCGCGCAGCTGCGGCGCGCGGGCGTCAAGGAGACCGTGACGCGCGTCGCCGACGGCTGCACGATGGAGAATCCGCAGTACTTCTCCTACCGGCGCGACGGCCGCACCGGCCGGTTCGCCGGCTTCATCTGGCTCGACGAGGGCTGAGGCACGGTGGTTGACTCGCAGGCCCTATCCGAGCTCGAAGACGAACGCACCCACGAGCTCGCCGCGAATCTCAAGGCTCTGCGCGACCGGATTTCCGCCGCCTGCGCCGCGGCCGACCGACCGGCCGCCGAGGTCGCGCTGATCGCGGTGACGAAGTTCTTTCCCGCCGATGACGTGCTGCGACTGCTGCGGCTCGGCCTGACCGAATTCGGCGAGAACCGTGATCAGGAGGCTGCGGCGAAGGCGGCCCAAGTCGCTGACATCCAGCTGCGCTCTGCGCGGCCGCGCTGGCACTTCATCGGCCAGTTGCAGACCAACAAGGTCCGTTCGGTGGTCGCCTACGCCGACGTGGTCCAATCGGTAGATCGACTCAAACTGGCCGCCGCGCTGGACCAGGCGGCGGTCCGGTCAGGGCGCACGCTCAGCTGCCTGGTCCAAGTGAATCTGGATCCTGATGCCGCGGGCCGCGGCGGCGCCGAGCCCGCGGACGTCGAACGGATCGCCGACGCCGTAGCCGGCAGCGCCGCGCTGCGCCTCGGCGGCCTTATGGCGGTCGCCCCGCTCGACGCCGATCCGCGCCCCGCGTTCGAACGGCTCGCGCAGTTGGCCGCCAAAGTCCGTGGCGCACACCCGGAAGCTGTGTCACTCTCAGCGGGGATGAGTGGGGACCTTGAACCGGCGATCGCGGCAGGCGCGACACACGTACGCATCGGCTCCGCCTTGCTCGGTCGGCGACCGCCGCTGCGGTAACGTCTGATCCAGTATGTGAACGAAAGCGCCGATCGCTCATTTCAAAGCTCCGCCAAGGTTCGCAGGGGGAGTCACGGCGGAGACCGGCGACCGGTTGACCGTCAGTTCGAACAAGGAGGGACGGGCATGCCCGGATTCATGAAGAAGACGGCCGTCTACCTCGGGCTGATGGAGGGGGACGACCCCTACGCGTACGAGGAATACACCGAAGAGGCGGAGGAGGAGCGTCCGCTGCGCCTCGACGACGACGAGGAAGAAGACGAGCGCTACTCCGCCTCGCGCTCCGAGTCCGCCGCCGAGCAGGAGGCGCGTCCGCTGTTCCTGTCCGAGCCGCGGCGTCCGCGCGACGCCGAGCGGCCCGCCGAGCGCACCGAGGTCGTGCGGCGTGACGCCGGCGACTCGGGCTTCCACGGCGGCCAGTCCGGCAACTACCCGTCGGCCCGGCCGGCCCAGATCTCGCTGCTGCCCGAGCGCACCGAGCGCTATGAGCGCCCTGCGTCCGTGGCCACCGCGATGGGCAGCGTCGGGCACGGCTTCGGCGGCGGCGACGGCGGCAACGGCGCCGGCGGCTCCTCCAGCGACGCCTACCGCATCACCACCCTGCATCCGCGCACCTACAACGAGGCGCGCACTATCGGCGAGCACTTCCGTGACGGCACCCCGGTCATCATGAACCTGACGGAGATGGGCGACGGCGACGCCAAGCGGCTCGTCGACTTCGCCGCGGGCCTGGTCTTCGGCCTGCGCGGGTCCATCGAGCGAGTGACGCAGAAGGTGTTCTTGCTTTCACCTGCTAACGTCGATGTGACGGCCGAGGACAAGGCCCGCATCGCCGAGGGCGGGTTCTTCAACCAGAGCTGACAGGCGGTGCCCGACCGGGTGCCGCCGGTGACCGCGGCAATCTGGACGGACGGACGATTTCTCGATGGGACACCTGGCGATCCAACTGGTCACAGTGGTTCTGTGGGCGTACTGGGTCGTGCTCATCTTCCGGTTGATCATGGAGCTGGTTTTTCAATTCGCCCGCTCCTGGGACCCGCACGGTGTCATGCTGGTGGCCGTGGAGTCCGCATACACGGCCACCGATCCCCCGCTGAAGTTCCTGCGTCGGCACATCCCGCCTCTACGTCTCGGCGGTATTGCGCTGGACCTGGCGTTTATGCTGCTGTTGCTCATCATGTGGCTGCTGATCGGGGTGGTGGGCCGTCTGTGACACGACAAAACCGCCAGGAACCGAGATATTGTCTGTCCGGTACGCCGACGATCCACGCTGAGGTGAAGAGATGCCGTTGACCCCCGAGGACGTGCACAACAAGCAGTTCACGACCGTCCGGCTCCGCGAGGGATACGACGAGGAAGAAGTCGACGCCTTCCTTGACGAGGTGGAGGCCGAACTCACCCGGCTCTTGCGGGAGAACGAGGAACTGCGCGCGAAGTTAGCCGCCGCCACGCGCGCCGCGGCCGCCGCGCAACAGCAGCCGCCCATGGACCGTCCGCCGATGGATCGAATGCCGGCCAGACGAGAACCGGTGCCGATACCCCCGCAGCTCCCGGCACCGATGCCGGTGCCCGTACCGCAGCCGCAGCCGCCGCAGTTCCAGCCCGGCGGCGACTCGGCGGCCCGGGTGCTCGCGCTGGCTCAGCAGACCGCCGACCAGGCGATCGCCGAGGCGCGCAACGAGGCCAACAAGATCGTCGGCGAGGCGCGCACCCGTGCGGACGGCATGGAGCGCGAGGCCCGCGGCAAGGCCGACGCGCTTGAGCGGGACGCGCAAGAGAAGCACCGCGTGGCGATGGGCACCCTGGAGCAGGCCCGCGCCTCGCTGGAGCGCAAGGTCGAGGACCTGCGCGCATTCGAGCGCGAATACCGCCAGCGGCTCAAGTCGTACCTGGAGAGCCAGATGCGGCAGCTGGAGTCCAACAGCAGCGATGACCCGATGCTCTCGGCCTCCCGCGGCGGCTCGCCGTTCCCGCAGCTCGGCGCGGGCGCCCCGGCTCCCGCCCAGGCTCCGGCGATGGCCGGCGTCGGAATGGCTCCCGGCATGTCCCCGGGTATGTCGGCCGGGCCGCAGCAGGGGGGCTACCCTCCGCCGCCGCCCATGCCGGCTCCGGCGATGGCCGGCTCCGCGATGAGCCAGATGACCCAGACCATGGCACCGATCCGGCCCGGCGTGCCCCCGCAGCCGGCCCCGGTCTATCCGCAGGCGCCGTCGCCGATGCGCGGCTTCCTGATCGACGAGGACCCCGACTCCTGATCAACGACTGAGAGAAAACACACCGGCAGGCGTACCCGCGGCCCCGGTCCCCTCGCAGGGACCGGGGCCGTTCGCCGTTCAAGCCTCGAATCCGCGAGGCCTGGAAACTTTCAGATCGGGCAACCTGCTACAGATCTCTTACCGCACTGGTGCGCGGGGCTCTGTTCCGGTTGACTTGGCTCCCTGGAACATGAGCACGCCTCGGACGACTGGCGGAGAACCGCCACGTGGCGGCCTCGGGTCGGAGGGGTTTCGCGAATGCGGCCGACGGAGCGGGTGAACGGCGAGGAGGCTCGCCGCAGTGTGCTCGCCGGTGTGCTTGAGCAGTACCGGGCGATCGTGAGCGATCCGTCCGCGCTGTCGGCCGGAGCGGGAGGGCCCGACCCCATCTCACAATGGGCGGCGACCGAGTACAGCGAGGGTCCGCCGCTGGCCGCGGTCGTGGAGCTGACCGGCCCGATGTCGGCCGAGGCCATCGCCGCGCTGGCGCTCGACGCCGTCACGGAGCTGACCGAGCTGCACGCCACCGGTGTCGTGCACGGCGACCTCAACCCGGCCAACCTGCTGCTCTCGGACGGGGGAGTGCGGCTTATCCACTCCGGGATCGCTCACACCATCGACGGGGCGACGCTGACCGATCTGCGCGGGAACCCGCGCACCGTCGCCTATCTGACGCCGGAGCAGATCCTCGGCCAGCCTTTCGACGCGTCGGCAGACGTCTTCGCGCTCGGCGGGCTGCTGGCGTTCGCGGCCGTGGGTGTGCCCCCTTTCGGCAACGACGAGCCGAACGCGGTGCTGTACCGCATCGTGCACGAGGAAGCAGTGCTCGATTCGGTGCCGGATTCGCTGCGCGGACTGGTGAAGGCATGCCTGAGCAAGGACCCTGCACAGCGCCCCTCCTTGCAGACCCTCGCCGACCGCGCGTGCGGCGTGTTCAGCGACGCGGTCGCGTCGCTGCCGAGGCAGGAGGAATCCGGCGAGTCGGCGGACGTGTCGGGTGCCGCAATGGCGACCGAGGGTGCGGCCTTCTTCGCCGAACCCGCCCCCGGTGAGCGGACCGCCTCGTTCGAGCCGATATTCGACCCGATCTTCGAGCAGGCGACGGATCCGCGCCTGGAGCCGGTGTATGACGCACCGCCGGGCACGCCGTTCGAATCCGGGCGCTTCGACGCCCCGCCCTTCGAATTCGAGGCGGCGCCCTTCGAAGCCACGCCCTTCGAAGCCGCGCAGTTCGAAGAAGAGCCGTTCGCGCCGGAAGCATTCGCCCAGGAAGCATTCGCGGAACCGTCGTTCGACACGGCTTCGGCCGAGCCACGGTTCGAACCGGACCTCGGCCCGGCGCTCGACGCGGCGTTTGAATCCATGGCCGAACCCACCGGCGAACCGACCACCACCATCGTGTCCTTCCCCGCCGCGTTGACCCGCACGGACGTCACGCTCACCGAGGTGCCGCTGCGGGATCCGTTCGAGGAGCCGATGCCCACGAGTCGGCAGCCGCGTTACGAGCCGCTCTCGAAGCTGAGCCGGGAGGCGACCGCCGAGTCGACCATGACCGCCGAGCCGATCGGACTGGATGAGCGGCCGCGGCGGCGCAGGTCACGGTCGGTCAGCCTCGCCGCGCTCGGCACCGTGGTGATCATCGGCGTGGTCGCGGCGCTGGTGGTGCGCAGCATGACCCATTCGACCGCGCCGGCCACCGCGCCACAGGCCAGCGTGCCGGTGATGCCGACCGCGCCGCTGCCCGGCACCTTCCTGACCGGGCCCGGCTGCCCGCTGAGCGCCTGGGCGGCGGTCACGCAGACCGTGGCGCCCTCCGGCGGCCTGGTGCAGAACGCCGGAGGCGGCGCTCAGGACTGCGGCGGCGCGGCGATCGCGTTCATCAAGTCCGGCACCACGAACCCCGGCCCGTCCAGCTACTCCTGGACCTTCCACCTCGGCTGGTCCGCGCGCTGCACGCTCTCGGTCTTCGTCGCCAACGCCGCGCCCTCCTCGGGAATCGCGACCTATCAGCTTTACCTGCCGACCGACGGTCAGATGGCGCCCACGGCCACCTTCAAGATCAACCAGGGCAAGATGAAGGGGCAGTGGGTCTCCGCCCCCGAACTCACCGGCGTAGCGCTGCCGGGCGGCTCCATGCAGCTGCGGCTGACGGATATCGGCGCGTTCACCGGTGACCGGTTCCACGTCACCGCGTCGGCGGTCAAGGCCGCCTGCTCCCAGGTCCCCTGATCGGGACTGAGAGCAGGCGCACCTCCTTATCAGTGCTCGACGAGCCTGCTCCACGGCTTTACTCGCTGGCTCACACCTTTGCGAGCGCGAACGCCAGGCCCAGTTCCTCGTCGCGGAACGCCTGCGCGGCCGGATCGAGCGGTCCGTCGCCGCCGGTGAACTCGACCGCGAGCACATCGGCCGCGATCGATTCGCCATGCACGCGCAAGGCCTCGAGCGTCTCCGGCTTCGAGCCGTACCACACCAGCCGGATCCGGTCGGCGACGTCCAGGCCGCTGTTCTTGCGCGCGTCCTGGATCAGCCGCACCGCGTCCCTGGCGAGCCCGGCCAGCCGCAGCTGCGGGGTGATCACCAGGTCGAGCGCGACCGTCTCGCCGTCGGCCGTGGCCACCGCCCAGCCCTCGCGCGGGGTCTCGGTGACGATGACCTCGTCGGCGGTCACCTCGACCTGCTCATCCTGTCCGGCCTCGTCTGGCACCGTGACCGCCGCCGCGCCGCGCTCGCGCAGCTCGGCCGCGAGTGACGCCGCGTCAGCTGCCGCGATGGCATTGGCCACCATCGGGGTGCGCTTGCCGAAGCGCTTGCCCAGCGCCCGGAAATTTCCCTTGGCGTGGTACTCCAGCAGATTCTGCCCGTCGACACCGTCGCCCGCCTCGGCCAGCGCCCCGGTGCTCTCGACGTTCAGCTCCTCCGCGACATGCGCGCGAAGCTCGGCGCTGAGCGAGGCCCAGCCGGTCGCGCCCACCAGGGCCCGGCCGAGCGGCTGACGGGTCTTCACGCCCGACTCCGCGCGAGTGGCCCGGCCAAGCTCCACGAGCCGGCGCACCAGTGCCACCTGCTCGCCGAGCCGCGGGTCCGTGACCGACTCGTCCACCACCGGCCATGCGGCCAGATGCACCGACTCCGGCGCGTCGGGAGTGACCGGCCGCACCAGGTCCTGCCAGACCCGCTCGGTGACGAACGGGACCAGCGGAGCCATCAGCCGGGTCACCGTCTCCAGCACCGTGTGCAGCGTGGCCAGCGCGGCCGGCTCGGCGTCCCAGAACCGGCGGCGCGAGCGGCGCACGTACCAGTTCGAAACGTCGTCCACGTACGCCGCCAGCAGCTTGCCGGCCTGCTGCGTGTCGAACGCCTCCAGCGCGGCGTCCACGTCGCCCACGAGCCGGTTCAGCTCGGCGAGTACCCACCGGTCCAGCACCGGCCGGTCCGCCGCAGCCGGGTCCGCCGCCGACGGCGACCAGCCGCCGGTGCGCGCGTAGAGCGCCTGGAACGCGACCGTGTTCCAGTAGGTCAGCAGCGTCTTGCGCACGACCTCCTGGATGGTCGCGTCGCCGACCCGCCGCGCCGACCACGGCGAGCCGCCGGCCAGCATGAACCAGCGCAGCGCGTCCGCGCCGTGCCGGTCCATCAGCGGGATCGGCTCCAGGATGTTGCCGAGGTGCTTGGACATCTTGCGCCCGTCCTCGGCCAGGATGTGCCCGAGGCACAGCACGTTCTTGTACGAGGACTGATCGAACACCAGCGTGCCGATCGCCATCAGCGTGTAGAACCAGCCGCGGGTCTGGTCGATCGCCTCACAGATGTAGTCCGCCGGGTAGGCCTGCGCGAACTCCTCGACCGAGCCGGGCGCGTGCGGGTAACCGAGCTGCCCGAACGGCATCGAGCCGGCGTCGTACCAGCAGTCGATGACCTCGGGCACGCGCACGGCCGTCCCGCCGCAGGCCCCGTCTCCGTCCTGAGCCTTAGCCGGGCAGTTGAACGAGACCTCGTCGATGTAGGGCCGGTGCGGATCGAGTCCGGACACGTCGCGCGCGGCCAGCTCGCCGAGCTCCGTCAGCGAGCCGACACAGGTCAAGTGCCCCTGCGGGCAGCGCCAGATCGGCAGCGGGGTGCCCCAGTAGCGGTTGCGGGAGAGCGCCCAGTCGATGTTGTTGTTCAGCCAGTCGCCATAGCGGCCGTTCTTGATGTTCTCCGGGAACCAGTTCGTCCGCTCGTTCTCGCGCAGCAGCGCGTCCTTCACCGCCGTGGTGCGGATGTACCAGGACGGCTGCGCGTAGTAGAGCAGAGCCGTGTGGCAGCGCCAGCAGTGCGGATAGGAGTGCTCGTATTCGAGGTGCCGGAACAGCAGGCCGCGGGCCTTGAGATCGGCGGTCAGCTTCTCATCGGCCTTCTTGAAGAACACCCCGCCGACCAGCGGCACGCTCTCCTCGAAGGTCCCGTCCGGCCGGATCGGGTTCACCACCGGCAGGCCGTACGCGCGGCAGACCTTCAGGTCGTCCTCGCCGAACGCGGGGGCCTGGTGCACCAGGCCGGTGCCGTCCTCGGTGGTGACGTAGTCGCCGAGCACGACGAAGTGCGTGTCAGGGCTCTGCCCGTCCGGTCCCTTCGGGAAGGCGACGAGCTCGAACGGCCGCTGGTAGTGCCAGCGCTCCATCTCCTGGCCGGTGAAGGATTCGCCGGTAGCCGTCCACCCCTCGCCCAGAGCCTTGGCCAGCAACGGCTCCGCGACGACAAGCCGCTCGTTACCGTCCGTCGCGACGACGTAAGTCACGTCCGGATGTACGGCCACCGCGGTGTTGGACACGAGCGTCCAGGGCGTCGTCGTCCACACCAGCAGCGCGGCCTGCTCCGCGCCGTCGCCACCGGCTAGCGGCCCGGAGGTTAGCGGGAAACGCACGAACACGGATGGGTCGACGACCGTCTCGTACCCCTGCGCGAGCTCGTGGTCGGACAGACCGGTACCGCACCGCGGGCAGTACGGAGCGACGCGGTGATCCTGGACCAGTAGGCCCGTGTCGAAGATCTGCTTGAGCGACCACCACACCGACTCGATGTAGCCGGGGTTCATGGTCCAGTACGCCTCGGACAGGTCGACCCAGTAACCCATCCGCTCGGTCATCTTCTCGAACTCGCCGACGTGCCGTTTGACCGATTCTCGGCACTTGGCGTTGAACTCGGCGACGCCGTAGGCCTCGATGTCCTGCTTGCCGGTGAAGCCGAGCTCCTTCTCCACCGCCAGCTCCACCGGCAGGCCGTGGCAATCCCAGCCGGCCCGCCGCTCGACCCGGTAGCCCTTCATGGTCTTGAAGCGCGGGAAGATGTCCTTGAAGACGCGAGCCTCGACATGGTGGGTGCCGGGCATGCCGTTGGCGGTCGGCGGTCCCTCGTAGAAGGTCCACCGCGGGCCGTCGGCGGTGGCCTCAAGGGACTTGTGGAAGACGGAGTGGTCACGCCAGAAGCCGAGCACCTCGTGCTCCAAGGCCACCAGGTCCACTTGGGCGGGTACCGGGCGATACATGTCTCAAGTCCCTCTCGCGAGCGTATGTCTCGGTCGCGAAGGGACGAGGCGCCCGCGCCGTGTCGACGAACACTGCGTCCGAAAGCGCAGCGTTCGAAACCCACAGCCGCAGGGTTCCCGCGGTACCACCCTTCTTGGCCAGGAAACGCTGCGGCGAGCAGCTCCAGGCCCTCTCGTTGTGCTGCCCGGCCGGGTCTACTGAGCGCCGCTGCGCGCCGTGATGGCGGCAGCTGCACGGTTCTTCCGGCGGCTCCGGGGTGATCTTCGCGCCGTACCCGCCACCAGGCTCACACCATCCCTGGCTCGCTCGCGGCTGCGTGCGGCGTTACTGTCCCCATCCACGCCCATTCGGACTGCGGCTCATAGTGTAGAGCCATGGCTCGACCGCAGCCGCATCATTTGCCTTCTGGGCACGACGGACCCGCTCCCGCCATGCGCATCGCCATCCGCGTGAAGCCCGGAGCGAACAGGACCAGGGTCGGCGGGACCTATGGCGCCGACGCCGCTCACGCCGCGCTGGTGGTCGCCGTGCCGGAGCGCGCGGTGGACGGCAAGGCGACCGAGGCGGCGCTCAAAGCGCTCGCCGAGGCGCTCGGCGTCCCACGGCGCAGCGTCCGGCTCGTATCCGGCGCCACCAGCCGGGACAAGGTGGCCGAAATCTCCGACCCGCCGGCCGGTACGAAGGAGCGGCTGAACACTTATCGCGCAGGTTAAACCGGGTGCCTCGGCTGGTCACCCGCGCGGCGTACCGCTCCGGCGGAAAAAGTTCTTTGCCGTTTCGTGATTAGCGATGGAGAGGGCCGGGCACCAATCGCACGCGTAACCCGTTGTGCGGAATGGGTGACGGGCGTCGGAGCGCTTCCCCACCCGCACCGCAACACCCGCACCCGAGCCGCCCCGGTAGCTTCCCTTTCGCCGTCCGGAGCGGCCGTTTCCGATCTGAGAGCGAGGGATGCACCCGTGAGCAGCACCGCGCGCAATTCCGCCCCCGCCGCGTCACCGGCGATTTCCGCTCCGGCCGCGAAGAAGGCCGGTAAAAAGACGGCGGCCAAGCCTGCGCAGCGCCCAGCGGCCTCCGGCCCGGCGAACAAGGTGCCCGCCTCGCGAGGTGGGCGGGCCGCGGCCGCGAAGCCCAAGACAGAGGTGCCCACGCCCGAACCCGCGCTGGTCGCGGCCAACGGCACCGCCGGTCGCGGCGCCCCGGGCGCGCTGCCGGTACGTCCCGGTGAGGACCCGTGGACCGAGGCCGAGGTCGCCGAGGTCGAAACCGACCTGCGCGCCGAGGTCGACCGGCTGCGCGCGGACGTGACCTCCGCCGACAACGCCCTCGCCGACCTGCTGCGCGACGCCAGCGACGGTGCCGGCGACGACCAGGCGGACGCCGGGTCGAAGAACTTCGAGCGCGAGCACGAGATGTCGATCGCGGCCAACGCGCGGGAGATGCTGCTTCAGTCCGAGCGGGCGCTGGCCCGGATCGCGGCCGGAGCCTACGGCGCCTGCGAGACCTGCGGTGAGCCGATCGGCAAGGCGCGCCTCCAGGTCTTCCCGCGAGCGACGCTGTGCGTCAGCTGCAAGCAGAAGCAGGAGCGGCGCTACTAATCGGGCTGTCACCGGTCACCGCCCGATGCGCGTCTTTCTCAGCTCTCGCTGAATGCACCGGGCGCGACCAGGTAAGGTCGCCGCGTGGAACGTATGGACACTGCACACGGGCAGGAAGCCGCGCCGGCGGCCGAGGACGATCGCTCATCGGCCGCCGACCAGGCGCATTCCCCGCAGCCCGAAGCCCCAGCCGCGCCGGCCGAGAGCGCGGCGGGCGACGTTCCTTCCGCCGCTTCGGGACGGCGGGTGCGCCGCATAGGCGTCCTGATCGCGGTCGCCACCGCCATCTACGCGCTGGACGTGGCGAGCAAGGCGATCGTGGCCGCCACGATGCACTATGGGCAGCCGATCAACCTGCTCGGGCCCGCGCTCAAGCTCGACTACACACGCAACCCCGGCGCCGCCTTCTCCATCGGAGCGGCCTACACGATCATCTTCACGGCCATCGCGGTCGGCGTGATCGTGGTGATCCTGCGCCTGTCCCGCCGCCTGTTCAGCCTGCCGTGGGCGATCGCGCTCGGGCTGCTGCTCGGCGGCGCGCTCGGCAACCTCACCGACCGGCTTACCCGGGCGCCTGGGATCTTCCGCGGCTGGGTGGTCGACTTCATCGAGCTGCCGCACTGGCCGATCTTCAACCTCGCCGACTCGGCGATCTGCGTCGGCGGCGCGCTGATGGTGCTGCTGGCGTTCCGTGGCCTGCACCCGGACGGCACCGACGAGCGCGCCGTGCAGCAGACCCAGGCACACAAAGCCGGCCAGGCTCCGCAGGAGCGGACCGAGCCGGGCGACGAGACGGACGGAACCACCGCGTGAGCACCGGAACCCTGCGCTCGCTGCCGGTTCCGGACGGCCTGGACGGCGAGCGGGTCGACGCCGCGCTGTCGCGGATGTTCGGCCTCTCGCGCACCAAGGCCGCCGACCTCGCCGCGGACGGCCGGGTCATGATCGACGGCTCGGTCGTCGGCAAGGCGGACAAGGTCCGCGGCGGCGCCTGGCTCGAGGTGGAACTGCCGCCACCTCCGGTCCCGGTCGAGCAGACCATCCCGGAGCCGGTCCCCGGAATGCGGATCGTGCACGACGACGACCACATCGTCGTGGTCGACAAGCCGGTCGGCGTCGCGGCGCATCCGAGCCCTGGCTGGCTCGGCCCGACCGTGGTCGGCGGTCTCGCCGCGGCCGGTTACCGCATCTCCACCTCCGGCGCGGCTGAGCGACAAGGCGTCGTTCACCGGCTCGATGTGGGTACCTCCGGCCTGATGGTGGTCGCGAAGTCTGAGCTGGCCTACACGCTGCTCAAACAGGCGTTCCGGGACCGCACCGTGGACAAGACTTACAACGCGCTCGTACAGGGGCACCCGGACCCGATGAGCGGCACGGTAGACGCACCGATCGGCCGCCACCCCAAGCTGGACTACAAGTGGGCGATCATCGCTGACGGCAAGGACTCGGTCACTCACTACGACACGATCGAGGCGTTCCGGCACGCGACTCTGCTGGAGATCAAGCTGGAAACCGGCCGCACCCATCAGATCAGGGTGCACATGTCCGCGCTCCATCACCCCTGCGTCGGCGACCTGACCTACGGTGCCGACCCGGCGCTCACCAAGCGCCTCGGCTTGGCGCGACAGTGGCTGCACGCGGCCAGGCTCGCGTTCGAACACCCGGGCACCCGCGAGCGCATCGAGTTCTCGTCGCCGTACCCTGACGATCTTCAGCACGCGCTTGACGTAATCGCCGCAGAAAGCTGACGTGGTGTGAGACGAGGCCGTCTCAGACGAGTCCGCCAGGCCAGGCGTGACCATCGCGGAGCGCGCCGACGCGGCGCCCAACGGCTGGCTCGTGCTCATCTATCGGATCCCGTCCGAACCGACCCGGCTGCGCGCGACCGCCTGGCGCCGCCTCAAGGGCTTAGGCGCGATCTACCTGCAGAACTCCGCGGCAGCGCTGCCCGCCAGCGCGGCTGCAGAGCGGGCGCTGCGCAAGCTGCGGCACGAGATCGGCGAGATGGGCGGTACCGCAGTGCTGCTCTCGTGTACCGCACTCGCTGGCGAGAGCGAGGTGCTAACCGCGTTTCAGACCGCGCGAGACGACGAGTACGAGGAGATCATCGACAAATGCCAGGACTTCCTCGGGCAGCTCGACAAGGAGTACAAGGCCGAGCACTTCACCTACGCCGAGCTTGAGGAAAACGAGGAAGACCTCGTCAAGCTCCAAGGCTGGCTGGCCAAGGTGACCGACCGGGACGTCTTCGGGGCACCGAAACGAGCCGCCACGCTCGAAGCGCTCGGCACCTGCGAGCGAGCCCTGGAGGAATACGCGGCCCGCGTTTACGCGGAGGAGGGCGAGGGGCAGTAAGCCCCGGCGCTCAGCTCCGCACGCAGCGGACGGTTACCGCTTGCGGCGCGCCCGCCAAAGGCTCCACGGCAGCACGAGCGCCACCGCCGCCGGCAGGATCCACCAAGCCGGGACAGAACTCTTACTCACCGCGAAAGTGATCGCCAGCGCCGCGACGACGAACACCGCGACCCGCCAATCGTCGCCGACGACGAAGTCGTACCAGAAGGCGCCGAAGGCCTTCAGCCTCGTGATCATGACTGCTCCATCCGCAGGGCCGCGACCGGCGTGGCTGCTTCCCGCGGCGGCGCCGACTGACGCAGCACCGCGACAAGACCGAGCGCGAACAGGGCCACCACCGGCGCGATCACGAGCAGCGCCGCGTCCTCGCCGGGCCAATGCGCGTCCGCGCCTTCCGCGCCCCAGAACATCCCGAAGCTGGTGAGCATCACGCCGACCACGAACTTCAGCGTGTTCTCCGGTACCCGCGAAAGCGGCGCCTTGATCGCGACGCCCACCAGGGTGACCACAACGATCGCACTGAGCGCGGCGAGCGCGGCCAGCGGCACGTCGTGCTGGTTGCCGCCGAAGGTGATCGCGATGAACGCGACTTCGAGCCCTTCGAGCAGTACTCCCTTGAACGAGAGCGTGTAGGCGTACCAGTCGGTGACCACCCAGCGCCGCTCGGCCTGCGCCTCGCGCGCCGCGGCCAGTTCCCGGTCGAAGATCGCGTCCTCGTCGTGCAGATCCTTGTGCCCGCTCGCCCGCAGCACCGCCTTGCGCAGCCACTGCAAGCCGAAGATCAGCAGCAGCGCCCCCACGATGAGCCGCAACGCGCCGAGCGGAATCGCGGTGAGCGCCGGACCGAGCGCGGCGACGATGGCGGCCAGCACGATCAGCGCACTGATCACGCC
>NZ_DATNGK010000019.1:0-3042 GCF_035605935.1 Actinocrinis sp. | reverse complement strand
CCGTCGACCGGCAGGTCGCGGAAGTAGGTGTAGTACGCCCACTGTGCGCGCGGCTTCTCCGCATACGCCTTGGCGTGCACGGTCCGGGCCAGCTCCGAGTTGCGACCGTCCGCGCCGATCACGACATGGGCCCGCTCGACGCCGGCCGCGCCGTTGTATTCGTGACCGCGGACACCGACCACGGCGCCGTCCTCGACCAGGTACCCATCGACGCTGAACCGCTCGCGTAGCTCCACGCCGGCACGCACTGCGGCGTCGACGAGGATCTTGTCGAGGACGGTGCGGCGTGGCGCGTACGCGGCGGAGAAGCCGTCCACGGGCTGGGGCCTACCGGTGATCTGCAGCGGACCGAAATCGAACGAGTAGGTGTTGATCGGCGGCGCGCCCGAGGCGACGACCTCCGGGAGCAGCCCCCAGCGATGCAAGGCGGCGACGGCCGGTGCCTGCACCACGTGCGTGGACACTGTGTCGCTTGGGAACTCGGCCCGGTCGACCAGCAGCACCCGATAACCCTGCCGGGCGAGCAACATCGCGGTAGGGGAGCCGGCGCAACGAGCGCCGACGACGATCGCGTCATACATCGCGCATTCCTCTCGAACGAGTTGCGCAGAGAATGGCGCGGCTCGCACGGTTCGGGATCGGTGAGATCCCCTATTTCGCGGTCCGGGCCGCGTGCGCGGCCGCCTCAGCACGGCTGCGCAGGCCGAGCTTCGCCAGCACGTTGGCGACGTGGTGCTCGACGGTCTTGCGGCTGATGAACAGTCGGTCGGAGATCTCCGGGTTGGACAGGCCATGCCCGAGCAGGGCGAGCACCTCTGCCTCGCGGGCGGTCAGCCGCCCGTCGGTGCGTATCGCGGTGTTTGGTCGGACGCCGAGCGAGCGAAGCAATGCCGCAGCCGCATCGACATGCCGAGCGGCCCGCAACCGCTCGAAACCGGCCAACGCGGCACGCGCCTCGGCCAGCGCGACTTCCGGCCGGTCTTTCGCAAGCGCGGCCGCGAGCGCGAGCCGGGTGCGGGCAAGTTCCATTGGCAGCTCGGCGCCGGCGAAACCGGCCAACGCCTCACGCAAGCAGGTACGCGCGTCGTCGCCGAGCCCGCCAGCCAACGCGACACTGCCCTGCGCTAACGCCGCTGACGCTGTGAGGAACGGGCCGCGGTGGCGGGCGGCGATGGCCGCCAGCCGCTCGGCTGCGGAGGCGGCATCGGTGGCGTGGCCGGCCGCGAGGTGTACGTCGACGAGCATCGCGAGCAGCGGTGCCGCGACCGCGCTGTCCAGTGGCAGCTGCGCCAATCCGCGGTCGAGCACGTCTGCCGCCCGCGTCGTCTCGCCGCGGGCCAGGTGTATCGCGGCTAGTGGGAGCGCGGCCTCGGCATCGGCGGTTACCTCGGCGAGCAGCTGCTCGGCCTCCTCGATGCGGCCTTGCCGCACGCGCAGGTCCGCAAGCCGGACCGCGGCACCTCGTCGCTGCGCGGTGCGGCGACCCAGGCCCCACAACCGGACGGCCTCCGTCAACGCCGTGTCGGCCTCCGGCCAGCGGCCGGCGGCAGTGAGTACCCCGCCGTAGTGCGTATGGCAGAACGCGGTCACCGCCGGCAACCGGTACCGCGCGGCGACGGCTTCACCCACCCGGATCCACTCGTCCGCGCGACGAACGTCGTGCGCGTACTCGCAGGCCGCGAACAGCTGGCAGAAGATCTCCTCGACGGCGCAAACGTCGTCTACCTCGTCCCCGACGACCGCGGCGAGGGCCTCGTCGAGAAGTGGCATGCCGTCGTCAGTGCGATCGTCGTGCACGAGGCTCGCGCCGAGGTAGGCCATCGCGGTGAACTCGAGATTTGTGTCGTGGTACCTGTGCGCGACGCCGATCGCGTCGTGCAGCAGCGCGTGCCGACGAGCGCGCTCACCCTCGAACATCGCCGTGTTCAGCGCCACCCAGCCCGATTCGGCGGATTCGCCGGCAGCGGCGAGCAGCGTCTTCGCCCGGGCCAACCAGCCGCTCATCACTGCGACATCCCCAGTGATCTGACCGTGCATGCCCGCCAGCGTGCGCGCCATGCGCACCGCGCCCACCGCGTCGCCATCCGCGCGGTAGGCCGCGTAGGACCGTTCCCACGCCGCTATCGCCGCGGGGAAGTCAAGGTCGAGATACCGCGCTCGCGCCTCCTCCTCGAGCGCGGCCCCGCCGCCCGGTCGCACACTCACAGCATCCACGCATCGAGGCGGCGTCGCACAGTAACCGGCGCGGACGGCGTGTATACCCAGTCGCTTGCGGTCGTCGTACCCGTGACTGACCGTTCAGGATGCCCGTCGTTTGTCGCGCGAGACCGCCGGTCTCACAGTGGGTAGTCGCGCACACCGCCACCCAGCCCCACTGCACTGACGTGGAGCACCGCGCCTGGCGTTCGGATGCCTTGCACCTGCACCGCGAGCGTCCGGCCGACCCCGAGATTGAGGCAGTGCACGGTTGTCGTGTGCAGCCCCGTGCAGCCGGTCACCGCGATACCGGCGGCATCGACGGCCTCGATCGTCCATTGCGTCGGCACCACCATGGTCACCGAGGCGGCCGGGTCGGGGATGGCGACGGCGACGACTTCTCGAACGGTGACGGGTGATGGGCTCGCCGGCGGTGCCGGGGCGGCCGGGGCCGTGCTGGTTGCCGCCGGTTGCTGCCCCGCTGACGGTGCGGCATTTCCGGCCGGTCCGGCGGCTGCCAGGGGCGTCCCGCCGGCCGCCGCCGCGGCGACTCCCTGAGATAACCCGGCAGCCGGCGTCTGGGCTGCGCCGCCCGGCCGCGGTGCCGCGCCGCCCGGCCGCGGTGCTGCGCCACCAGATCCGGGGGCGGACGTGACGGTGCCGTGGGGACTGCTGGTAGCGATCGAGGCCCCTCCGGATCCGCTGGTAATTGGCCCTCGGGCGCCGAGCGAGGACGATGCGGTGGGGTTCGGTGCCGCGCGCGGCGAGTGTTTCGGCGGCCCGAGGATTACCCCGAGGATGACCACCAAGGCAGCAATCACAGCCGCAGCGCCGGCAACAGCCAAC
>NZ_DATNGK010000018.1:0-8782 GCF_035605935.1 Actinocrinis sp. | reverse complement strand
CTGGCCACAAGCGTGGAGCTGCACGTCAAGCCCGCGCCGTATTACATCTCCGATGCCACTGCGTCGGACGTCGGCAAGTGCCTGCGGCGCCTGCGCGGCATGTCCGGTCCGCTCGGCGCCGCCGGGGCCAGGCTGTTCGAGCACGCCGCGACCGGTCGCCTCCGCATCGCGACGCATCCGTTCTGGTGCTCGCCGCTCTCCTTCCGTGAACTGCCCGCCGACCTGCGCGCTCGCTTAGCGGGCCGGTTCCTGCTGGTCAAGGGCGACTTGAATTACCGCCGCCTGGTCGGCGACTTGTGGTGGGACCCGACGACGCCGTTCGCCGACGCGGTGCGGTACCTCGGCCTGCCGGTTGCGGCACTGCGCGCGGCGAAGTCCGACGTCATCGTCGGGGTCTCGCGCGGGCAGGTCGAGCGGCTCGACGCGGCCGAACCTGACTGGCGCCTGAACGGCCGGCACAGCCTCATCCAGACCGCGTGATTCGGATCGCGTGACCAAGACCGCGTGGGCCGGATCGCGTGACCGAACTCACCGGGCGCGCCACAAAACGACTTGATCCGCGCGGCTACAGTGAGACCTGAGAAGGCCGACGGGATCTTACGGGAGGGCCGCCGTGGCGAACGTGTTCGAGGCGATCGACGCGAGCATCCGCGAATTCATCGAGGCGCAGCCGATGTTCTTCGTCGGCACCGCGCCGAGCGGGTCCGACGGACTGGTCAACATCTCACCCAAGGGCTACCGGGACTGCTTCGCAGTGCTCGATGACCACACCGTCGCGTACCTCGACCTGTTCGGCTCCGGCGCCGAGACGATCGCGCACCTGCGCCAGAACGGCCGGATCGTGGTGATGTTCTGCTCGTTCACCCGCAACTCGCGCATCCTGCGCCTGCACGGCCACGGCCGGGTCCTGCGCGCCGACGATCCCGAGTTCGCCAGCCTCGCCGCGCACTTCAATCTCCAGCACCCGGGCCTGCGCTCGATCATCCTGGTCGACGTCGAACGGGTCTCGGACTCGTGCGGGTATGCGGTCCCTTACATGGATCTGGTCGAGGAGCGGCCGGTGCTCGACAAGGTCCACTCCACGCGCACGCCGGACGAGTGGGCGCAGCGCGTCAACGGAGTGAACGCTAAGAGCCTGGACGGGCTGCCCGCGCTCGAACCCGACCATCCGCTGCCGACCTCAGTGCAGAGAGGCTGATCGCCGGGACGAATGCACCCGGCCCGCATGCTCGACGAGCGCGATCAGCACCTCCTTCGCCGAGGCCCGCTCCCGCGCGTCGCACAGCATCACCGGCGTGTTCGACTCCAGGTCCAACGCCTCGCCGATCTCTCCCGGAGCGAAACGCCGCGCGTCATCGAAACAGTTCACTGCGACGACGAACGGGATGCCGCGGCGCTCGAAGAAGTCGACCGCCGGGAAGCAGTCGGTGAGCCTTCGCGTGTCGGCCAGCACCACCGCGCCCAGCGCGCCCTGCGCCAACTCGTCCCACAGGAACCAGAATCGGTCCTGTCCCGGCGTGCCGAACAGGTATAGCGCCAAGTCGTCGCGCACCGTGATCCGGCCGAAGTCCATCGCCACCGTCGTCGTGCTCTTGCGCTCGACGCCGTGCGTGAAGTCCACGCCGCGGCTCGCCTCCGTCATCGATTCCTCGGTGCGCAGTGGCCGGATCTCGCTGACCGCGCCAACCAGGGTGGTTTTCCCGACGCCGAATCCGCCCGCGATCAGTATCTTGAGCGCGAGGAAGGGCTCTTCGACCTCCGGTTCAGCCCGGTGCCCTTCGCGCTCACGGGCCGCCGCGCGATAAGCGGCCGATCCGACGCTGACGCTCGCGGCGGGGGCCGCGTCGGGGGCTGCGGCCGCGGCTGGGCCGGCGCCGGGAACCTGGAAACCGCGATCAGAGCGCGCGGAGCCCATTGATCACCTCCTGCAGAATGTGTTCGTCGAACAGTGCGGCCGGCGGCTTGGGTTGGCGGACCCGGACATGCCCGATCTCGAGCAGGTCGCCGAGCAGCACCCGCGCGACGCCCAAGGGCAGGTCGCAGCCGGCGGCGATCTCCGCGACCGACTGTGGTGCGCGGCAGCACAACTCCAGCACGCGGACCTGTTCGGGGCTTAGCGTCGGATCGTCGTATGGGCCGCTCTCCGCGATGACCAGAGCCAACAGGTTGAATACGCGGGCGTCAGAGCGGGCGCGGCCCCTGGTCAGCGCGTACAGCCGGACAAGCGGACCGGCTTCGTCGTCGTACCATTGCGCCGAATCGCCTTCGGCGCCCTCGGGCGGCGGCTCGGGCTCGGAGGCGGGGAAGGGCACATACTCGCGCTCGCGCCCGTACCCCGGTTCGTAGCCGTGTTGATAACCGTGTTCGTACCCGTACTCGTAGCCGTTCGCGCGGTCACGCTCGATCCCGTATTCGTATCCGTAGTCGCGCCCGACCGCGCTTCCCATGGCGCGATCGGCGGCGTCGCTCGGCCTACCGCCGGCCGCACCGCCCGCCGCCGTCGGCCGCACGCCGGTCACGACGCGGCCGCGCCCGCGCCGCCTCCGGCGCGTGGCGCGGCGAACAGGTGCTCACCGACGCGTCGCACCAGCCGGGCCATCTCGTAGGCCACCAGGCCGATGTCGCACTCCGGTCCGCTGAACACGGCCAGGCACGTGCCGCCGCCGGCCGCGACGACGAACAGGTAGCCGCCGTCGAGCTCGACCATGGTCTGCCGGACCGAGCCGGCCTTGAAGTGTCGCCCGGCTCCCTTGGCCAGGCTGTGGAAGCCGGACGCGACGGCCGCCAGATGCTCGCCGTCCTCGCGGGAGATGCCGGCCGACGAGGCCACCGCGAGACCGTCGGTGGACAGCAACACCGCGTGCCGGACCGCGGGGACGGCGGCGACCGTCTCGTCGAGCAGCCAGCCGAGTTCGCCGCCGGCGTTGGTACTGGGGGGCATCGGGCCTCCTGGCCTTCAGCGGGCTTTTTCAGCCGCGGTGATCGATCGTTCGGTGGGAGGGTCGTGGGGGAGGGCGGGCATCTCAGTCGTCTCAGTCCTCGGCGAGAGATGCCGGGTTTTCCGGTCCGGGGCCGAACCGGCCGCGTGACCAGCCCTGCTGATACGCGGACATGGTCGCGCGGGCCTGCTCGGGGGTACGCGGCACCGGATCCTCATCCGCGTCTAGCGAGGCGCTGGACTGGCCGGGGTCCATGCGCAGTCCCGGCGCGATGCTGGCCTGCTTCACCCGGCGCGGCAGTCCGCCGGGCGTCTCAGGCCCCGTTGACGCGCGCAGCAGTGCGGGGTCGACCTGACCGCCGCCAGCGGGTCCGATATCCGGGTCATCCAGCTCGCCAAGGTAGGAATCAGGGTTCGTGGGATCAGGCTGGCCCGGAACGCGGCGCGGAAGGATACCGAGCGGCGGCGCCGCACCGGTGACCGGCGAGGGCGAGGGCGTGGGTGTGGGTGTGGGTGTGCGCGCGGATGTGGATGTAGGTGTGGACTGCGGCGCGTGCGGTGACGTCGGCTTGATGCGCGGTGCCTTTGTCTCGGCGTGGCCGGATCGTGCCATGGACGCCGCCGCCGAATGCGCTGATCCAGCAGCGGACGGGTCCGGGCGACTAGCCGCGACTGGACCGGAGCCGACCAGAGCCCCGTTGCGGTGCGGTGCCTGCGATGCGCGGTCCAATGCGTCATCTCGTCCATCGTCAGACCTCTGACGTGAGCCGATCGCCGCCGGCCGCGATCCCGCGGTCAGCTCGGATTCGACCAGCAGCGCCTTCGGTAGCAGCACCACCGCTGTGGTTCCGCCATAAGCCGACTGCCGTAGCGCGACCCTGATTCCGTGCCGACGAGCCAGCCGGCTGATCACGAACAGCCCGAGCCGGTCGCTGTCGAGCAGGTCGTCCGGACGGTCGCGCTCGATTCGGAGATTCGCCTCGGCCAGCGCCTCCGCGCCCATGCCGAGCCCGCGGTCCTCGACCTCCAGCGCGTATCCGGCCGCGACCAGCGCGCCCTGCACGTGCACGCGGGTGTGCGGCGGCGAGAACGAGGTCGCGTTCTCGACCAGCTCGGCGAGTAGGTGCGTCAGGTCGGCGACCGCCGCGCCGGCGACGCGCGCATCAGGCATCTGACGCACGTCCACTCGTTCGTAGTCCTCGACCTCTGCGACCGCGGCGCGCACGACATCCATCAGTGGTACCGGCCTGCGCCAGCTGCGGCCTGGCGCCGCGCCGGAAAGGATGATCAGGCCCTCGGCGTGCCGGCGCATTCGGGTGGCCAGGTGGTCGAGCCGGAACAGGTCCTCGAGGTCGGCCGGATCCTCGATCCGCCGTTCCATCAGGTCCAGAAGCGCCAACTGCCGGTGCAGCAGCACCTGGCTGCGCCGGGCGAGGTTGAGGAAAATCCCTGCGACGCCGCTGACCGCCTCGGCCCGGTCCAGCGCGGCCCGCAGCGCGGCGCGGTGCACCGTCGCCAGCGCCATGGCGACCTGCCCGACCTCATCGCTGCCGTCTTCAGTACCAGACGCGCCTGCTGGGAACACGCCCGAGCCGCCGGCCGCCAGCCGACCCAGGGTGCTGATTCCGAGCGTGCCCTGCCCAACCTCCGCCTCCAGATCGACCTCCTGCCCGGCGCGCAGCTTCGCGATCGCGCCGGGCAACCGGCGCCGGGCCAGGTCGAGCGCCGAGTCGCGCAGTCCGACCAGCTCGATGACCAGTCCCCGGCCGATCCACACGGACACCAGCAGCGATACCGTCACCGCGAACAAACCCAGCAGCACACCGGCGCCCGCCTTGGTCTCCAGCGCCCGGCTATACGGATTCACCTGCGCGATCGCCGCCGCGCCCGCGCCGGACACCACGTCGCCGAGCCGGTCGAGCTCTCCGGGCGCCAGCGCCGTCCACGTGCTCTCGGCCTGTGCGACGCCGCTGCTGTTCGTGCCCTGATCCCCGGCGTTGAGCACCGCTTGTTGCGCGCCTTGCAGCCGCTGGTAAGAAATGGCCGAGGTCACGCGCTGGTATGCCGTCACGTCGACATCACGCAGCTGCGCCAGTGCGATCTGCTCCAGCTCGTGCTGGCTGTAGTAGGCCCCGGCGAACTGGCGGTAGCCGTCCGCGTCGAGCGTCGCTCCGCCGCTGCGGGCCTGCGCCTGCGCCACGATCGCGGCCTGCCGGGCCAGCATCTCCCGGGAGCGGGCCAGCTGAGTGACCGCCCACGCGTCCGAGGCGATCTGCCCGTTCTGGCCGACCTTCGTCAGGGTCGCGTTCAGGCTGTTGCTCAAGAGGAGCGCGTCACTGATCGCCTTGCCGTATCCGGCGCTCGCGGTCGTCCACGTCACCTGGCGCCGGGAAACCTCGCCGCGCAGCCCCGGCAGTCCGGAAAGATCGCTAAGCAGGGTGCTCATAGGGCCACTGACCTGCACGCCGAGCCCGGTCGTCGCCGCGGCGGCCGCGCCCGCCCCGTCACGCAGCGCGTCCGCAGCGGCATCAGTGCCCGTATAGTCCGCCGTCAACGCCGACCTCGGCTGTCCGCTTGCATCACCCGCACCGCCGAGAAACCGGGCTGCGTCGATCCGCTCGCGTTGCAGCGCGCTGATCAGGCTGTCGTTCGGCATGGTGACCGCCGCGTCGAGCTGCTTGAGCTGGGTCAGCGCGTACACCGTCTGCGCGGTCTGCACCGCCGCCAGGCCCCACAGCGTCATCAACGAGATGATCGGCACCACCAGCAGGCAGACCACCTTCGCCCGGATCGCCCGCGGCTTCGGGATCCGCGCGATCAGATCCGAATCCCGAATCGTGGGGAACAGCGCGCCGCCGGGCCGCCGTCCCAGCGAGGACGCCGCCGTCGCACCGGCGCCGCGTCCCGCGCCCGAGGCCGCCGCGCTGAAGATCGAGATCGGCCGTTGTCCGCGCCACGAGGCGCCGGGCGCCGGCGTCGCGGACTGGCGCGAAAACGGCGACTGCGGCTGCTGCTGCTCCGGTTGCTGCTCTCGGCGCGACGGCCGCGGCATCGGAACGGATATCCGGCCTGACATACCGTTCGGTCTCGCATGCGAACCCCGGCGGCCACGCGGCGCGGGCGGGCGGCTCTCACGCATGCGAACCCTGCCTCTCGGCCACCGGGCGCGCGCCATGCGGCGTCGGCGCGTCGTCATCGTCTGATTCATCGGCATCGCGTGGCTGCCGACCGGTAGGGGAGAGGGCGACGAAGGCCGAGGTGAGGAAGAGCGTTGATCCGAGGCACACGATCATTGGCAGGATGAACGCCATCGCGGTCGCGCCGCCGCTCGGTACGTTCCCTGATGCCACTGTCTGCGTCGCCACCGACACCTCGGCGGCGCGCATTCCGGTGTAGTGCATGGCCGTCACCGCGACGCCCATGATCATTGACGCGCCGATCGCCGCGACCGGTCCGCGGATGGTCAGCCCGGCCCACAGCGCCGCGGTCGCCGCCGCCACCGCGATCAGTACCGAGAGCGCGACGGTCCCGATGTTGTAGTCAAGGCTCGCATTCAGTCGCATCGCGGCCATGCCCGTGTAATGCATCGCCACCACGCCGAACCCGGTCACCGCGCCGCCGAGGCCCAGCGAGAGAGCCCGCGAGCGGCCGTACCCGACGATCAGCATTCCGACCCAGGTCAACAGGATCGGGATCAGCAGGCTCAGCAAGGTGAGCGAGACCGCGTACCGGATCTCGGTGCCGGTCACCGCGAAACCGAGCATCGCGATGAAGTGCATCGTCCAAATCCCGGCGCCGATCGACACCGCCGCGGTAAGCAGCCAGTTACGTTTCGAACGTCCGCTCGCGTCCAGTGCGCGCACTGTGCAGCGCAGCCCGAGCGCCGAGCCCACGCACGCCATCGCATAGGACAGCACGGGTGTGGCCCACCCGAATCCGGTCTCCGTCGTCGCGCCCATCGGCCCCATCACTGCCGGCTCCCTGTGCATCTGCAATCGCTAGTGACTGGTCAACCGACCATCGCATGAGAATGCTTGCGCTGCGAGGTTTTCCGCTAACTCACTGCAATCACGCAGCTGACACGAGGCGGACTTCTTGCGGACGCGGGCCACCCCTGCACCGTCGGGCGTAGCGCAGGGGTGGCGTTAGTGTTGCGGGGCGTCAGGGCCCTCAGTTACTGCTGATGCGGGCTAGTTGCATGTGACGCCGTTGACGGTGAATGACGTCGGCGAGGCGTCGCTGGACGTCCAGGTGCCCTGGAAACCGAACGACGCATTGCCGCCGGGATTGATCGAACCGTTGTACGAGGCGTTGGTCGCCGTGACCGCCTCTCCGCTCTGCGTCAACGAGCCGTCGTTCCAGGAGCTGGTGACCTTCTGGTCGCCGGGGAAGGTGAACTTCACCGTCCAGCTGCTGATCGCGCTGGTGCCGGTGTTGCTAATCGTCACCCCTGCGGTGAAGCCGCCGGGCCACTCGCTGTTCTTGGTGTACGTCACGTGGCAACCGGATCCGCCGCCGGCGCTGGGGCTTGGGGATGGCGAGGCAGAAGGTGAATGTGACGGTGACGGACTCGTAGACGGTGTCGCCGACGCGCTCGCGCTCGCACTCTGGCTCGGCGTCGCGCTCGGGCTCCCGGTCGATGAACCGCTCGGGTCGCCGTACATGATGCCGCGGCCGTTGGTGCCGACGTACACGCGTCCGTAGGTCCGCGGGTCGCCGGTGATCGCGGCGCCGATGTTGCCCCACTGGTGTTTGTCGTCGTTGATCCGCGTCCAGGTCGCGCCGGTGTCGTCAGAGCGGAAGATGCCCTGCACGCCGTTCACCGTCGCGATCGCGTAGATCGCTGGGTAGCCGCCGGACACCGCCGACTTGCCGAAGCCGAGGTTGATCGCCGCCGAGACGCTGCTCAGCTTCGTGAAAGTGGCGCCGGAGTTCGTCGAGTGCCAGATGCCTGATACACCGGAGGAGTCACCGCCGGTCAGCCACACGTCGCCGGCCGTGCCCGCGACCGCCTTGATGTAGAGGGTGCCGGTCGTCGGCAGGCCGGTCGCGGCGCTCGCGGTGAAGCTGGCGCCGCCGTTGGTGCTGACGTAGAACGTCCCGGCCGAGTAGCCGTAGTAAACCTTCGGATTCACCCGGTCGGAGGCGATCACCGCGCCAGCCGGGATGCCCGTGGATGCGGTCCAAGAGCTGCCGTAGGTCGTGGTGTAGTAGACGCCGGTGCCCTTCGGGCTCCACAGCGCCGAACTGGCGTCCGCCGCGACCGCGCCCTGGCCGCCGCCAGTTACCCCGGGCGGCTCGGCCGAGGCCTGGAACCAACTGCTGCCGCCATTGGTGCTGAAGGCGAAGCGGTACACGTTCGCGTTGCTGCTCTGCGTCTTGTCGACGTCGCCGGTGCGGATGATGGTGGCCGGCTGCAGCTCGGCGTAGTCGACGCTGTCGCCGCTGGACAGGTTCGGCGAGGTGAACGCCGAGGACGGTACCGAGGTCAGCGAGGTGTGCACGAAACCGTCTAGGTCACCGAGGGCGGAAATCAGCGGAGCCGAACCGGTCGGCGGGCTGATCAGACCATTGACGGCGGTCTCCTCGAGCCCGCTGACGAACGGCTTGATCGTGAAGCTGGTGCCGGAATCCCAGTTGGTCAGGTTGGTGGTGCCGAACAGGGTCGCGCCGGTGCCGTAGAACATCCGGTTCGAGTTGAAGGGGTCGATCGCCAGGCCCTCGGTCATCCAACCCAGCTTCGGTGACTCGACAGGTTCCTGAGTCGTCGTGCCGAAGGTGAGCCACGGCGTCGCCGAGGCGTCGATCGTGTAGGCGTCGGCGCGGTTCGGGTAGCTGGTGTAG
>NZ_DATNGK010000017.1:0-14810 GCF_035605935.1 Actinocrinis sp. | reverse complement strand
GGAGTTAACGCCTACCATCTGCGGGTTAGCGACAACGGTGCATGGTCGATCATCCGCTCGGACACCGGCAACAACAACTCGACCCTCGCGAGCGGCAACGCCGGGACGTTCGGCACCAATGCCTGGCACACCCTGTCGCTGGGCTTCTCCGGCAGCACCATCACCGCGGGCATCGACGGCAAGACGGTCGGCACGGCGAACGACTCCGCCTACGGCTCCGGCCAGGCCGGCTACGCCACCAGCCAGGGCGAGACCGCGCAGTTCGACAACCTGGCGATCACCGCCGGCGCCGGCGGCCCGCCGCCGCCCCCGCCCGGCACCGGTCCGCTGCACGCGGTGGGTGCGGGCAAGTGCCTCGACGACCCGAACTCCTCGACCAGCGGCGGTACCCAGCAGGACATCCAGACCTGCAACGGCCAGGCGAACCAGACCTGGTCGTACACCGCGTCCGGCCAGCTCAACGTCACCGTCGG
This sequence comes from Actinocrinis sp., assembly GCF_035605935.1. Taxonomy (GTDB): domain Bacteria; phylum Actinomycetota; class Actinomycetes; order Streptomycetales; family Catenulisporaceae; genus Actinocrinis. Next base: position 14,337 of record NZ_DATNGK010000017.1, on the reverse strand, counting down.
CGGTCAGACGCTCTGCCTCGACGCCAATGGCCAGGGCACCACGAACGGCACCAAGGCGATCATCTGGTCGTGCAACGGCGGCACCAACCAGCAGTGGAACCTGAACTCCAACGGCACGATCACCGGTGTCCAATCAGGGCTCTGCCTCGATGTCACCGGCGCGTCTACTGCCAACGGCGCTCTGGTCGAACTCTGGTCCTGCAACGGCGGCAGCAACCAGCAATGGACGCTCGGTTGATCTGACGCTTGAAAGTCAAAGCCGGCGTCGCTACCCAGGACTCTCATCCTGGGTAGCGACGCCGGCCTTTTGCGTGGGGTCGTGCCTACTGCCTAGCCGACGGTCCACTTCTGGTTGCTGCCGCCGTTGCAGGTCCACAGCTCCAGCAGGGTGCCGTTCGCGGTGCCCGCGCCGGTGGCATCAAGGCAGAGCCCTGATTGTGCGCCGGTGATGGTGCCGTTGGAATTCACGGTCCAGTGCTGGTTCTGCTGGCCGTTGCAGGCCCAGATGATCGCCTTCGTGCCCGCAGTGGTGCCTTGGCCGTTGGCGTCGAGGCAGTCGCTGCCGAACACTCGCAGCTCGCCCGCGGCGGTGTACGTCCACTGCTGGCTGGCCTGCCCGTTGCAGTCCATCAGGTCTACTTGCGTGCCGCCGGTCTGCGAACCACCCGGCACATCTACGCACCGGCCGGAACCCGCGCCGACGATCCGGCCGGCTCCGCTCGATGGTGAAGAGGAGGCGCTGGCTGACGCGCTGGCCGAAGCCGAGGCCGAGGCTGACGACGAGGAGCCGCCGGACTGGAACTGGCTGAAGAAGTTCCACACGACGCCGGAGGTCCAGGTGTGCCAGCCGTCGCCGGTGCTGCCGTCGATGGGGCCGGGGTCATGGCCCGCCCCGTCGAAGGCGGCCCAGACGACCGGGTAGCCGGCCATGCATCCCGAGTAAGCGGTGACGATGTGGGTGAGGCTGCCGTAGGCGGGTTCGGGCGGATTCTGCGGAGTGCAGTGGTTGTTCCGCACGAACGTGTCGCGCAGGGCGCGGCCGTTGGCGATCGGCAGGACGTTGTCACGGATGCCGTGCAGTCCGATGTAGGCGACCGGTCCGGTGCCTGGCGTGCATCCACTCAGGTTCGCCCCGGAGTAGACCGCGACCGCCCGGAAGACGGTGGGCCGGGCGCAGGCCAGGGCGTAGGTCATGGCACCGCCGTAGCTGAAGCCTGACGAGAACACCTGGGTCGTGTCGACGCAGAGTCCTGCTTCGAGCTGGTTGAGCATGTCGTCGACGAAAGTGACGTCTTGGCCGCCGGGGTTGGCCCAGCCGTTGTTGTTGCCCTGCGGCGCGACGAAGATCGTGCCGTTGCCGGCGGCGTCGGCCAGCCGGCGCAGGCCGTAGTACGACCAGTTGTATCCGTCGGTGCCGCCGGAGTCCACGTCATTGGCGGTGCCGCCGACCCAGTGGAATCCGAAGACCAGCCGGTACGGGTGGTTGCTGTCGTAGCCGGTCGGCACGCGCAGGATGTAGCTGCGGGTCTGGCCGCTGCTTTGGATCGTGTGCGTGCCGCTGGCCAGCGTCGCGGCCTTCCCGCATCCGGCGGTGCTCGCGAGCGGAGCGTTGATCGAGGCCGCGGCGGCCCGATCGAGGCTGCTGGTCGCGATCAGGCCACCTGCGGCCACGATGAGCGCGGCCGCGGCCGCGATAGGGCCGAAGAACCGTCTAGATCTCAGCATTCAGCGATCACTTCTCCATCCGATGCCAGTATCAAATGGGTACGACTTTGTGGGAGCGCAGAATCCAAATGAGCCGGATTGTTGCGTCAAGGCGTGCCCGATTGTCGGTGGCCAGTCCGGCACCTGGCCATGGGTAAAACGTGAGGAGTAGGTAACTCTCGGCCCTTACTCGTGTCAAGGCCGTATGGAAGAATGTGATCAGAAAAATGATGATGAGTCTGACTGATCCTGAAACTTCCACACTGCGGCCCGGCGAGACGGTGCCCAGAACAAGAATCAGTCCCCTGAGCGGTCGCCTTATAGCGGCGCGGACTCGCGGACGGTCAGCCGCGTGGGCAGGATCAGCGCGCTAGGCCGCTCGCCGTTGATGAGGCTGATCAGCATCTTGGCCATCTCGTGGCCCAGCGCCTGGATCGGCTGGTTGACGGAGGTCAGCGGCGGATCGGTGTGGCGGGCGATGGGCAGATCATCGAACCCTACGACGGCGATGTCCGCCGGTACCGAGCGGCCGCGCGCCTTGAGCATGCGCATGGCGCCTGCCGCCATGTTGTCCGACGCGGCGAACAGCGCGTCGAGATCCGGATGCGCGGACAGCAGCCGGGCCGCCGCCTGCGCGCCGCTCTCCTCGCTGAAGTCACCGTGCTCGATCCAGGTGTTGTCGAGCCCTGCGACGGCCATCGCCTCCTGGAATCCGCGCAGGCGGTCGGCGCCGGCTCGGGTGTCGAGCTGACCGGTGATGGTGGCGATGCGGCTGTGGCCGGTCGCGATGAGGTGCTCGGTGGCGAGACGCGCGCCGCCGCGGTTGTCCGCGTCTACGTACCAGGTCGGCTCCCCGTGCAGGGGCCGGCCGCCGACGACTACCGGCAGGCCGAGTTGCTGGGTCAGCCGGTAGAGCGGATCGTCCCCGCGCAGTGCCAGAAGCATGACGCCGTCGGCTCGCCGCGAACGCAGGACCCGCTGCACCCGCTCCCTGCCGTGGCTCGAGCTGGCCAGCGCGAGCATCAGCACCAGATCCGTGGTCTCCAGCGCCGCGCTCACGCCGACGATGACCTGGCCGAAGAACGGATCGGCGAACAGTCCCGGATCGTCGTGCGACACGGCGAGGATCACCGCCGCGGCCTGTTGGGTGGCCAGGGCCCGCGCGGTCGGATTGGGTACGTAGCCCAGCTCCCGGATCGCATGCTCGACGGCCTCGCGGGTGGCCTTGCTCACGTGCCGGGCGTTGTTGATGGCGCGCGAAGCCGCCGAGCGGGAGACGCCGGCGCGCAGGGCGACCTCGTCGAGGGTCGGACGGCGCGCCGGTTGAGTCTCCACGAAGGGTTGGTCCTCTCCAGTGCTCGTGCACTGTGCGGTGGGTTGCAGTGGTGCGGTGCTCAGCCTAGATCGAAGTTGAACCGAAGCGTGGGCACCGCGTTGCCGGCGAGTGTCAGCGCCTGCGACGGCCACCAAACCCCGGCAGCCGGGTCGACCGCGCCGCCGTAAACGGGGTCGCCGGGTCCCGCGGTCCCTCGCGTGCAACTGCCGTCCGATTGCCCGACCGTCTTGATGTAGAGGTACGCATCGGCGAGCGGCACGCCGGTGTCGGCGGTCGGCCGGGCGCCCATCCCGCGACCGGGCGGGTTGCACCAGGTCTGCGAGTCAGGGTACGAAGTTCCGGCGGGCGGGGTCCATGCGCCGAGACCGTTGCGGCTGGTGTCCACGACGAAGTGGGTCAGCTGCGCGGCCGGCGCGCCGGCGGTGTTCTGCGTGAACCAGTCGTCGGTCCAGTGCCAGGTGCTCGGGTCGGTGGACGAGACCGCGTCGCCGGGCAGCCCGTCGTTGGGCGCCGCGGGGGAGTAGTACTGGCTCGCGCACCAGCTCGCGTGCCCGATCGCCCAGCTCGGTCCCGCGGTCGCGAACCAGATGCACTTGGCCACCCAGGTGCCGTAGTGGTCGGACTGGTCAGTGGGCTGATAGTTCGAGACGTTGAGCGAGAAGCCCTGCGTGTCCGCGACGTCCGCGTCGATCAACCGCTGTGCGATATCGCCGACCGCGTGCCACTGACTGTTGCCGGCGTCCAGATAGACCGAGGTGCGCGGCTGCGCTTTGAGCACCGAGACGGCGTATCTGAGGTCTGCCATACGCGCCGCGGTGAGTGCGCCGGTCGGATCGGTGGTCGGGCTGCAATCCTGCGGCAGATTGGCCAGCGCGTCCGGTTCGAGGACGACCACGGCCCGCGCCTGGCCGATCGCGCCGGCGAACGCCGCGATCCACTGGCGATAGGCGGCGTCAGAGGTCGCGCCGCCGCTGGAGTACTGGCCGCAGTCGCGCAGCGGGATGTCGTAAGCCACCAGAACCGGCACGGAGTCCTGGCGCCTGGCGCCACGCATCAGGGCGCTGACCTGCTGGGCGACCTGGCTCGGCGTGCCGCTGGTGAACCAGGTCGCCTCCGGCCAACTCGCCAGTTTCGCCATCGTCAGTGCGTCACGCAGGTCGCCGGTCTTCACATCGGTAACCGCCTGCTTCGCCGCGTCGCTGTTCGGTTCGACGTAGAACCGGGAGTCTGACGGGAGCGTGTGGTCGGCGGTTCGCGTGGCGGCGCTGGCGGCCGACGCGGAACCCAGCGCCAGCGCCGCGGCGGCGATGGCGAGGGCGGGTTTAAGCGCGTGAACCTTCAAGGTTCCACATCCTTTCGGGCGGCGCTGACCGTCTGCACCGCACCCTGCCCCGGACTCCTGGGGGTCGTCCGGGGCAGGGCCGGCAGTTCCGGCCGTGCGGGGCCGGAAGCGCTTCCAGCCGGACCTTAGCGATAGCCGGTGCCGGTGTAAAGAGTCGGTGCAATGGACGGTGCTGTGAGCCTGGAAGCGCTTCCAGTTCCTTGTGGCTATCAACCTCTGAGTCCGCAGTCGAACGGCCAGCCGTTCTGTGTAAGTTTCGTACCGCAACAGTTCGTAGCGCCGGACGACATCGCCTCGCGGCAGCCCTCTGAGCTGCCCTGTTCCACCCACGGCGCCGGACAGCCCCGATGGCGCCAACGCACCCCGCTCTTGAGCTTCCGGCGCGGCCTTGGCAACTTCGCCCTGCGATGCGGTGTACGCCGACCAGCACATCCCATCAACCATCATGCGCCAGCCATCGCCTGCCGGACCGAAGCGGTCACAGGCGTGCTTTTCATGCTCCTGTCGAAGGGATGACAACGGATGTCTCGTAGACTCCTGCGGCCGCGCGCACTCGCCGCGGCGCTGGCGATCGCCGTCGCGGCGGCGGTCACCGCAGCCGTGGCACCGGCCGCGCAGGCCGCCACGACCACCTGCTCCGGCACCGGCACGATCTCGGCCGGGGACTACATGATCCAGGCCAACGAGTGGAACTCCAGCCTGCAGCAGTGCATCACCTACACCGGCGGGACCGCTTGGTCGGTGAGCACCGCCAACTTCAACACCAGCGGCGGCGCGCCGGCCACCTACCCGTCCATCTTCAAGGGCTGCCATTGGGGCCTGTGCACCGGCAACAGCGGGATGCCGATCCAGATGAGCAAGCTGGGCAGCGCCACCAGCTCGTGGAGCACCAACCAGCCCTCGTCCGGCGCGTACGACGTCGCTTACGACATCTGGTTCAACTCCACGCCCACCACCAGCGGCCAGCCGGACGGCACCGAGGTGATGATCTGGATCAACAGCCGCGGCGGGGTACAGCCCTTCGGCTCGCAGACCGGCAGCGCGAACATCGCCGGCATGAACTGGAACGTCTGGACCGGGCGGCAGACCTCCTGGAACATCATCTCCTACGTGCTGAACCCGGGCGCCACCTCGGTCTCCAACCTCGACCTCAAGGCGATGTTCAACGACGCGGTGTCGCGCGGCTCGATCAACCCCAACCACTACCTGATCGACGTCGAGGCGGGCTTCGAGATCTGGCAGGGCGGCCAGGGCCTGGGCACCAACAGCTTCTCGGTCAGCACCTCGACCGGCAGCAGCGGCGGCGGGGACACCACACCGCCGTCAACCCCGAACAACCTCGCGCTCACCGGCGTGACCAGCTCCTCGGCTTCGCTGTCCTGGTCGCCGTCCACGGACAACGTGGGCGTCGCCGGGTACCGCGTGTACCGCAACGGCACGCAGGTCGGGACGACCGCAGGGACTTCGTTCACTGACAGCGGCCTGTCGCCCTCGACGCGCTACATGTACACAGTCGCTGCGTACGATGCGGCCGGCAACGTCTCGTCGCAATCGTCCGGAGTGACCGCGACAACGGCCGCGGGCAGCGGCGGTGGTGGCGGCAGCGGATGCACCGCGACCTACGCCGTGAGCAACCAGTGGAGCAACGGGTTCACCGCCAACGTCACGGTGACCAACAGCGGGACCGCGGCCACCCACGGCTGGAAGGTCACCTGGACCTGGGGCGGCAACCAGCAGATCACCAACGCGTGGAACGCCACGGAGAGCCACAGCGGCTCGAGCGAGACCGTCACGAATGCGAGCTACAACGGCTCCATCGCACCCGGCGGCAACACCTCGTTCGGTTTCCAGGGCACCTACTCAGGCAGCAATCCGTCACCCACGCTGAGCTGCACAGCGAGCTGACGGCTTAGGGCTCGCCGAGAAATAAATGTTGCGTGGCCGCGCGCTGGGCACGCAGCTGAGTGTGCCGGGGTTGAGGCCTCGTACCGGGCGTACTCGGCCTCGACGCCGGTGCGCTCAGCGGTGATGACCAGGGTGTGGACACGCCATTTATTTCTCGGCGAGCCCTTACCCAATAAGGCCGCCTGCCCGGATCTCGTCGTCCGGGCGGGCGGCCTTCCTCGTGCTTTGATGTGGATAGGTCAAGGAGCGCGGACGCCGCCGCGTGCGGGTCGCGTGGACACCGGTCGTGCGGGCCGCGACAATGGACGAGGAACAGACCTTGTGAGAGGGGCGGTCGCCGGTGACTGCGTCCAACGGGCGCGCGGGCGGTTTCGCAGCGTTCCGGCCGGTGCGCGCGGGCAACGCCTTCGAGGAGACCGTTGAGCAACTGCTGCGCGCGGTGAAGCTCGGCGCGGTGCCGCCGGGGCACCGGTTGCCACCGGAACGCGAACTCGCCGGCACGCTCAACGTCAGCCGGGACACGCTGCGCGAGGCGATCCGGGCCCTGGCCGCCGAAGGGATCGTGGAGAGCCGGCGCGGCCGATCCGGCGGCACGTACGTGCTCAAAGTGCCCGCACCGACTGAGACCACCGGGCTGCGTGACGCGCTGGCCGAGTTGCCCGGCGGGCTTGAGGACACGCTGATCTTCCGCCGCGCGGTGGAGACCGGCGCTGCCGAGGCGGCGGCCGGACGCGCACTGGAACCCGCGCAGCGGCGACTTCTCACCGAGCGGCTGGCCGCGGCGGAGACGGCCGACCTGCCGGACTACCGGCTCGCCGACACCCGCTTCCATCTCGCGGTAGCCGAGCTGTCCGGATCCAGCGCTCTGGCCGCGGCGGTGGCCGAGGCCAGGTTGCGTATCAACGCACTGCTGGACTCGATTCCGATGCTCACCGTCAATCTCAAGCACACGGCGATACAGCATGAGCGGATCGCGGCGGCCATCCTCGGCGGCGACCCCGAGGCGGCGCGCCGCGCGATGGCGGAACACCTTGAGGGCACCGAGGTACTGCTGCGTGGCTTCCTCGACTGACGCTGCTTGGACTGGCACTGCTTGGACTGCACTGCTTGGGCCGTCAGTACTCGGGTTGATACACCTCGGATCGAGGCTGCTCTTGACAGCGCGCCGGATCGCACCACACTAGGACCCATAAAAGGACGATCGCTCGTCCATTTATGTGCCGCCCGATCCCGTACCGCCCGCCCCCGGGAGTCGCGCATGCCTCTAGACACCCCTTCTACCGACGTACCGCCGCCGCCGACCGAACGCACGGCGGACGAGCAACGGCTGCATCAGCTCGGCTACGCCCAAGAGCTTTCTCGCAGTATGTCCGGGTTCTCCAATTTCGCCGTCTCCTTCACCATCATCTCGATCCTCAGCGGCTGCCTGACCCTCTACGGCTTCGGCATGAACACCGGTGGCCCGGTCATGATCGTGTGGGGCTGGCCGATCGTCGGGCTGATGACGCTGCTGGTCGGCCTGGCCATGGCCGAGGTCTGCTCCAGCTTCCCCACCGCCGGCGGCCTGTACTACTGGTCCGCGAAACTCGCCGGGCGCAACGCCGCCGCCTGGTCCTGGTTCACCGGCTGGTTCAACTTCCTCGGCCAGGTCGCGGTCACCGCGGGCATCGACTTCGGCGGGGCGCTGTTCATCACCGCCTTCGCCAACCTGCAGTGGAACTTCGCCGCGACGCCAGGGCACACGATCGCGGTCTTCGCGGGGGTGCTGCTGCTGCACGGACTGCTCAACACCTTCAACGTGCGGCTGGTCGCCATCCTCAACCAGGTCAGCGTGTGGTGGCACCTACTCGGCGTGCTGATCATCGTCGGCGTCCTGGCCATCGCGCCCTCCCACCACCAGTCCGCCTCGTTCGTGTTCGGGCACTTCGTCAACAACACCGGCTGGACCTCAGGGATCTACGTCGCCCTGCTCGGCCTGCTGCTCGCGCAATACACATTCACCGGTTACGACGCCTCGGCGCACATGACCGAGGAGACCAAGAACGCGGCCGTCAGCGGCCCGCGCGGAATCATCATGTCGATCGTGGTCTCGCTCGTCGCCGGTTGGGTGCTGCTGATCGGCATCACCTTCGCCATCCAGAACTATGCCAACGAAGCCGGCTCGGCCACCGGCGTGCCGCCCGCGCAGATCTTCATCGACGCGGTCGGCGCCACCGGCGGCAAGCTGCTACTGCTGATCGCCATCGGCGCGCAGCTGTTCTGCGGTATGGCCTCGGTCACCGCGAACTCGCGGATGATCTACGCCTTCTCCCGCGACGGCGCGCTGCCCGGCTCCACCTTCTGGCACCAGATCAGCAAGCGCACCCGCACGCCCACCAACGCGGTGTGGCTCGCGGCGGTCGGCGCGTTCCTGCTCGGCCTTCCCTATCTATGGAACGCGACCGCATACGCCGCGGTCACCTCCATCGCCGTCATCGGGCTCTACATCGCCTATGTGATCCCGACCTTCCTGCGGCTGCGGATGGGCGAGGCCTTTGAGCGCGGACCCTGGCACCTGGGCCGCTGGTCCCGGCCGATCGGCATCATCGCCGTGGGCTGGGTCGGCGTGATCACCATCCTGTTCATGCTGCCGACGCTCTCGCCGATCACCGGCGCGAACTTCAACTACACCGTCGTCGCGGTCGCCGCGGTGCTCGGCTTCGCCGGGATCTGGTGGCTGGTGTCGGCGCGGCGCTGGTTCACCGGACCGAAAGTACAGGGCACCGCTGAAGAACTGGCGGCCATCGAGGCGGAACTGGAGGCCATCTGAGCATGGCTGCGCGACCGGGAATGCTGACCCTCGACGAGCTGCGCGCGCTGGCCGCGGCCGGAACCGTGGACACCGTCGAGCTGTCCCTGACCGACATGCAAGGGCGCTTACAAGGCAAGCGGCTGTCCACCGAGTTCTTCCTCGACGAGATCGCCGCGCACGGCGCCGAGGCGTGCAGCTACCTGCTCGCCGTGGACGTGGAGATGAACACCGTCGCAGGGTACGAACTGTCGTCCTGGGAGACCGGATACGGCGACTTCGTGCTGCGCCCCGACTTCTCGACGCTGCGCCTGCTGCCCTGGCAGCCGGGCACGGCGGCGGTGCAGGCGGACGTGCTGTGGGAGAGCGGCGAGCCGGTCGCCGCCTCTCCCCGGCAGGTGCTGCGCGCGCAGCTGGACCGGCTGGCCGAGCGCGGCCTGACCGCTTACGCCGGCACCGAGCTGGAGTTCATCGTGTTTCAGGACACGTATGAGCAGGCCTGGGACAAGGGCTACCGCAACCTGACCCCCGGCAACCAGTACAACGTGGACTACTCGATGCTCGGCACCGCGCGCATCGAGCCGCTGCTGCGGGCGATCCGCACGGGTATGACCGGCGCCGGAATGTATGTCGAGTCCGCAAAGGGGGAGTGCAACCTCGGTCAGCACGAGATCGCGTTCCGCTACGCGGAGGCGATGACGACGTGCGACAACCATGTGCTCTACAAGACCGGCGCGAAGGCCATCGCGGCGCAGCAGGGATGCAGCCTGACCTTCATGCCGAAGTTCGACCAGCGTGAAGGCAACTCCTGCCACATCCACCTGAGCCTGCGCGCCGCCGATGGCGACGCCGCGGTGCTGGCCGGCGACGGCGCACACGGGTTCTCGCCGCTGATGGAGCACTATCTCGCCGGGCAGCAGGCCGCGATCAGGGAACTGACGCTGCTCTACGCGCCGAACATCAACTCCTATAAGCGATACGTCGCCGGCAGCTTCGCGCCCACCGCGGTCGCCTGGGGCCGCGACAACCGCACCTGCGCCCTGCGGGTCGTCGGGCACGGCGCCTCGTTGCGCGTGGAGAACCGGGTACCCGGCGGCGACGTCAACCCGTACCTCGCCATCGCCGGCATGATCGCTGCGGGCCTGGACGGAATCGACCGGGAGTTGCCACTGGAGACCGAGTTCATCGGCGACGCGTACGCGGCGCAACGCGAACGCGTCCCGTCCTCGCTGCGCCAGGCGGCCGCGTGCTTCGCAGAGAGCGAACTCGCTCGCAACGCCTTCGGCGACAAGGTCGTGGCGCACTATCTCAACGCGGCGCGCATCGAGATCGAATCCTTCGAGGCCGCGGTTACCGACTGGGAACGCTACCGGGGGTTCGAGCGGCTGTGAGTGCGCGGCGAACGGGCGACGGCGGCGGGCCGCTGATCGGCATCAGCGCCTATCGGGAGGTCGCGGCCTGGGGCGTGTGGCGGCAGGACGCGGCCGTGCTGCCGTACGCCTACGTGGACCAGGTCGCGTACGCGGGCGGCGTGCCGGTGCTGCTGCCACCGCTCGGCGGACCGCGATCGCCGCGGGCCGCGGCGGCGACCATCGCGCCGCTGGATGCACTCGTGCTTGCCGGCGGTCCGGATATCGACCCGCCGAGGTACGGTGCGCGGACACGGCCGACGACGACTGAGGTCCGTCCCGAGCGCGACGCCTGGGAGTTGGCGCTCCTCGAGGCCGCGCTGGAGCGGGACATACCGGTACTCGGGATCTGCCGCGGCGCGCAGCTGCTGAACGTCGCCCGCGGCGGAACGCTGCACCAGCACCTTCCCGAGCAGATCGGGCACGCGGGCCACCGTCCGGCGCCGGCCCAATTCGGTCCGACCGAGATCGCCCTGGAGCCCGGGGCGCTTCCCGGCAGCCTGCTGGGCGGCCGTATCTGCGTACCCTGCTACCATCATCAGGCAGTTGACAAGCTTGGCAATGGCCTGATCGTCACTGCCCGAGCGCTGGACGGAACCGTCGAGGCGGTGCAGCTGACCGGCCGCGATTTCGTCGTCGGCGTGCAGTGGCATCCGGAGCAGGACAACGACCGGCGGCTGTTCGACGCGCTGATCGCGGCCGCCCGAGTCGGCGCGAGCGAGGAGGAGCGGGTATGAGCTCTGCGGTACCTGAGATGACCATGCACGAGTCGACAGAGCATGAAGTGGTCAACCCGGCGACGGAGCAGGTCATCGCGAAGGTGCCCGCGTCCAGCCCGCAAGACGTGGATGCCGCGGTCGCCCGAGCCCGACGCGCATTCCCGGCATGGCGGGACCTGGCTCCAGGCGACCGAGCCCGGCTGTTGCGCCGCTTCGCCCAGCGCGTCGATGAAGACCTCGAACACCTCGCCCAGTTGGAAGTCGCCAACGCCGGGCACACGATCGGCAACGCGCGCTGGGAGGCGGGCAACGCGCGCGACGTGCTCGATTACTACGCCGGGGCGCCAGAGCGGCTGTTCGGTCGCCAGATCCCGGTGCCCGGCGGCGTGGACCTCACCTTCAAGGAACCGCTCGGCGTGGTCGGCGTGATCGCACCGTGGAACTTCCCGATGCCGATCGCCTCCTGGGGCCTGGCCCCGGCGCTGGCCGCCGGCAACACGGTGCTGCTCAAGCCCGCCGAGCTCACCCCGCTTACCGCGCTGCGCCTGGCCGAACTCGGGTTAGAGGCTGGGCTGCCGCCGGACGTCTTCCAGGTGCTCCCCGGTCAAGGTGCGGTGGCTGGGGCGCATCTGGTTGAACATCCCGATGTCGCGAAGATCGTCTTCACCGGCTCCACCGAGGTCGGCCGGCGGATCGCGCAGCAGTGCGCCCGCCGGATCATCCCGGTGACCCTGGAACTCGGTGGCAAGAGCGCGAACATCGTCTTCGAGGACTGCGACCTGGAGAAGGCCGCGGCCACCGCGCCGTACGCGGTGTTCGACAACGCCGGCCAGGACTGCTGCGCACGCTCGCGCATCCTGGTCCAGCGCTGCGTGTACGAACGCTTCCTCGAACTGCTCGAACCGGCGGTCGCGGGAGTGCGTGTCGGGGATCCGGCCGAGGAAGGCGCCGACATGGGGCCGCTGATCTCGGCGGGGCACCGGGAGCGGGTCGCCTCCTACGTCACCGAGACGACGCCGGTCGCCTTCCGTGGCACCGCGCCGGACGGGCCGGGATTCTGGTTCCCGCCCACGGTTCTCGCCCCCGTCGCTCCGGACGCGCCAGCGTTTACCGAGGAGATCTTCGGGCCCGTAGTCGCGGTCGTACCGTTCGAGGACGAAGCCGACGCGGTGCGCATCGCGAACGACAGCCCGTACGGGTTGTCCGGATCGATCTGGACCCGCGACGTCGGCCGGGCGCTGCGGGTGGCGCGCGCGGTCGAGGCCGGGAACCTGTCGGTCAACTCGCACTCCTCGGTGCGCTACTGGACCCCGTTCGGCGGCTACAAGCAGTCGGGCCTGGGCCGGGAGTTGGGCCCGGACGCGCTCGACGCGTTCACGGAGACGAAAAACGTCTTCATCGCGACGAACTGAAGCAACCGAGTCGATCCGAGCAAAGGGACAAAAGCGATGGTGGAGCGGTACAGCGGCAAGGTCGCGGTGGTCACCGGTGGCGCTGGCGGCATCGGGCTGGCCACGGTGCGGCGGCTGGCGGCCGAGGGCGCGCGGGTCGTCGTCGCGGACGTCGACAAGGATGCGGGTCAGAGCGCTGCCGCCGAGGTGGGCGGCCTGTTCATGGCCACCGACGTCACCGATCAGACGCAGGTCGAGGCGCTGTTCCAGGCCGCCGTGGACACCTACGGCTCGCTCGATCTCGCCTTCAACAACGCGGGCATCTCGCCCCCCGACGACGACTCGATCCTGGACACCGGCATCGAGGCCTGGCGCCGGGTGCAGGAGGTCAACCTCACTTCGGTCTACCTGTGCTGCAAGGCCGCGATCCCGCACATGCTGCGCCAGCACGAGGCAGACGGGCGTAAGGGCTCGATCGTCAACACGGCCTCCTTTGTCGCGTTGATGGGCGCGGCGACGTCGCAGATCTCGTACACGGCGTCGAAGGGAGCGGTGCTGGCGCTCTCCCGGGAGCTGGGCGTGCAGTTCGCAAGGCAGGGCGTCCGGGTCAATGCGCTGTGCCCGGGGCCGGTCGACACCCCGCTGCTGCGCGAGCTGTTCGCGAAGGATCCGGAGCGGGCGGCGCGGCGGCTGGTGCACATCCCGGTCGGCCGCTTCGCCCAACCCGAGGAGATCGCGGCCGCGGTCGCGTTCCTCGGCAGCGACGACGCGTCGTTCATCACCGCCTCTACCTTCGTCGTCGACGGCGGAATCAGCGGCGCCTACGTCACCCCGCTCTAGACCTCCGAAGCGTGTGCCCCCGCTGTGAGAAGCGGGGGCACACGCCCTTCCGCAATCAGAACACTGTTATGACGGTTAGCTGCACGCGGTGCCGTTCACGGTGAACGCGGTGGGGGTGGTGTCGTTGGACGTCCAGGTGCCCTGGAAGCCGAACTGGACATTGCCGCTGGGTGCGATCGTGGCGTTGTAGCTCACGTTCGTCGCGGTGACTGCGGTGCCGGATTGGGTGACGGTGGCGTTCCAGGCGTTGGTGACCTTCTGGTCGCCGGCGAAGGAGAATTTCAGGGTCCAGCCGTTGATGGCGGTGGTGCCGGTGTTGGTGACGGTCACGTTCGCGGTGAACCCGCCGGCCCATTCGTTCTTCACGTACGAGACCTGACAGGTCCCGCCGCCGGTGGATCCCGTGCCGATTGTCCAGTTGAACGAGACAGAACCCGATGCTCCGGTCGAGTCCGTCGCGGTCACCGTCACAGTTGATGTGCCCGCTGCGGTCGCCGTCCCCGAGATGAGACCCGAGGGCGAAATCGACAGCCCTGACGGCAGGCCGCTGGCCGTGTATGTGAGCGTTTGACCGGACGCCGAATCCGTCGCGTGGATCTGGACGGGCGTGACCGCGGTCCCGAGCGTTCCCGACTGGCTGCCCGGGTTCGTCACGGTGACCGTGTTGTTGCCCGTGCCGCTGGCGTTGGCCACGCGGTACATGACGGTGCCGTGGCCGGGGACCGAGGCGCTGATCGTGCTGGTGGTGGTGGAGGTGGCGCCGGTCCACAGGTTGGTGAGGGTGTAGCTGGAGGAGCCGGTTTTGCCGATGGCCGAGGCGCTGGTGGTGATGGTGGCGGTGTTGCTGTTTTCGTTGAACAGGGCGACGGCGACGTCGCCGTTGGCCAGGGGTTTGGCCTGCAC
>NZ_DATNGK010000016.1:0-35406 GCF_035605935.1 Actinocrinis sp. | reverse complement strand
CCCGCGCTGCGGTGGGGACGGTGACCTTGTCCACCCCACGACCCGAGCCCGCGTTGGACACCGCGTTCTTCACCGCGTGGATCACCCGCGCCGCCGCCGCGATCGAGACGGATCGGGTGCGGCTGAGCGAGCTCGACGCGGCGATCGGGGACGGTGACCACGGAACGAACCTGGACCGAGGCTTTGCCGGTGTCATGCGGGTCCTGGACACGACGAGCCCGCGCACACCGGCTACCGTGCTCTCCCTCACCGGCACCACCTTGATCTCAAAGGTAGGCGGCGCGTCAGGACCGCTCTACGGCACCGCATTCCGCCGCGCAGGTAATGCACTCGGCGACGCCGCCGAGACCGACCTGCCCGGCCTCGCCGCCGCCCTTGACGCGGCGCTCGCCGCGATCCGCAAGCTCGGCGCGGCCCGCGACGGCGACAAGACCATGGTCGACGCGCTCGCCCCGGCGGTCGCCGCGCTGAACGAGGCGGCGTCGAACGGAACGCCGCTGCTCGACGCGCTCTCGGCGATGGTGGACGCGGCGCGGGCGGGAGCCGAGGCCACGATCCCGATGCAGGCCTCGAAGGGCCGCGCGAGCTACCTCGGGCCGCGCAGCGTCGGCCACCGGGATCCGGGCGCGGCGTCCACGGTCCTCATCCTCACCGCGCTGCGCGACACCGCCGCGGCGGCCGGATCTGACGTCGGATCGAATGGTTCTGGTAGTGACTGAACAGCAGCAGCGACAGCATCAGCAACTACGCGCGACCGGCCAGCCCGCACCGATGGTCGGCTTGGTCCTCGTCTCGCACAGCGCGCGTCTGGCTGAGGGAGCCGCGGAGCTGGCGAGCCAACTCGGCGGCGAAGCTGCGGTCGAACCGGCCGGCGGCCTGCCGGAAGGGGGTCTCGGCACGAGCATCGAGCTGATCGAGCGGGCCGTGCGCGCGGCCGATCGCGGCGCCGGGGTGGTCATACTCGCCGATCTCGGCAGCGCGGTGCTCACCGTAAAGCTCCTGCTCGACGACGCGGCCGATCTGCCAGGTCCGGTCGTTCTCGCCGACGCGCCGCTGGTCGAGGGTGCGGTGTCGGCGGCCGTCGCGGCTGCCTCGGGCGCTGACCTCGACACGGTTCGCGCCGCCGCCGAGGAAGCCCGCGCCTTCCACAAGATCTGACGCCGCGAGCACAGCGTCGCGAGCTCTGCCGTCCACGTCCACGTCACCGTCCCCACGCGTGGCATGCTGGGAGCCGTGACCGTGAACGTCGTCCTGCAACCCGCCGCTGATAATCCCGAACTGCTCGCCGCACCGACCGCGAAGGCTCTCGCCGAGCACGCCGATGTCCTCCCGCTGGCCGAGATCCAGGTCGGCGCGATCGACCCCGCGCTCGCGGACACCGCGGCGTTCTGCGCCCAGTACGGGGTCGGTCTCGACGAATCCGCCAACTGTGTCGTCGTCGCGGCCAAACGGGCCGGTCAGACCACCTATGCCGCCTGCCTCGTGCTCGCCACCACCCGCGCCGATATCAACGGACTGGCCCGTCGGCACCTCGGCGCCCGCAAGATCTCCTTCGCGCCGATGGACGAGGCGGTCGAGCTCACCGGCATGGAGTACGGCGGCATCACTGCGGTCGGACTGCCCGCCGACTGGCCGATCCTCATCGACGAGGCGGTCGCGGCCGCGCCCCGCGTCGTGGTCGGCTCCGGCATCCGTGGCTCCAAGCTCTGGCTGCCCGGATCCGCCCTCACCCTCCTGCCCGGAGCTGTGGTGCTGCCCGCCCTCGGCACGGTCCCCGGCGGTGCGGCGACGCAGTGAGCCCATCGCGCACCTGACCCGAAGGAGTCGGCGCCATGTCAGCACCCTTAGCAAACGTGATCACCCTCGGGGTGACTGATATCGAGGGCGAGCGCACCTTCTACCGCGACCTGGGCTGGCCGCTGACCTTCGACTCGGCCGACTTCGCGGTCTTCGAGCTGCGCGGCGCGCTACTGGCCCTGTTCCCGACCGACAAGCTGGCCCGAGACGCCAACGCGCGGCCGCAAACCGACCGCGGCGGCATCCGCTTCGCCGTCATCATCACCGTCGAATCGCCCGAACAGGTCGACGAGCTGGCCGCGCGCGCCGAACAGGCCGGCGGCACGCTGACCAAGCCGCCGACCAAACCCGAGTTCTTCGACGGGCGCGACGCCTACTTCGCCGACCCTGAGGGCAACTACTGGGAGATCGCCTGGTCTCCCGACGACAACCCGGTCACAGCCGCCGCACGGCGCGCGGCCGGGTTGACGCCGTAGCCGCACTTCATCGCAGCGCCCGCCAACACAGCGCTCCTGTCATCGCAGGGCGGGGATCACATCCTCGCCGTACGCCCAGAGCGTCTGCTCGGGCTGATCGTGCATCAGGTACAGCGCGAACTGGCTGACACCCAGCTCGGCCAGCTCCGCGAGGCGGTCGCGGTGCGCGGAGGACGGGCCGAGCAGGCAGAAGCGGTCCACGATCTCGTCCGGGACGAACTCGGTCGACGGATTGCCGGCCCGGCCGTGGTGCGAGTAGTCGTAACCGTCCCGGCCCTTGATGTAGTCGGTCAGGGCCTTGGGAACCGGGCCGTCCGCGCCATAGCGTGCCACCAGGTCCGCGACGTGGTTGCCCACCATCCCGCCGAACCACCGCGTCTGTTCGCGGGCGTGGTCCAGATCCTCGCCGACGTATGCGGGCGCTGAGACGCAGATGGTGATGCCGTCCGGATCGCGCCCGACCGCCTTCGCCGCCTCGCGTACGCTGCCGATGGTCCAGCGCGCGATGTCGGGGTCCGCGCATTGCAGCACGAAGCCGTCCGCCTGCTCGCCGACCAGCTTGAGCGCCTTGGGCCCGTACGCCGCCATCCACATCGGCAGCCGGCCGCCGCGCACCCAGGGGATCTTCACCATCACGCCGTTGAGCTGGGTTTCCCGCCCCTCGGCCAGATCCTTGACCACGCGCATGCACTCGCCGACCGTCGCCAGGCTCTCCGGCTTGCGGCCGACCACGCGCAGCGCCGAGTCGCCCCGGCCGATCGCGCAGACGGTGCGGTTGCCGTACATGTCGTTGAGCGTCGCGAACAGGGACGCGAGCACTGACCAGTCGCGGGTGCCCGGATTGGTCACCAGCGGCCCGACGCGCAGCCGCTCGGTCGCGGCGAGGATCCGCGAGTAGATGACGAACGGCTCCTGCCACAGCACCGTGGAGTCGAAGGTCCAGCCGTAGCCGAAGCCGAGCTGTTCGGCCTGCCGCATCGTGTCGATCAGCCTGGTGGCCGGTGGATCCGTCTGAAGGACGACGCCGAATTCCACGATTGCTCCCTCAGATCAGGTACTGGGACAGGCCGCGGCGCACGAACCGCCCGTGGCCCGGCTTGCCATGGAAGGCGCCGTCGCGGATGACAACCGACCCGCGCGAGAGCACCGTCTCGACCCGGCCGGTGATCTCCATGCCCTCATACGCCGAGTAGTCGACGTTCATGTGATGCGTCGTGGCGCTGATGGTCTGATGCGCGTTCGGGTCGTAGACCACGATGTCGGCGTCCGCGCCGGGTGCGATCACGCCCTTGCGGCCGTAGAGCCCGAACATCCGCGCCGGGGTGGTGGAGCACAGCTCGACCCACCGCTCCTTGCTGATCTTCCCCGCGGCCACGCCCTGGTAGATCAGGTCCATGCGATGCTCGACGCCCGGCATGCCGTTCGGGATCTTGGAGAAGTCGCCGCGGCCCAGCTCTTTCTGGTCCTTTAAGCAGAACGGGCAGTGGTCCGTGGAGATGACCGACAGATCGTTGGTGCGCAGGCCCTTCCACAGCGACTCGCCGTGCTCGCGCGGCCGCAACGGCGGCGAGGCGACGTACTTGGCGCCTTCGAAGTCCGGCTTGGCCAGATCATCAAGGGCCAGATACAGGTACTGCGGACACGTCTCGGCGAAGACGTTCTGCCCGCCGTCGCGCGCCTCGGTCACCGCATCAAGGGCCTGTGACGCGGTCAGGTGCACGATGTACAGTGGCGCGCCGGTCACCTTGGCCAGCTGGATCGCACGGCTGGTGGCCTCGCCCTCCAGTTCCGGCGGGCGGGTCAGTCCGTGGTACACCGGGTCGGTGCGGCCTCGGCCAGCGCCTGCGCGACGAGCTGGTCGATCGCGATGCCGTTCTCGGCGTGCATCATGATGACCGCGCCGTTGGCCCGCGCCTTCTGCATGGCCAGGAAGATCTCGCCGTCGGTCGAGTAGAACACGCCCGGATAGGCCATGAACATCTTGAAGCTGGTCACCCCGGCCTCGACCGCGGCGTCCATCTCCTTGAGCGCGGCCTCGTTCACGTCCGAGACGATCGCGTGGAAGCCGTAGTCGATCGCGCAGTTGCCGTC
The DNA here is from genome assembly GCF_035605935.1 of Actinocrinis sp. Classification (GTDB taxonomy): domain Bacteria; phylum Actinomycetota; class Actinomycetes; order Streptomycetales; family Catenulisporaceae; genus Actinocrinis. Next base: position 31,042 of record NZ_DATNGK010000016.1, on the reverse strand, counting down.
CGCCTTGCCGTGCCAGGCCTCGATCCCGGCGAGCAGCGAAGCGCCCTTGCTCTGCACCGCGAAGTCCACGATTGTGGTGGTGCCGCCCCAGGCCGCCGCGATCGTCCCGGTCTCGAAGGTGTCCGAGGCGAAGGTGCCGCCGAAGGGCAGCTCCATATGCGTGTGCACGTCGATGCCGCCGGGGATCACGTACTTCCCGGTCGCGTCGATCACCGTGCCCGCGACCGCGCTCCACGAGTCGGCCAGCGGGCTGTTCGGCACGGCCAGCGCGACGACGCTCTCGCCGTCGACGAGGACGTCGGCGAGCACGGAACCGGTGGCGGACACGACCGTGCCGCCACGGATCAGGATGCTCATTTCAGCTCCTTCGCGTCAGGCTTCGGTCAGCGGTCCGTAGGTGTCCGGGCGCCGGTCCCGGTAAAAGGCCCACAGGTCGCGGACCTCCTGAAGCTGGTCCATGTCCAGGTCACGGACGATGACCTCCTCCTCGGTGTCCGACGCGGCCTCGCCGACCAACTGCCCGCGCGGATCCACGAAGTAGGTCTGGCCGTAGAAGTCGTTGTCGCCTAAGGGCTCGACGCCGACCCGGTTGATCGCGCCGACGAAGTACTCGTTGGCTACCGCGGCGGCCGGCTGCTCCAGCCGCCAGAGGTACTGCGACAGGCCCCTGCTGGTCGCCGAGGGGTTGAATACGATGCGCGCGCCGGCCAGGCCGAGCGCTCGCCAGCCCTCGGGGAAATGCCGCTCGTAGCAGATGTACACCCCGATCCGGCCGACCGCGGTGTCGAAGATCGGGTAGCCGAGGTTGCCGGGCCGGAAGTAGAACTTCTCCCAGAACCCGCGCACCTGCGGGATGTGGTTCTTGCGGTGCTTGCCGAGGTAGGTGCCGTCCGCGTCGATCACGGCCGCGGTGTTGTAGTAGACGCCGGGCTGTTCGTGCTCGTACATCGGCACGATCAGCACCACGCCGTTCTCCCGGGCCACCTCCTGCATCAGCCGGGTGGTCGGGCCGTGCGGGATCGCCTCGGTGTAGGAGAAGTATTCGGGTTCCTGGACCTGGCAGAAGTAGGGGCCGTAGAACAGCTCCTGGAGACAGACGACCTGCGCGCCCTGCGCCGCGGCCGCCTGCACGTGCGCCACCGCGTTCTCGATCATGGTCTTCTTCTCGCCGGTCCACTTCTGCTGGACCAGCGCCGCCCGCACGATCTCTGACACCCTCACCACGCCCTTCGATACAGTCCGCACTCATTACATGAAAAGCTCGTCACTGCTGCGTCGCCACCGCGGGCCGCGCCGCGACCCCGGCGCGTCCCGGAATCGCCGCCAGTGCCAGATAGAGCACGAGGCCGGCGCCGAAGCCCACCGCCCAGCTGTAGGAGTACAGCGGCTTGAGGAACGGGATCAGGCCGTTCGCCGGGAACGGCCCCGAGGTGCCCGGCGCCGTGTTCGCCCCGCCGACCGCGAGCACCGCGCCGACCACGGTCGCGGCCACCGCCGGCCAGCTCCAGCCCGCTGAGAACCAGTACTTGCCGCCGCGCCGGTACAGGTCGGCCGGGTCCAGCCGGGTGCGCCGGATGAACCAGTACCCTGCGACCAGCACCCCGGCCACCGCGCCCAGCACGCCGCCGTAGAAGTCCAGCCAGGCGAAGATGTAGACGTGCGGGTCGCTCAGCAGCTTCCACGGCATGAGCAGCACGCCGATCACCCCGGCGATCAGCCCGCCGGCCCGGCGCGAGATCACCTTGGGCGCGAGGTTGGAGAAGTCGTAGGACGGGCTGACCACGTTCGCCGCCACGTTCACCGAGACGGTCGCCACCAGAAGGGTGACCAGTCCGAGCACCACCACGAACGGGTTGGAGAACTTCGCCGCCAACTGGGTCGGGTCCCAGATCGCCTTGCCGTAGATGATCGCGGTGCCGGAGGAGATCATCACCGCGATCAGCGAGAAGAAGGTCATCGTGGTCGGCAGGCCGATCACCTGTCCCCAGGCCTGGCCGCGCTGGGAGCGGGAGAAGCGGGTGAAGTCCGGCATGTTGAGCGAGAGCGTCGCCCAGAACGCGATCATCGCCATCAGCGAGGGCCAGAACACCGGCCAGAACCGCCCGCCCCAGCCGAGCGTGGCCGGCTGCGAGAGCAATGCGCCGACGCCGTTGGCGCGGTAGATCACCCAGCCGAGGACGGCGAGGAAGACGATGAGCACGAAGGGCGCGGCCCAGTTCTCGAAGCGGCGCAGCGTGTCCATGCCGCGCCAGATGATCGCCATCTGGATCACCCAGAAGATCGCGAAGGCGAGCCACAGCGTCCAAGGCTGACCGAGCACCGACGAGGCGTTGATCCACCAGGAGCCGAACAGCTTTCCGGCCACGACGCTGATGCCCTCGCCGCCGATCCAGGTCTGGATGCCGAACCAGCCGCAGGCCACCAGCGCGCGCAGCAGCGCGGCCAGGTTCGCGCCGCGGATGCCGTAGAAGGCGCGGGCGAACACCGGGAACGGGATGCCGTATTTGGTGCCGGCGTGGCTGTTGAGCAGCATCGGTATCAGGACGATGAGGTTGCCCAGGGCGATGGTGATCAGCGCCTGCACCGGGTTCATCCCGGCGGCGATCAGGCTTGCGGCCAGGGTGTAGGTGACCAGGTTGTGCGACATGCCGATCCACAGCGCCGCGTAGTTGTAGAGGGACCAGGTGCGCTTGGCCACCGGTACGGGCAGCAGTTCGGGGTTGGCGTACGGGCTGTCGGCAAGTTCGCCCAGGTCGGCGAGCTCGACCTGGCCCTCGGCTTCGATAGAGGCCACGGCGGGTGCTCCGATCGCGAGTGGGACGGGGCATCGTCCCCCAGCGCCCCGGCACGCGCTTGGCCCACGCCGGGGCGCGGTGCCCTCGACGCGAGCCGGATCGGTGCCGAACTGTGCTGGTGGAGGGCAAGATGATGCCCGATCCGGCAGATCGGCGAACCACGCCGAACGCTAAATCTTCCTGACGGTGGCCGCGGGCGCCGCGAACGGTCCGTGTTCAGGTCGACACGGTGCGTCGGACATTCGTCGGTTTCTACAGTGGCGGACGGGCTGACCCGCGCGCCACGGCCGCCATGCTGCCCTGGTTCAGTCGTAGCTGGCGGCGGGCGCCGGACCGTTGGCGATAACTCCAACGCGCGGCCTGCGGCGCTGCGCCGGGAGCGCGATGTGATGTGGGTCACTTTCGACGTGCAGGTGCGGCAGGATCCGGTCCAGCCAGGCCGGCAGCCACCAGTTCGCCCGGCCGAACAGGTGCATGACCGCCGGGACCAGCACGGTTCGCAGCACGAAGGCGTCCAGCGCCACCGCCGTGGCCAGGCCGATGCCGAACTCGCCGATCACCCGCTGGCTGCCGAAGGCGAAGGCGCAGAACACGCAGATCATGATCGTGGCCGCCGCGGTGATCACCCGCGCGGTCTCCACCTGGCCGATCTTCACCGCGCGGGCGTTGTCCCGGTGCCGCACCCATTCCTCGTGCATCCGGGAGACCAGGAAGACCTGATAGTCCATCGACAGGCCGAAGAGGATGGCCACCATCATCACCGGCAGGAACGCCTCGACCGGCCCCGCCCCACCCATGCCCAGCTTGTCCGAGCCCCAGCCCCACTCGAAGAACCCGGTGACCACGCCGAAGGAGGCGGCCGCGGCGATCAGGTTCATCACCGCCGCGGTCAGCGGCACCAGCAGGCAGCGGAAGGCGACCACCAGCAGCAGGAAACCGAGCGCGGCGATCAGCCCGACGAACAGCGGCAGCTTGCCGCCGAGCACCGAGGCGAAGTCCGCGTAGACCGCGGTGAGCCCGCCGACGTAGACCTTCAGGCCACTGCCGGCCTCGGCCTGGGGGATCACTCGCTGCCGTAGCGTGGTGATGAGATTCGTGGTCTGCTTCGATTCCGGCGAGGTGGTCGGCACCACGTTGATCACTTCGACGCGGCCGTCCGCCGACTGCGCCCCGAGGTCGACCGCGGCGACGCCGGGTGTCTTCTCCAGCGCGACGACCAGGTTCGCGAGGGCCGTGCTCTTAATGGACGCTGTGCTCTTAACGGACGCTGTGCTGTTAACGGACGCTGTGTCGTGCGCGAGCGCGGTCTGGCTCGACGCTGCGCTCCCGCTCGTCGAGGAGAGGTCGGCCACCAGCGTCAGCGGGCCGTTCACGCCCGGGCCGAAGCCCTCGGCCATCAGGTCGTACGCCTTGCGGGTCGTCGTGCCGGCCGGATCGTTGCCGGAGTCGGACGCTCCGAGCCGCAGCGAGAGTACCGGCACCGCGAGTATCACCATGAGCGCCAGCGCGAGCAGGCTCATCAGCCGCGGCCGCCGCTCGACGGAGCCGGCCCAGCGCCGCCACCAGCCGCGCTTGTCCTCGGTGCCGTGCGTGTCTTCGGACCAGCCGCCCAGTGCCAGCCGCCGCCGCTCCCGCCTGCCGAACACGCGCAGCCCGAGCAGGCCGAGCGTCGCGGGCAGCAGGGTGAGCGAGGCCAGCACGGTGAACGCGACGGTCACCGAGGCGGCGAGCGCGACGCCGTCGAGGAAGCCGAGTCCGAGCACCATCATCCCGAGCAGCGCGATGCACACCGTCGCGCCCGCGAAAAGCACCGCGCGGCCGGAGGTGTTCACGGCCGTGCCGATCGCCTCGCCGACCGGCAGCCCGGAGCGCAGCGCGCAGCGGAACCGGGTGACGATGAACAGCGCGTAGTCGATCCCGACGCCGAGCCCGATCAGCGCGCCGAGCGTGGGGGCGAAGTCCGCGACGTTCATCGCGTGGCTGAGCAATCCGATCGCCAGGATGCCGCCGCCGACGCCCGCGACGCCGGTCAGGATCGGCAGCGCCATCGCGAACAGCGAGCCGAAGACCGCGAACAGCACGACCGCGGCCGCGATGACGCCGACCAGTTCGCTGTTCGAATCCGGGCTCTGCTCGGTGCCCTGCACCGCCGAGCCGCCGACTTCGACCGCTAGGCCGCCGGTCGAGGCCTGCTGCGCGGTCTGCACCAGCGTGCGTAGCTGAGCGGCGGAGGGCGCCGCCTTGCCGCCGTCGAGCTGAACCGAGGCGTACGCGGTGTGCCCGTCCGCACTGACCTGACCGTTACCGCCGCCGGTGTAAGGGCTCGTCACTTGGATCACACCAGGCATCCGCGCTATCGAACCGAGCGCCGCGCCGACCCGCGACTCGACAGCCGCCGAGCGGACCGAACCGGCCGAGTCGTGCCACACGACGGTGGCCGCGTCACCGTTCTGCCCCGGGAATTCGGCACTCAGCAGCTGGTTCGCCTTTGCCGAGTCGGTGTCCTTCAGTGAGAACGAACTCGAGTACTTGCTGCCGGAGACCACCGCGGCCGCGCCCAGACCGAGCAGCAGCGCGATCCAGAGCAGGACTACGGCCAGGCGGTGCCGATGGCACCAGCGCGCGAGTGCGGTCACTCGGTGTCTCCCGGGGTCGAACAGCGAGTGTCGCGCGCGTTGCGGAACGTGCTGTTGTACAAAAAGACGGCGGACTATTCGATTGGACGGCAGGATGCTGACGTCCGAGGCCTTATTCGAAAAACATCGGACATAAAGTGATCACTCGGAAAAAGCGGTGCTGAGTGGTGCACTCCCACCACCATGACAGAACGAAGTGTTTTCCGGGACGGTTCCGGGGTAATTCTTACAATCGTTTCACCAGGTCAGAGCGGGCGCGCGGATCTGACGTGGCGTGATAACCCTATGAATTGGCGTGGTAACGCCAATATGAGGGCGAAAAAGTGGCGAGAATCACTACGCCGACCACAACTGCGAGCCCGCCGCCGGCGACCGCGGCCTTCGTGCCGAGCGCGGCGCCGGCGATGCCGTGCACCAGATCCGCCAGGCGCGGGCCGCCCGCCACGACCACGGTGAAGACGCCCTGCATCCGCCCGCGCATCTCATCCGGCGCCGCCATCTGCAGGATCGAGCCGCGAAAGACCATCGAGACGAAGTCCGCCACGCCGCCGAGCGCCAGGAAGAGGCAGGCCAGCAGGATCGAACCGGACAGGCCGAGCCCGATCATCGCCAGACCCCACGCCGCGACCGCGCCGATCGTCATCGCGCCGTGTCGGCCTAGCCGCGTGTACGTCCCGGAAAGCAGCCCGCCGACCAGAGCGCCGGCCGGCATCGCGGCGAACAGCAGCCCGAGGGCGAGGTGGTTCGAGGCGTACGTCGTGGCAGCCAGCTGCGGGAAGAGCGCGCGCGGCATCCCGAACACCATCGCGATCAGGTCGACCACGAAGGAGTTGAGCAGCAGGCGGTTCGCCGCGACGAAGCGGAATCCGTCAGCCACCTGCGCCCAGCCGGTGCGGCGGGCCTCGATCGGCGAGCCGTAGCCCGGCGAGTCGCTGCCTGAGGAGCCCTCAGTCTTCACAGCGGGGGAGCGCCCGGCCGTGAGCGGGGGCAGCGCGGGCAGCCGGTAGACCGCCCACAGCGTCGCGGTCAGACCGACCGCGTCGAGCAGGTAGAGCGTCGGCAGGCCGATGATCGGGATCAGCGCCCCGGCCACCATCGGGCCGAAAAGCGCGCCCGCGAGCATGACCGTCGCGCCCAGGGAGTTGGCGGCCGGCACCTCCTCCTGCGGCACGAGCCGGGGAATGGCCGCGCCGCGCGCCGCCGAGTTGATCCCGAACAAGCCCTGCTGCACGGCGAGCAGCACGATCAGCGGCCATACCGAGTGCAGACCCACGGCCGCTTGCGCCCAGAACCCGATCGACGTCACGGCGATACCCACATTCGTCGTGAGCAGCAGCTTGCGCCGGTCCACCGCGTCGGCGACGGCCCCGCCCCACAGCCCGAAAACCACCAGCGGCGCGAGCGCGGCGAAGCTCGCGATGCCGATCCAGGTCGACGAGCCGGTCACGTCATAGATCTGCTTCGGCACCGCGACCGCGGTCAGCTGGCTGCCTACGCTCGTGACGACGTTCGATGTCCACAGGCGCCGATACGCCGGGTGCCGCAGCGGCCGAGTGTCGATCGCGAATCGGGAAAACGCGCGGCGCGGCTGGCCGGGCGCGTCTGCGACGGCCGTGGTGGACGCGGCGCTCGATGCGATAGCGGATTGGGCGGACGGTTCAGGTATCTCTGCTGTTGGCGAGGTGGCAGAGGTGGGCATGGTAGGGAATGCTACCGGCTTGCACCAGTTACCCCATACGCATTTCGCACTGTGAACGCGCATCACTCCCGTTTACCTGTGAACTGGGATTGACATTGCGGTAACAGACTCGTTCGACGCCGGTGACGCACCGGCGCTTTGCTCACTCACGACCCGCTAGCCAGGCGGGGCGCGTCTAGGGTTCCGCCGGAGCACGGTACGCCGTCGCGTTCGGGACTGGTCCGAGAGACGCAGGCGGCACACCGCGCCCGTCGCGGCGGTTGTCGCTCCACGGCGGGAGAAAAGCCCGGGAGGCCAGGTCGATCCGGCATGCCGGATCCCGGTCCCGGAGCGTGCCGTGACAGCATCCGCAGTACTCACCCCTTCACAAGCGCTTGATACTCGGCTCCGCGTCGCCGGTGACGCGTCGTCGCCGAGCACTCCCTTCCTCGCCGCGAGCGCGCCATGACGCGCGCCTGCGCACCTTTCCCCCTTCCGTGCCCAGAAAGGCGAACGCCGTGACCGCGACCGTCTCCCTCCAGCCGCCCGGCGGTGTCCCGGCGTCCGGCGCCTCCGACGTCCACGACGCCGAAGACCTCGCCGGCTTCGGCTATCCGCAGCAGCTGCGCCGCAGGCTCGGCTCCTATGCCTCCTTCGCCGCCGGCTTCTCCTTCGTCTCGATCCTGACCACGGTCTTTCAGCTGTTCTCCTTCGGCTACTCCTTCGGCGGCCCGGCCTTCGTCTGGACCTGGCCGCTGGTGTTCGCCGGGCAGTTCCTGGTGGCGCTCTGCTTCGCGGAACTCGCCGCCCGCTACCCGATATCAGGCTGCGTATATCAGTGGTCCCGGCGGCTGTCCACCGGACTGACCGGCCACTTCGCCGGCTGGACGATGCTGATCGGGCAGATCGTGAGCGTCTCGGCCGCGGCGATCGCGCTCCAGGTGGTGCTGCCTTCGGTCTGGTCCGGCTTCCAGTTGGTCGGCGGCGACCCGACCCTGACGGCCCGCACCGGCGCGACCAACGCCGTCCTGCTCGGCGCCATCCTGATCGCGCTGACCACGGTGGTGTCGGCGATCGGCGTGCGGGTCATGTCGCTCATCAACAGCATCGGCGTGTCCTGCGAACTGGTCGGCGTCGCGGCGTTGATCGCGCTGCTGTTCGCGCACGCCAAGCGCGGGCCGGGGGTCGTGCTGCACACGGAGGGCGCTGCGGGCCACGGCGCATACGTCTGGCCCTTCCTGGTTTCGGCGCTGATGGCGGCGTACGTCATGTACGGGTTCGACAGCGCCGGCGAGCTGAGCGAAGAGACCCGCTCGCCGCGGAAGACCGCGCCCCGCGCGATCCTGCGCGCACTGGGAGCCTCGGGCATCGGCGGAGCGCTGCTGCTTGTCGCAGCGCTGATGGCTGCGCCGTCGCTGACCGACGGAAACCTCGCCACCGGAGGCCTGCCCTATGTCGTGACCAGCAGGCTCGGCACCGGACCCGGCAAGGCGTTGCTCGTGGACGTCGCGATCGCGATCTGCGTGTGCACGCTGGCGATTCAGACTGCTGCGTCGCGGCTGATGTACTCGATGGCGCGAGACGGCGCGCTGCCCGGATCCAGGCGCCTGGCCCGTGTTTCCCCGCGCACCGCGACTCCGGTGCTGCCGACCGTCATCGTCGGGGCCGTGGCGATCGCCGTGCTCGGCGTGAACGTCGGGCAGGCGCAACTGTTCACCGCGCTGACGAGCGTCGCGGTCGTGATCGTGTACTGCGCCTATCTGCTGGTGACCGTTCCGCTACTGCTGCGTCGCCTGCGCGGGCTGCCGCAGTCCGGAGCCGGCCGGTTCTCGCTCGGCCGCTTCGGGTTGCCCGTCAACGCTCTGGCGGTGGTCTACGGCGCGTTCATGGTGGTCAACATGGGCTGGCCGCGCTCCGAGGTCTACGACCCGGCTGGCGGACACTGGTACCTGAAGTACTTCGCGCTGCTGTTCTGCGGCGCCGTCGGCGTCATCGGCTGGGGCATGTACCGCGGGGGCAACGCCTCACGTGCACAGACGTCACTCGCCGCGTCGTCGATGGTCCTCGGTGATGCGGCGTTGGAGGGAGCGGAGTGACGCGCGGCTTTGAGATCCCTGGCGGTGCAGCTGATTCGCTGCGGCTGCGACGTCACAGGGCGCTGACGCTGACGTGCCTGGGCGACGGCGCCAACGTATCAATGCTCATCTATGCCGCCGACAATCCCTTGGACCGCCTCAACATCCCTGACACGCTCAAAGCCCAGATGTCCGCGCGCATCGCCGCGCCGATGGTGCTGATGTCCGACATGGGCCGCGCGCTGGCCTCGGTCACCGGCTCCAGCCTCGACTGGCATGACGCGATCACTGGCCACAGCCTCGAGGTGCACATCGAGCAGCGACACGGCGCGTCCTCCTACGCCGCGCACGGCAACGGCTGGCGGCGCAGCGCGCGGGCCGGGCTGCTCGACGAGCTGTGGAAGCACGGACTCGGCGCGCGCGATCTGCATGCCAGCATCAATTGGTTCACTAAGGTGGCGCCGGCCGCAGATGCGCGCGGCACGCTCGCATTCGTGCCCGGACACGCTGTCGCAGGGGACTGGGTCACCCTGCGCGCCGAGCAGGACCTGCTGGTCGTGCTCTCGACCTCCCCACATCCGCTCGACCCTGCCGAAGGTTGGCGGCCCGCAGGCGTAAGCGTGAGGGCCCAAGAAGTCGCCGCACCCGGCGGCGACGACGCGAGCCGCACCTTCCGCGCCGAATCCGCTCGAGCGCTCGCCGTCACGGAAGGCAGCCTGCTGTGACCAAGACCGAGTTGTTGTTCGACCTGACCGTCGCGGCCGGCGACGGCTGGATCGGCGAGATTCCGATCGGCGGCGCGGTCCGGATCACCGACCTGGAAGGGAATCAGGCGGCGGACACGCTCTTCTACGACGCGCGCGACTACGCCAATCGGTACAGCGCCGTCGACACGATCCGCGAACAGGGCGCGGTCTATCTGACGACGGGATCGGTGCTGCGCACGGTCAACGCCGAGGCGCTCGCCACGATCGTCGAGGACACCTGCGGCCGGCACGACACGATCGGCGGTGCCTGTTCGCAGGAGAGCAACGTTGTGCGGTATGGCGGGCACACTCGATATCAGCATGCTTGTCGCGCGACGTTTCTGCGGCAGGCGATCGAGTGGGGCAGAGGGCTGGAAAAGCGAGACCTGACGCACAATGTCAACTTCTTCATGAATGTGCCGTTGACGCCGCAGGGCGGGCTCACCTTTGCGGACGGAGTCTCCGCACCGGGCAAGTATGTCGAGCTGCGGGCGGAACGCGACCTGCTCGTGCTCGTCTCCAACTGCCCGCAGCTGAACAACCCGTGCAACGGCTACAACCCCACGCCGATTCAGCTCACCGGCTGGGCCGCGCCGTGAGCCTGCTGACGTATGCGGCGTCACCTCGTGGCAGGACGCTCACACCACCAAGGGAGGTGGGAACCGGCCCGGCGCGCGGCCGGACGATCGAGATCCTTGAGCCGGGAACGCAGACCACCGTGCAGGACTTGCGAGGCCGGCGCGGGCTTTGGGGTGTCGGCGTGCCACCATCAGGAGCCTTCGACGATTACGCGTGCGCTCTGGCCAACCTGGCCGTGGGGAATGATCCCGGCGCCGCGGCGATGGAGGCAGTATTAACAGGCCCACGCGTATTATTCCGGGATCGGGCGCTCGTCGCGGTCACCGGGGCCAGCCAGTCGGCGCGCTTGGCGGGACGGCGATTGCAGGCGGGCGTGCCGGTGACGGCGCTTCCGGGTGACGTGCTCGACTTCGGCCCGTGCGGTCCGGCAGGGCTGCGCGGCTATCTCGCCGTGCGCGGCGGATTCGACGTGTCGCGCGTGCTCGGTAGCCGAGCCACCTTCCTACTGGGGCGCTTCGGCGGCGCATCTGGCCGCGCGCTGGCGTCCGGTGACCTGCTTTCCCTTGGCCGCGAAGAGAACTGCGGCAGCCCGGCCGACTGTGGACCGCTCGTGCCGCAGCTCACTGATACCTGGCGGCTGCGCGTTATCCCGGGCCCGCATGGTGCACCCGAGTACTTCGCCGACGATGCGCTCGCCGATTTGTTCGGGGCCGAGTGGCGTGTTGACCATCGCAGCGATCGAACCGGCATCCGCCTAGCCGGGCCGCCAGTTCGTTTTGCTCGGGCAGATGGCGGGGAGGCCGGACTGCACCCGTGCAACATCCACGATTCCGCTTACCCCATCGGCGGAATCATGGTTTCCGGCGACACTCCCGTGATCGTCGGACCGGACGGGCCCAGCCTCGGCGGCTTCGTGGTCCCGGCCGCAGTCATTCGCGCCGACCTGTGGAAGCTCGGCCAGTTCCGGCCCGGGGATCGAGTGTCGCTTGAGCCCGTCACGCCAATGCAGGCCGCCGAGGCGCTAGCTGAACGAACGGCCGTACTCGCTCACTTGGGCCACATGGTCGAGAGGACCGCCGAACCGGTCACCACGTCCGTCGCCACCCACGAACGCCCCGAGGCGTTGGTGCGGATTCCCGCGACCGCAGAGCGCCCGGAACTCACCGTCCGGCACAGCGGCGACCATCACGTGCTCGTTGAAGCCGGGCCGCCGCGCTTGGACCTGACCGTTCGTGCTCGGATACACCTGCTCGCCCGGGAGCTGCGTCACCGAAACCTGCCATCGATCACCGAAGTCGTCGAGGGAGTCAGATCTCTGCTGCTGGGGTTCGACGCCGGGAACCAGCCGGCCGAGGAACTCGCGGCTGAGGTCGCACGCGCTTGGGTCGCGGTGCCCGATCCGCGCGGCATCCGGCTCGACGTGCGCGAGGTCACGCTGCCGATCTGCTTCGACGATCCCGACGCGCACGAGGCGATGCGGCGCTATCAGCGCGGCGTGCGGCCCGACGCGCCATGGTGCCCGGACAACGTCGAGTTCATTCGCCGGGTCAATGGCCTGGCGACGCGCGAGGAGGTTTTCGAGATCGTCAGGGCGGCGTCGTATCTCGTCGTCGGGCTCGGCGATGTGTACCTCGGCGCGCCCGTGGCCGTGCCGCTTGATCCGGCGCATCGGCTGGTGACGACAAAGTACGATCCGCCGCGTACGTGGACGCCGGAGAACGCGGTCGGCATCGGCGGCGCGTATCTGTGCGTGTACGGCATGGAAGGGCCGGGCGGATACCAGCTCGTCGGGCGCACCGTTCCCGTCTGGCGCAAGCCGCCGGCCGACGAACCGGGTAAGCGGCATCCCGATCCGTGGCTGTTGCGGACCTTCGATGTGCTGAGGTTCGAGCCGGTGAGCCATGACGAGCTGACCACCCTGCGCGCGCAGGTCGCCGAGGGAAGCAGGGAGCTGACGATGCGCCAGACTAGCTTGGATCTCGGCGCCCTACCGGCCCCGGACGCTCCTATGTCGCACGAGGCACAGGAGTTCACCGAGCGCCGGGTCGCGGCGTTCGCGCAGGAGCGTCAGCGCTGGGCCGAGCGAGGGGCACGAAAGTGACGCACGACCTAAGGCCCGCAGGCCAGCCAGTGTGGACCCGCCTGCTTGCGCCCGAGCGCGTGAAGGAGCTGGCGACGCAGGCTCCTGACGATGGCCCGCTGGCCGCAGTTCACTTCGCGGTCAAAGACAATCTCGACATCGCGGGGGAGCCGACCAGCGCCGCCTTCGCGCCGCTTGCCGACTCGGCGCCGGCTGCGCGCCACGCAACCGCGGTGCGGCGGCTCATCGACGCGGGCGCGGTCCCGGTCGGCAAAACCAACCTCGATCAGTTCGCCACCGGACTTGTCGGGACCCGAAGCCCCTACGGCGCCTGCCACGCGGTCGGTCATCCGGCACACATCTCGGGCGGAAGCAGCAGCGGCAGCGCAGTCGCCGTCGCGCTCGGCCTGGTGCCGTTGGCGCTCGGCACCGATACCGCTGGATCCGGCCGTGTGCCCGCCGCGTTCAACGGCATCGTCGGGTTCAAGCCGACGCGTGGGCTCGTCTCGACGACGGGGTTGATTCCGGCCTGCCGATCGCTCGACTGCGTCAGCGTCTTCACGCGCTCGGTCGCCGAGGCTCGCGCCGCGCTGCGTGTCCTGGCCGGATTCGATCATCAGGACCCGTACTCGAGGCCACTTCCGGCGTACCAGCCACTCGTCCCGATCGAGCCGCGGGTGATCGCGGTGCCTGACAAGCTGCCCGATCTCGATCCGGTGCATCGCGAGGCGTGGGACAGGGCGCTGGCCTACGCGGGCACGGTCGCGCAGCAGATCGTGGCCTTTGATCCGACGCCTTTCCTCGAAGTGGCCGCGTTGCTGTATCAGGGGCCGTGGATCGCCGAGCGCTGGAACGCGATCCGCGCGAAGCTGGGCGCTGGCGGCATTGATCACCCCGACTTGGACCCGGCGGTTCGTGCTGTGTTGCGCGGCGCGGGGAACGTCTCTGGACTCGATGCGTTCGCCGGATTCGACCGGCTCGCCGAACTGCGCCGCGCCACGCAAGACCTCTGGGCCACGGCCGACGCGATCCTGCTGCCGACGACACCCGGCCATCCCACCCACGCCGAGGTTGCCGCCGATCCGGTCGGCGTGAACGCGCGGCTCGGCACGTTCACGAACTTCGTCAACCTGCTCGACCTCTGCGCGATCGCGCTGCCCGCCGGCACGCGCACGGACGGTCTCCCGTTCGGCGTGCAACTGATCGCGCCCGCGTTCCACGACATTCAACTGTTCGATCTCGGCGCTCGCTGGACAGGAGAGGAAACGCAAAAGCCTGCGACGCCGGCCGGTGAAACGCTGCTCGCCGTCGCCGGCGCGCATCTGTCCGGCCTCCCGCTCAACGGACAGTTGCTCTCACTCGGCGCGCGCCTGCACTCCCGGACGCGCACCGCACCCGGTTACCGGCTGTATCGACTGCCTGGGGACGGGATTGCGCGCCCAGGCCTCGCGCGAACCGGCGATGGACCGCAGGCCGGAATCGCAGTTGAGGTCTGGCAGCTCGACCACCGTGCGGTCGGAGCGCTGCTCGACACGGTTCCAGCGCCCCTCGGCTTCGGTCGGCTCGCCTTGGCGGACGGCAGCGACGTCCTCGGGTTTGCTCTGCAAGGTGAGGTACCGGCGGCCGCGTTTGACGTAACCGAGTACGGCGGCTGGAGAGAGTACCTGGCGGGCATCAGCGAAGGCTGATTCGATCCCGGGCGGACCTCCTTGAAGCGCAGGAGCGGCACGCGCAGCCAGTTGGTCAGCCTCGGCGCAGCGCATCGACGTGAGGCGCGAACACGCCGCCGTCCCCGAACACGAGATCTGCGAAGCGTTCGCCCATCCGCCGGTATCCGGCCGCGTTCGGGTGCAGGTTGTCGGGCAGGTCCGGGAGGTCGTCGGCGCCGAACAGCAGCCTGCCGTCCAGGTAGTGCAGATTCGGATCCTGCGCCGAGCGCTCCTTGACCACCCGGGCCAGCGTCTCGCGGATCAGCCCGAGGCTGAGCCTGCCGAGCGCGGTTTCGGCCGGGTCCGAGAGCGAGGTGAACCACAAGTCAGGGCGCTGCGGATCGTCGACCGTCGGCCCCGGACGGTCCTCGACCGGTGGGCAGATGATGGGCGAGATGACCAGCAGCGGCGTGTCAGGGTGCCCCTCCCGGACCGTGTCCAGGAAGCCGTGCACGGCCGGGATGAAGGCACGCAGCCGCAATGAGTCGGCGTTCACGATGTTGATGCCGATCTTGAGGCTGATCAGATCGGCCGGCAGGTCCCTGATGGCGCGGGCGGTGAACGGATCGAGCTGAGCGTGACCGCCGAAACCGAGGTTCACCACCTCCACCCCCGCGCGCCGGGCCGCTAGAGCCGGCCAGATCTCGGTGGGCCGCTCGGCGGCGTGGCAATGGCTTATCGAACTGCCATGGTGCACCCAGCGAAGCTCGCTGCCGCCGGCTGCCGCCGGGGGTTCGATCGCGGCGTCGGCGCGTAGCTCGACCAGATCCACGCGGGTGTGGTGCGGCAGCCAGAGCTCGATCTGCTTGGGCGCGTCACCGAGCCGGTCGAAGCGCACTGTCCCGACCCGGCCAGCTCTGCGCTCGACGATCGCTCCGGTCGTGTCGCGGACCTCCAGATCGCCGAGGACCTGCGTCGCTCCAGCAGCCCGCACCGCGCCATCGACGACCAAGTCGAATCCGCCGACGCCACCGGTGATCGCGTCGCCGGGCCAAAGCGCCTGTGTGGTGAGCACATCGAGTTCGATCGAGTCGGCGCTGGTGCAGAAGGCGAGGCGCACGCCGGAGGGTTGCACGACCATGTCCTCGACGCCCTGCTCCGGATACTGCGGCCGCGTCCACGCCGGCAGGCGGCGCGGCAGCCATCCGGCCCGTGTGCGCTCAAGCTCCAGCGCGCCGAGCAGCAGCACCGGGCCCGCGGCGAAATCCGTGATGCTCGATGCCGGGGTCCGGTGCTGCGCAGAAGCCGGAGCGGTCGCGAGATCCTGCGTTGAATCGGTCACGCTCGGGACTTTATCGGTTCAGTTGTATCCGACGGGACTGTGCTTCGTAGGCGGTGGGTCCAACGGGGCGTTGAATGAGGGATCAGACCCGGTTGACCAGCGTCGCGATGATGCGTCCGATGGCCAAGTAGAACAGTGCGGCCAGCCCGTAGTTGATGACTACGGCGAGCTTGTAGTTCGACGGGGTGAACAGATCCCTGAACCATGCGGCCAGCGTGCTCGCCCAGTCCGCGTCCGTGCTCACGATGCTGTTGCCACCGTTCGCGCCGACGAGAACGAAGATGATGTGCAGCACGATGATCGCCGCGATGACGATGGCGGCGAGCTCCACGATGCGTCCTGCGGAGCTGCGGGTCGTTGCGTATCCGGCCATGCCAGCGGATGCCCGCGAAAGAACTATCGAAACGTGCGATTGCCTGCTGGGATCAGGGATTATCGCTCGCCGTGATCGAATTCTGTCACGGTGATCGACTTCTGATGCGCAGCGTGCTGAGCCGGTTTCCGTCAGTCGCATGCTGAGGCCGTGTCAGGGGGCCTAGTACTCGGTCGGCTCCCGCAGTGCCACCGCGTCCGCGGGCGGCATCGGGTTAGGACGCCGCGGTTCGCGCACCCCGCTCAGGCCCGGGTCGTCCGGGAACAGGCGTTCGTTGAGGCCATCCCAGCCACGCCGCCGTGCGGCGCGGCTGCGCAGGGCCCATCGCACGCGTCGGCGCAGCGCCCACAGCCGCGGCCGAGCCCAGCGTGCGGGCGCGGTCAGCGCGATGACGATCGGATGCATGCTGAATCGGAACATCGCGAGGTTACGCCGGTAATTCTGCGCCGCGAGCCAGCCGCCTCGTCCGCGCAAGATGTCGCCGCCGCGCCGGTGCCGGTGCAGCACCGGATCTCCGGCCAGCACCACGACGGGCGCGAGCAGCAGGGCCAGCAGACCCAACGCGACAAACCAGCCCAGACCGGCGAATCGGTTCATGGTTTCATCGTGACTCCGGTTCCGAGTTCTGTGGCGTCCTGCTCGCGCAGAGCGAACGCATCGCGACCGAAACGTGATAAACATGCCGTCATGACGGCTCACGAGAACCTGCTCGGCGGACCGCCGCCGACCCTGCTGTCCGAGGACCCGGCCCCGGCCGGGCAGTTGGCAGGCGGAGCGGACCCGGTGAAGGTCGCCGCCGATCACCCGTCGTCCTCGCTGGCTTGGGCCGTCCTCGCCGAGCGCGCGCTGCATGAGGCCGAGCCGGTCCAGGCCTACGCCTTCGCGCGTACCGGCTACCACCGCGGGCTCGACGCACTGCGGCGCAACGGCTGGAAGGGGCACGGCCCGATCCCGTGGGAGCACGCCCCGAACCGCGGTTTCCTGCGCGCACTCGGCGCCTTGGCGCGGGCCGCGGAGGAGATCGGCGAGCAGGACGAGGCGCAGCGCTGCGTGCAGTTCCTCCGGGACAGCGACCCGGCTGCCGCGCAGGAACTCGGCCTCTGATTAACACATGATCAGTGCGTGGCCTGCGCACTGAGCCTGCGTGCCGCCGAAAAGCCGCTGATCGGTCTCCGCTGCGCGGTTAGGATCGCGCCATGGACGAGATCGCCAACCATCCGAACGTACGCGCCGTCGAGGCGGCGCTGCGCATGGCCGGAATCGAACCGCGAGTGCGCGTGCTGCCTGAAACCGCGCCGACGGCGGTTGCCGCCGCCGAGCAGATCGGCTGCCCGGTGGCGGCCATCGCCAACAGCCTGATCTTCGACGCCGCCGGTACGCCCCTGCTCGTGCTCACCAGCGGCGCGCATCGCGTGGACACCGGTAAGCTCGCCGCGCACGTCGGCGTGTCGAAGTTGTCGCGCGCGAGCGCCGAATTCGTCCGCCAGCACACCGGACAGGTCATCGGCGGCGTCGCGCCGGTCGGTCATCCCGCACGGATCAGGACCCTCATTGATGAGACGTTGGCCGGCTACGACGAGATCTGGGCGGCGGCCGGGCATCCGCACACCGTCTTCCCGACCACCTACGATCAGCTGCTCGCCGCCACCGGCGCCGAACCGGTCGCGGTGAACTGAATAACCCGATCAGCCCCGGCTCTCGCCTTGGGGCGGTCTCGGTTGAGCGAGCTCAGCCGACCTGCACCGAACGCTTGGCCAAGCCCATCCAGAACCCGTCGATGACGCTGCGCTGAGTGGACAGCTCGTCCGCGGACGCGCCCAGCGTCACGAACAGTGGCGCGAAGTGCTCGGTGCGCGGGTGGGCGAAGCGGCCGGCCGGGGCCTTGTTCTCGAAGTCGAGCAGCGCGTCGATGTCCTGCGCGGCGAGCGCGCGCTTGCCCCAGTCGTCGAACTCGGCCATGACCGAGGAGACCGCGCCGCCGTGGCTCAACGCGCGCAGGTTGTGTGTGAAGAAGCCGCTGCCCACGATCAGCACGCCCTCGTCGCGCAGCGGCGCGAGCTTGCGCCCGATCTGCAGTAGCCGCTGCGGATCGAGCGTTGGCATCGAGATCTGCAGGACCGGGATGTCAGCATCCGGATACATCTCGACCAACGGGACGTAAGCACCATGGTCGAGGCCGCGGTCCGGCACGTCCTGAACCGGGGTGCCGGCGCCGCGAAGCAGCTTGCGCACGCTGTCGGCCAGCTGCGGCGCACCGGGGGCCGCGTACGTGACCTCGTAGTAATGCTGCGGGAAGCCCCAGAAGTCGTACACCAGCGGGATCGTCGTCGTGGCGCCGAGGGCGAGCGGCGCGTCCTCCCAGTGCGCCGAGACCATCAGCACCGACTTCGGCCGCGGCAGGTGCTTCGACCAGTCGGCCAGCTGACCCGGCCAGATCGGATCGTCCGCGAGCGGCGGGGCGCCGTGGCTGAGGTAGATCGCCGGCATGCGGTCGGTCTGCCGGCCCGTCGTCGCCTCGGTTGTCACGCTCTCAACGGTGCTCGCGTCGTTAGTGCTGGTCTCACTCATCGCCGTCGCCTCTCCCTTCGTCCTTGCCTCGATCAAGCTGTTCCGTCACGCGGGCAGTTCGAGAGAGTGGTGCGTGTGCGAGACCTTCGCCTGGAGGTAGCGCAGGTTGGAGGCGGACACGTGCACGCCGGTCGGCAACTGCTCAACGATGTCAATACCCATGGCGTCGAGCTGGAGCGCCTTATCGGGGTTGTTGCTCAGCAGCCGGATGCGGTCCGCGCCGAGTGTGTGCAGCATTTGTGCTGCGACCGTGTAGTCGCGCTCGTCGTCGCCGTGGCCTAGAGCGCGGTTCGCTTCGTACGTGTCGAGCCCTTGGTCCTGGAGCGCGTACGCGTCCAGCTTCGCGTACAGGCCGATGCCTCGGCCCTCTTGACGCAGGTACAGCAGGTAGCCGCCAGCCTCGGCGATGCGCTCGGCGGCTTCACGCAGCTGCGGACCGCAGTCGCAGCGCTGGGAGCCGAACACGTCGCCGGTCAGGCACTCGGAGTGCGGCCGCACTAGCGGCGCCGCGGTCGTCGCGTAATTGCCGAGCCCGAGCGCTACGTGCTCCTTGCCGTCCGCCAAACCGGTGAAAGTGAAGACATCGGCCACGGTCTCCCAGCCATCTGGGAACCGCAGCGGCACGCGCACGCTGGTACGCACCGCGGCAGCCGGAACCGCCTCAGTGGTCGTGGGCTCGCACGACGCCGGCGACGGCTCGAAGCAGGGATGACGCTCGGCGACCGAGGTGACTGAGGACATGCTCGCGGCTCCTTCGCCCAGGCGGTTCGACTTCCACGGTGTTGCAACGGCAGCCTAGGCACAAATATTTCAACGTTCAAGTTTTTTCTTCGCCCCCGTCCGGGGCATTAGGGTTCCCTCGAAGGCGCGGGCGCCCGGCGGACGTCCGCGTCCCCAAGTCAGTAGCCGAGAGAGGACCGACCCGATGGTCGAGCGCGCGCCCAACCCGTACGACTTCCTTCCGCAGCAGCCCGCCTTCCACCTGACCAGCGACGACATCGCCGAGGGCGGCACCATCGCCGAGGCCCATGTGTTTAACGGATTCGGGCTGACCGGTGGAAACAGCTCGCCGCACCTGCGCTGGTACGGCGCGCCGGACAACACCGAGGGCTACGTCGTCACCGTGCTGGATCCGGACGCCCCGACCGGCAGCGGGTTCTGGCACTGGGTCGTGGTCAACCTGCCCGCCCACGTCTCCGAGCTGCCGCAGGACGCCGGTTCCGGCGACGACAAACTGCCCGGGGGCTTTCACGTCCGCAACGACTACGGTACCCGGCGATACGACGGCCCCGCGCCGTTGGCCGCGCCGAAGCGTCATCGCTACATCTTCACCGTGCACGCGCTGGACGAGCCGCTTGAGGTCGACGCCGACGCCTCTCCCGCGGCCATCGGCTTCAACCTGTTCTTCCACACGATCGCCCGCGCGCAGCTGATTGCCGAATACGAGGTGCCCGCGTCCTGAGCGCTCGTGCTTAACCGGCGTGCATAACCGGTGGTGGCCGGGTCGCGGCGGGGCGTATTAATGAGCCGACATGAATATGAGCGACAAGCAACTCGTACGGCTCTCCAAGTGGATCTCACTTCGCCTGCGTCACGACCCGGCGGGCATCGGCCTGGCCGTCGACTCGGCCGGCTGGGCGGCGGTGGACGACCTCATCGCCGCCTCCGCCCGGCGCGGGGTGCGCTTCGACCGCGCGGCCCTGCGAACCGTGGTCGACCACAACAACAAGCGCCGGTTCGAATTCGACGAGACCGGCACGCGGATCCGGGCCCGGCAGGGGCATTCGATCGACGTTGAACTCGGGTACGCCGACGCCGCGCCGCCCGAGCTGCTTTACCACGGCACCGCCGACCGATTTCTGGCCGAAATCAGACTCAGCGGCCTGCTGCCGATGTCCCGGCACGACGTTCACCTTTCGGCGGATCTCGCGACGGCGCATGCGGTCGGCGCGCGGCGCGGCAGGCCGATCGTCCTCAGCGTCGATGCGGCGGCGATGGCCGCGCAAGGGCACACGTTCCGCGTCACGGGCAACGGTGTGTGGCTCACGGCCACCGTTCCCCCGCAATACCTACGCGAACCGGCCGCATGATTCCGGCCGACCGATGATCGCGGAGTTTAGTCAGCCGATCAAACCGGTCGCGCCATCGGTGAGCTCACGCAGAATATCGGCATGTCCGGCATGTCGGGCTGTCTCCTCGATCATGTGCGTATAGATCCAGCGCAGCGAGACCTGGCCGAGCTGCTCTTGCGGGACCGCGTAGTCGAGTTCGAATTTCGCCGCGATCTCCCGCGATCGGGCGCAGGCCGCGTCATACGCCGTGAGCAGGTCCTCGACGGTCTCCTGCGCTGCGACCGCGAAGGTGGAGTCAGGATCAGGCAGCTGCGCCGGTTGCTGCGCCAGGATCTGCTCGAACCAGACGTTCTCGACGATCGCGAGATGCTTGAGCAACCCGGCGATCGTCGTCGCGGACGGGACGAAGCTGCGCCGTGCCTGTGGCGCGGGCAATCCGGCGGCCTTACGCTTCATCACCGCTCGCTGGAGGTCCAAAGACGCCTCCAGCACCTCGCGTTCGCTGCCGACTGCCGAGCGCGCTGAGGCAAGCACGTCAGGGTACATCGTCACTCCCCGTGGATTCGGTACGACGACGCCAAACCTACCCGGTGAGGAACGAAATGCGCAGCGTGCGCGTCCGGTTGTCGGTGTTCGAATCCACGATCACGACGCTCTGCCACGTGCCGAGTTGAGGCTCCCCGCCGAGCACCGGAATCGACAGCGAAGGGCTGATGAACGCGGGCAGCACGTGATCGCGGCCGTGACCGGTCGAGCCGTGGCGGTGCCGGTATCGGTCGACCGGCGGCAGGACATCGTCGAGGATGCCGGCCAGGTCGTCCTCGGTACCCGAACCGGTCTCGATCAGCGCGAGCCCGCAGGTCGCGTGCGGCACGAACAGGTTCACCAGGCCGTCGCCGCGGCCGCGACAGGCCTCTGCGACGTGCCGCGTCACGTCGGTGACAAGGCGGCTCGCGGTCTCGATCTTCAACGTCCGGCTGTCCACCGCTACCACCGCTTCGACATGCCGCGGCTGACGCGGGTCGTGATGGCGCGCGGTACGTAACGCGACGCCGCGGTAAGCGCCTTGTACTGCGCCCCCGGAATGCTCACAGGTACGCCACGCCGCAGATCACGCAGCGCCGTCTTCACCACGTCGTCCGCGTTCAGCCACATCCAGCCGGGAATGTCGCCAGTGTCAATCTCCGCGCGCTGATGAAACTCCGTGTGCGTGAAGCCGGGGCACAGCGCCATGCAGCGAACCCCGCTACCGCGCACCTCCGCGGCGACGCTCTCGCTGAAGGTGACGATCCATGCCTTTGCCGCACTGTACGTACCGCGCGGCGCGAACGCAGCGACCGAAGCCACATTGATTACCGCACCACGACCGCGCTCGATCATCCCGGGTAAAGCCGCGTGCGTGAGGCGCATTGTGGCGCGGATATGCACGTCCAGCAGTGTCTCTTCTTCCTCCACGCTGCTCTTCAGGAAGCCGTGACCTATCCCGAAGCCGGCATTGTTGACGAGGATGTCGATGGGCGGCGTGTCGTCTGAAGTCCCCAAACCCCGCAGGCGCGCCTCGACCTTCGCGCAGCCCTCGGTCGTGGACAGGTCCGCGGAAACCGTCTCGACTTGCGCGGCCCCGCGCCCGCGCAGTTCCTCGGCGACGGCGTCCAAGCGCGCCGAGTCGCGGGCCACCAGCACCAGGTGGTGCCCCGAGCCAGCGAACTCGGCGGCGAAGGCCTTGCCGATGCCGGCCGTGCCGCCGGTGATCAATGCCGTCGTCATAGCGACAGCTTCGCATGCTCCGGCGGCACGGCGCGAGGGCGCGTAGGGTCAAGCGATCAACAAGCTCCGGCGCGTCACCCGGCCCCTGGAGGCGCGCCATCAGGGTGCTGTGTCCGCTTGCTCTCTTTCGCCCGCTTGCCCCATTCAGCTCGTCCTTAGCGCCGGCGTGACCGGCGTTGTGTGACGGGCCGTCAATCGCTATCCGAGGTCGCCGAACTGACCGTCGGCCATCCCGGCCACGAAGGCCTGCCACTCGGCCGCGTCGAAGACCAGCGCGGGCCGGGTGCGGTCGGTCGAGTCGCGGACCGCGACGTGCCCGGCCGCGAGCGCGGCCAGTTCCACGCAACTGCCGCTGCCGCTGCTGTGGCTGCTGATCCGCCACTGTGCGCCGGACAGGTCGATGGCGTACTTGCCGGAACTGGGGGCGTGCGCATGGTTGGCGGCGCCGACTGCTTCGGCGCCGGTGCGGGTTTCGTCATTCATGTCAACTCCTTGGTTACCTCGTTGATCAGGGCGCGTGACTCACGCGGGCCGAGTGCCGAGGCCCGCAGATGATCGAAATATACGTTATACAGCTTTACGTCACCTTCGTCCTCGACGTAGCACGCGGTGGTGTGCTGCTCCAGGTAGACGACATCGGGGTCGTCGTCTCCCGGGAAGGACAGGATCGTGAACGGCATGTCGAGCCCGGTGTGCTCCCCGGCCGTGAACGGGATCACCTGCACGACCGTGCCTGGGTCCACGGCGCGCTCAAGCAAGCGGTTCAGTTGGCTGCGCATCGCCTGCACGCCGCCCACCGGACGGCGTATCGCCGCCTCGTCGAGGATCACCCACAACTGCGGCGGGTCCGCGCGCTCCAGCAGCTTCTGCCGGTCCAGCCGCAACTCCACCAGCCGGTCCACCTCTTCGGCCGGCGCCTCTGGCCGGCAGCTGCGGATCAGTGCCCTCGCGTAGTCCGGGGTCTGCAGCAGCCCGGGAACCAGCTGGTTGTGCATGAACCGCATCGCCGAGGTCTCCGCCTCGAAGTCGAGGATCGGCGTGATGTGGCCGGGCAGCACATCGCGGTACGACTGCCACCAGCCGCGCTTGCCGCTCTCCCGGGCGATCTCGATCAGCTCGCCGCGGGCGGGTCCGTCGGCCAGGCCGTAGAGGTCCAGCAGGTCGGCGACGTCGCCATGGTGCACCGCGACCTGTCCGGTCTCGATCCGGGAGACCTTCGAGGCCGACCACCGGCCCAGCGGCGCGAGCCGCTCGGCCACCTGCTCGCCGGTGAGCCCGGCCGCGATCCGCAGCCGCTTGAGCTCGCCGGCCAGGCGTCTGCGACGCACAGTGGGGTAGCGGCCGGGCATCACGCCCGCACCCTTCGGCACCGCGCCGTTTGAGACTGCGTCAACACGGCGCCGATCCTGACGTCTCAGGAGGCCCAGGGTGAGCGGACTACCGCGTATTCACCTGAAAGAGTTGCAGTAGTGCAATTTGCATCGGCAATCGCGTGAACGCTTCGTAGCATTCCGTGCAGGCCGCGTAACGCGCGCCGGAACAGTACGCGAAGCATCAGGATCAGGACACGACGAGCGGGACCTAAGGTGGCAGCCCGATGAGATCGGCAGCGGCGGCGGAAACGGACCATTCCGCGTGGACCCCGGCTCTGCCGGGCTGGAGCCCCGGGTCGGAGGCGCCTGAGACCAGCGCCCTGCCGGAACCGCGCACCTCGGCCGAGTACCCGCCGCGCGCCACCGCGCGCTGGCAGTTCCCTGCCCAGCCGGTGCACGCCCGGATGGCCCGCATCTGGCTGGAGGCCTGGATCGCCGACCGCGGCCTGGGGGAGGAGGCCTGCTACTGCGCGGCCGTCGCCTTCAGCGAGCTGGTGACCAACGCGGTGCTGCACGGCGCGGGGCCGGTCACCGTCGAGGTCGCGATCGCGGCGGGGCGGATCGAGTGCGAGGTCAGCGACGGAGCCTGTGACCTGCCAGTGGTCTGCCAAGCCGGCGAGGACGACGAGCACCACCGCGGGCTCTCGCTGGTCGAGGCGCTGACCGCAGATTGGCGCATCCGGCTGCGGCCCGAGGGCGGCAAAGTCGTCGCGTTCGTCGTCGAGGCCTAACGCGCCAGGCCCGCCAGCCATCCCGGCCCAAGGGGAGTGGCTGCTCAGCGAGTCAAGAAGTGGTCGAACACTTGATCGGCCGCTGCAATTGCAGACGCTTCGCTCGAACGCTCTTGCGTTCAGTGCGGAAACGGCTACGCTGCGCAGCGATTCACCTAGAATTCACCAGCGACCGGCTTGCCGCGGCGGCTTCGCCATGCCCGGCGGGACAGTCAGCGACCACTGTGAACCCCAGGGGAGGGGCGGAACTTGGCAGGCAGAGGTACTTCGGAGCAGTGGTACGACACGGACACCACGAAGGCGCATCCCGCGCGGGTGTATGACTACTGGCTTGGCGGCAAGGACCATTTCGCCGCGGACCGGATCGTCGCCGAACGCGCCATAGCGAACGCCCCAGAGGTGACCCAGGCCTGCCGGGAGAACCGCGCCTTCCTCGGCCGCGCGGTGCGCGCTCTGGCCGAGCGCGGGGCCCGTCAGTTCCTCGATATCGGTACCGGCTTTCCGACGATGGGCAACAGCGACGAGGCCGCGCACGCCGTCGCGCCGGACGCCCACGTGGTCTGCGTTGACAACGACCCGGTGGTGCTCGCGCACAGCCGCGCCCTGCTGTCTCGCCGCCGCCCCGAACGCACCACCGTGCTCGCCGGGGACCTGCGCGAGCCGGAGCGGATACTGGCCGACCCGCAACTGCGCGATGTGATCGACTTCGACCGCCCGGTCGTGTTGCTGCTCATGGCGATCCTGCACTTCATCCCGGACACAGCTGATCCGGCCGGGATCGTGGCCACCTTCTGCGAGGCGATGGCGCCCGGCAGCCACCTGGTGCTGTCGCACGCCACCTACGACTTCAACATCAAGGTGCTGAACAACTCTCGGGTGTACAACGACGCGACGGCGCCGTTCATCCCGCGCAGTCGCGTCCAGATCGCCGAATTGCTCACCGGATTCGAACTACTGGAGCCGGGTCTGGTCGATGTGGCGCATTGGCGGCCGGACAGCAGCAGGCCGATTCCGCCACAGCACCTCAACATCTACGGCGCGGTCGCCCGCAAGCCGTGACCGTCCGTGGCCAGCTGATCACCATGATCGAAGTGGCGGCAGGGCTCTGATCTATCCGGCCGCCGAACAGAGACCGAGTATATACGCAGGCTACGACGCTTACCATTGCCGATACGCCCATCTCAGGTATATAGTCCCGGCAGCGCTTTATACGGTAGTTGCACGGTCTCGCTGCGTATGCGCGGCAGGAATCCCCGGGCTGCGCGACCTCGTTCCACGGCGACGCAAGGCGACGCCGTCCGAGTACGGGTCCGCACCGCGCCGTCCTTCGAGGAGGTTCGACCGTGTCCACCCTCGTCCGACCGGTAGCGATCCGGGCTGCCCACGGCCGGGGCCCGATGCTCGCGCCCACGCTCCCGCAGCCCGTGGCTGATCCGCCGATCGGCCGCGAGGAGCTGCTGCGCCAGGCGCGCGAACGACTGCGTCAGGGGCCAGGGGCGCTTCTGCACGGACCCGCGGGAATCGGCAAGTCCAAGCTGCTGACGGTGCTGGCCAACGAGGCCGCGGCCGCCGGGGTCAGGGTGCTGCGCTGTACCCCGGCCGAGGCCGAGTTGCGGCTACCGTTCGTCTGCCTGATCGACCTGCTTGGCCCGGTCTCCGACGAGACCATCGCCCGGCTGCCCGGCGGCATGGGCACCGCGCTGCGAGCGGCGCTGCTGCGCGGCACCGTCCCGCACAGCGACCAGGACCGGCTCAAGGTCCAGCTCGCGGTCCTGCACCTGCTGCGCGAACTGTCCGCGCGCACCCCGGTGTGGCTGGTCATCGACGACTTGCAGTGGGTCGACCGGCCCACCGCGCAGGTGCTCGGCTTCGTCGCCCGCCGGACGGCCGACCTGCCGGTGCGGGTGCTGGCCGCAGAGCGTGCGCCGGAGGGTGGCTCCCCGGCCTATGTGGACCTTGTGCCGCCGGACATCGCCGAGTTCGCCGTCGCGCCGCTCGGTCTCTCCGACGTCGCCGCGATGCTGGACCAGTACACCGGGGCGAAGCTGCCGCCGCCGACCGTGCGCCAGATACACCGGGCATCCGGCGGCAACCCGTTCTACGCGCTCGAACTGGCCCGCGCCCTGCCGCCGGACCAGTGCGCCCTCGCTCCCGGCGAGTTGCTGCCGATACCGTCCCGGCTGCGCGCGGTGCTGCTGCGCCGGCTGCGCGAGCTGCCCGACCCGACCCGTTCGGTGCTGCTGCTGGCCAGTACCGCGGACCGCCCGACGCTCACCCTGCTCGGCAAGGTCGACGGCGAGGCCGACTTCGCGCACCACCTGGCCGTCGCCGAACGACTCGGCGTCATCAAGGTCGGCGCGGACGGCCTGATCCAGTTCGAGCACCCCCTCGTGCGCACCGCGATCTACGCCGACGCCTCGTCCAAGGCCCGCCGCGCCGCCCACGCCGACCTGGCTTCGGCGGTCGTCGAACCGGTCGAGCGCGCCCGCCATCTGGCCCTCGCCCATCCGGCGGAGAACGAGCAGGTCGCCGCGACTCTCGCCGAGGCCGCCGCGTCCGCACGCCGCCGTGGCGCCCCCACGACCGCCGCCGAACTAGCCGCGCTCGCCGCCCAGCGCACCCCCTCCGACGAGGGCACGCTGCGCACCGAGCGGCTGTTGGCCGCCGCCGAGTACGCCTGCGACGCCGCCCTGCGCGGCGAGGCGCGCCGGCTGGCCGAGCAGGTCCTTGGCCAGAGCGCTTCCCCGGCGCATCGCACGGCCGCCCGCATCCTGCTGTTGCGCTGCGCCGGAAACTCACTCGGCGAGGTCAGCCCGATCATCGCGCAGGGCCTGGCGGAGGTGGCCGGCGACCCGGGACTCGAGGCGAAGCTGCGCTGCTGGTCCGCGCGGGTAGAACTCGTCGTCGGACACGTGATGGCCGCCGCGGTCTTCGCCCGCGAGGCCGCACAACTGGCCCGCCGCGCCGGCGACCCGCTCACCGAGATCTCCGCGCTGACCACGCTCGCGCACAGCCACGGCCTGACCGGCGACCCGGCCGGCCGCGCCGCGCTCGAGCAGGCCTTCGAGCTGGCCGCGCACAACCCGGCCGCCGCCTGGGGACCGGCCGGGCTGTGGGAGCCGGTGCGCCGCGAGGCCCTCTACGACATGCAGGCCGACCGGCTGGCCTCCGCCGAACGCAAGGTCACCGCGCTGCTGGACCGGGCCGGCGACGCGATCGGCGTCGAAGACCTGTGCACGATCCTGATCACCCAGACGGACATCCGCGTGCGGGCCGGCGCCTGCCGTGGCGCGACACAGAGCGCGCAGCGGGCGCTGCGGCTGATCGAGGACTTCAGCGACGCCTGCGGCCCGGTGCTGTTCGCGGCCGCGCTGGCCGAGACCGCGGGCGGCACGCTGGCCCGCGCCCTCTACTACGCCGAGGCCGGGCTCGCCGCCTCCCGCGCGGACGGTGACCAGCACGGCTTGGTGCGCAACCTCGCCGTGCTCGGCCGCATCCACCTGCTGGCCGACGAGCCCGCGCGCGCCGTGGAACCGCTACGCGAGGCCGAGGGAATCGAGCGGCGCATCGGCATCACCGACCCGGCCTCCGGCAACTGGCACGCGGACCTGGCCGAAGCGCTCGTCGCGGTCGGGGAGTCCGAGGAGGCCGCGCAGCTGATCGCGACGGTCGGCGAGCAGGCCAGGCGGCTCGGCCGCCGCAGTGTCATCACCGCTCTCGACCGCTCGGACGCGCTGCGCCTGGCCGCGCTCGGCAACCTCGCCGAGGCTGCGGTGCGGCTGCGCGCGACCGCCGAACAGCAGGCGAACCTGCCGCTGGAGCGCGTACGCACCCTGCTCGCGCTGGCGCAGGTCGAGCGGCGGCGCAGACACCCCGGTGCGGCGCGCGACGCCCTGGCCGAGGCGCAGCGGCTCGCCGCGGACGCCGGCGCGACGCTCTGGGCGGAGAAGATCGAGCGCGAACGCGGCCGCCTCGGCGAGCCGATCGCGCAGGCCGGCGCGGGCGTGGACAACGCCGCGCTGACCGGGGCCGAGCGGCGCTGCGCCGAACTGGCCGCGGCCGGCGCGACCAACCGGGAGATCGCCGCGGCGCTGTTCGTCAGCGTGAAGACCGTCGAGGCGACGCTTTCGCGCAGCTACCGCAAACTTGGCGTGAGATCACGCACCCAGCTGGCGCGGATGCTCGCCGAGGCCGCGCCGCAGCCGGCCCGGCTGCGGGCAAGCTGAACCGCAAGTTCAAGCTCAAGCGCCGGATCCGTAGTTGACAGGGCGCGCCGGTCCACACTGGCGCGCCTGCTTCGCGTGTTCCCGCGCTGTGAGCTGCGCGGCCTCCAGACCGCCTTGGCTCGCGTTCTGGGCTGACGAGATGCGGCAGATTACCACGATGTTTCGTGATTTCAGCTGGCCCGGGGTGAAGACAAGGGTTTTCCCGCTTATGGCAGCACTCTGCCCCGCCTAGCGTGAAAGAGGTGTTCACCGGCTTGCGCCAGCCGGCCGGACGCGCTCTCGCAAGACCCGCTATACCCACCCCGGAGGAGCACCAAGTGAAAGTCCGCCATCGGCTGCTGAGCGCACTCGCGGCGCCGATACCCGTGCTGGCTCTGGCCGCCGCGCCGTCCCATGCTGCCCTCGCCCCGCGACTCGCCCTCGCCGGCGAGGTGGTCGGGGCGGTCAGCCACTCGACCCGCGTCGGCGACCTGGCCGCGAACGCGCCGGTCTCGGTCGCCGTGACCCTCGCCCCGCGCGACCCCGCCGCGCTCGATGCCTTCATCGCGGCGGTCAGCGACCGCACGAACCCCCTGTACGGCAAGTACGTGACCCCGGCGCAGTTTGCCGACCGGTTCGGCCCGACCACAGCCGCCGTCAACCGGTTGACCAACTACTTGCGCTCGCAAGGCCTGAAGGTCGGGAACATCTCCAAGGGCAATCTGGTGGTGGACGCCTCCGGTAGCGCCGCGCAGATCGCCAAGGCGTTCGGCACCCACCTGTCGAACTACCGTCAGGGCTCGAAGTCCTACTACGCGAACGACGCCGCGCCGACGCTGCCTTCTGACGTCGCCGCCGGCGTCGTGGACGTCTCCGGCCTGAGCAGCTACGTGGAACTCCAGCACCAGTCGGTGACCCCGGCCGTGGTGCAGCCGCGCGCGACGAACTTCACTCCGGCGAAGATCCGCAGCGGGTACAACCTCAGCTCCCTGATCAGCGCGGGCTACAAGGGCTCTGGCAAGAGCGTCGCACTCGTCGAGTTCGACGACTACGTCCAGTCGTACATCACCACGTACGACAACAAGTACTCGCTCGGCGTCTCCGCCAACCCGGCCCGCGTGAACGTGGACGGCGGTTCCGGCGGCGTCGGCAGCGGCGAAGTCGAGGTCGAACTCGACATCGAGGTGGTGCAGGCCATCGCGCCGGGCGCCGCGATCAAGGTGTATGAGGCCCCGAACACCGACGCCGGCGAGCAGGACCTCTACGCCGCGATCGTCAGTGCCGACGTCCCGGTCACCTCGAGCAGCTGGGGTGCCTCGGAGCTGGACCGCACCAGCGCGAACCTGAGCGCCGTGCACACCGTGCTTCAGCAGGCTGCGGCGCAGGGCCAGTCGATCTACGCGGCCTCCGGCGACAGCGGTTCGAAAGACGCACAGAACGGCGCGACCGCCGTTGACTACCCGGCCTCCGACCCGGACGCGACCGGAGTCGGCGCGACCAACCTCACCGAGACCTCCGCCGGCGCGTACCGCAGCGAGGCGGCCTGGTCCGGCAGCGGCGGCGGCGTCTCGGTGAAGTGGACCAAGCCGAGCTTCCAGTCCGCGCTCTCGGGCAGCTACCGCTCGGTGCCGGACGTGGCGACCGACGGCGGCCCGAACAGCCCGTGGTACATCTACTCGGCCGGCAGCTGGCAGCAGGTCTGGGGCACCAGCGCGGCGGCCCCGAGCTGGGCGGCGTTCACCGCGATCTACGACCAATACGCGGCGGCCAAGGGTAAGGCAGCGCTCGGATACGCCAACCCGACGCTGTACTCGATCGCCGGCGGCTCGCAGTACTCGAGCGCGTTCCACGACGTCAAGAGCGGAAGCAACGGCGGCTTCAGCGCGGGAACCGGCTACGACCGGGTCACCGGCTGGGGCTCGTACAACGCAGGGAACTTCATCACCGACGAACTCGGCTGATGCCTGCGCACTGATTCACCCTCGAAGAGGCATGCGCCTGCTGAAGACCTCCCGATAGCTGTCGTCGGTCGCGGCACATGCACCCGAGCGGCCCCCGGATTGCGGTCCGGGGGCCGCTCGGCGTTCGCGCAAAGCTCGAGCGACGGACAAGGCCATGGGTCAAGCATGGTCCGCGCAGTATCGTTGGCCCCTGACACCGGCCGTGGCCGCCGCGCCCGCCAGGTCTTCGAACAGCCCCCCGCGAGGAAGGACGAGCAGGCATGAGTCACACCGTGCGTAAGGTGCTGATCGCGAATCGTGGGGAGATCGCGGTGCGGGTGGCGCGGGCGTGTCGGGATGTGGGGGTGGGTTCGGTGGCGGTGTATGCGGAGCCGGATCGTGATGCGGTGCATGTGCGGGTGGCGGATGAGGC